>JANNZD010000180.1:0-13832 GCA_031410435.1 Betaproteobacteria bacterium | reverse complement strand
CGCATATTCGTCGCCAGTGACTATTGTGATGGTGTCAACGAACAAGGCGGTGGCGGTTGCTATCCCAGTGATAGACCCGCCGCCGCCGCCCGCGACCGCGATGGCGCGGAGCTTCCCGGGACTGGAATTGGCTTTACTGTTGATGAACCCTGCTGTGGTGCCGATCGCAACAGCGCGGCCATCGGAACTCTCTCTCTCGTCGGCTCCGTAGACGTAGCCAAGGGGCGTCGAATAGGCATCGAAGGCTGTTTGGATGCCAGGGTTCGGTTCAGGGTCGGAGATTGTGATCGACCCTTGCACGGACGTGCCGAGAGTTGCGCCGGTCTGCCCGCCGCCCGAACCAAGGGTGGCTGGCAAGTTGGGAATTCGCGGCAGCAGCGTGACATTTACCGCGTAGCAGTTAGCGCTGGCGGTGCAACCGACGATGAGGCCAAGGAACATGAGAGCGTGGGGTCGCATGGTAAATCTCCGGGTTGAAAAGCGCGAGACGCCAATTGATTTGGCGACGTGACACACCACTCGACGGGCGCGGCCTGATCGAGTAGCAACGGGTTTTACCCTGCAGTCCCCAAACCAGCCACAGGCCGGGTCTGCAGAGGGCGGTTCAAGCAGTTGGAACATTCGACGAACCCGTCAGAAGATTGCTCCAGATGTCCGTATTCGACTTCGACATGCCCTTTCTCTTTTAATGTGGAGAATTTGGCGCCCCTGCTACATCCGCTTCGGGCGCATCGAGGCAGACCGATCAGCCGGGCTGGATGTTCTGATTGAAGCGAAACATATTGCTGGGGTCGTAGCGCTTCTTGACTTGTGCCAGCCGGCTGTAGTTCTTGCCGAAGGTGCTGCGGGTCAGCTCATCGCTGTCTGCGTCCTGCCCCGCAAAGTTCAGGTACAGACGCCCCTCGTGCGCGTGACTTCGGGCCCGGTTCCAGGCCCTGCGGGTCCAGCCCATGATGGCTTCGTCGTCCGCCGCATCACGCCAGACCGAATCGAGCGAGTACATCCAGCCGAACGATCGGTCTCCGAATGCCGTGGCATCGGCCGGCACGGCTGCCGTGGCGCCGCCAAAGTTCCACAGCGAGCTGATGGATTTGTCGGACGGCGATGCGGCAGCGTTTTCGATGGCCTCGTCGATTGCCTCGTCGGTCAACTGCGACAGCAGGTGGCTTTTCCAGTAGCAGCGGAACTCACCCGCCGGATACAAGGGGTCGAAGAGCTTCTGCACAGCGCAGTAGGGCATCTGGCCGGAGAAGTCGGCGACCATCGGGCCCAGTTCCCGCAGCGGCTGCAACAGACGCTCGCCGTCGGCCGCATCACCGGCATAGACGGCACCCAGCGTGTAGCACCGGGTGCCCCAGAACGCCTGCGGATAGTCTGCGCTGGCGGAGATTGTGGAGAACTCGCACAGCGATCCGACCACGTCGCTCTTGTCTGCCAGAAAGTCGCGCCAGAACCGGATCGGCCCGGCACCGGCCGACAAGGGATAAATGGGTGCTGCGAACATCACCGTCGGTCCAACGGGGTGCAGCTTGAACTCGAAGTTCACGTCCACGCCAAAGTTGCCGCCGCCGCGCAGGGCCCAGAACAGATCGGCATGTTCCGTCGGACTCGCCCGGCTCAGCGTGCCATCCGCCGTGACGATGTCGACCGCCAGAAGGTTGTCGATCGAAAGCCCGTGCGCGCTGCGCAGCCAGCCGACGCCACCGCTGAGCGTCAGGCCCGCCACACCGGTCTCGGAGATCAGACCTCCCGGGGTTGCCAGCCCATGCGCCTGACTGGCAGCGTCGACGTCGGCCCAGAGGGCGCCCCCCTGAACGGACGCCGACCGCGTGTCCGGGCTGACACGGACGCCCCGCATCGGCGACAAATCGATCATGAGCCCGCCATCGCAGACGGCGTGGCCGGCCACGTTGTGACCGCCACCGCGGATCGACACCGGCAGCCCCTGTTGGCCGGCGAAGCGAACCGACGCGATCACGTCCTCCACCGACTTGCAGCGGCTGATGGCCAAGGGTCGACGGTCGATCATGCCGTTCCAGACCGATCGGACAGCGTCGTAGCCATCGTCCCCTGGCGCGAGCAGGTCACCCGACAGCTGGGACCGGAGCGTCGCGAGTCTTGTGGCCATGTTCATCGATCGCCTTCTGTGTCTGTCTCAGTTGCATCGTCACGCGGCAGCTCGATGCGCAGGATGCTGCCATCCCCAGGCGTCGCGCTGAGGGTGAGGTTCGATGTGTAGAGCGCCCCATCGGGCCCGACCACCAGCCCGTTGGGCAGGCTGGCGAACTTGACGGCAAGCTCCATGCGCTGGCCCGTCGCCGGATTGAACGACACCAGATTCGCGTTGTCCGGCGTCCACGCCTCGTCGTGCGGGAAGATCTCGACGGCGTACAGGCTGTCGCGACGCCACGCCAGCCCGACGATCGGGTTGCGCGACTTGAATGGCAGCGTGTAGCCCGAAAAGCCTGCCTTGAACACCGCAAGCTCGGACGGTCCACCGTCTTCGCCAAAGGTGCCGACATAGAACTTGCCGCGACGCTGCGTCATCACGATCGGGTTGTGTTCCTTGTTGTCGCGCGACATGTCGTAGGCCAGGCCGATGGCGCCGGTCGCCGGGTTGACCTTCACCAACATGCCGCGGTTCGTTTCGACCACGTACAGCTCGTTTTGGTGCTTGATCATCGAGTGGAAAACGCCGCCGGGCTCGAGGTCTGTGGTGGCCGGGTTCGTGTCCTTGATGAAGTGCGGTGGGTTGGCTGCCAGCCAGGCGCTGAGGTTGGCGACCTGGGTCGACGAGCCGTCCGGGTTGATGCGGAGGATCGCGGCGTTGCTGCCGGGCAGTCCGTGTGAACAACCGCCCATTTCGATCAACACGTACAACGTGCCGTTGACGAAGGCCAGATCGGTGGGGCCATAGTTGCCACCATACGCGTCGGTCATGCTGGGCAAGCGGTCGGCGACCGTCTGCTTGCTGCCGTCAGGCCTCACCCGCAGCACGCGGCCGCTGTAGCCGGCGGTGTAGGGGCTGTAGATGTTGATGTGGGTCGGGCAGTCGGCCGTGCCCAGCGGGACCAGCGGGCCGCCCGTGCCGGCTTCCGCCACATAGAGATCTCCGTCCGGACCGAAGGCCAGACCACGAGGGCTGGTGAGGCCGGTCACGTAGGCCGAGACGACGACGAAGCCCTGGGACTTCTTGCCAGTGTTGCTTGCAGCGCTCAGCGCAGTCGCACGGGTGTCCGCGGCGGATACACGGCCATCGTCGCCTCCGCCACCGCAGGCGGTGACAAGGACAAGGGCAGCGATCACGGTGGCGAAGCAGCAGCGGTGCTGCCGGTCCAAGGGGTTGTTCATCGAGCGTCCTCCTGCAGTGGGCGAAGTCGCCGTGTGGTGAACCGTAGCCTTGACCATGGAAGACGAGAAGAGCCGATTGGTCCAGGATCGGGTCAAATGCGCCAACATCCGTCAGGCGGGCTGAAACAATGAGGTAGAACATGAAGCCGAAGATCGCCCTGCTCGCCGCACCGGAGACGACGCCCTCGGTGCTCTTCGGTCTCTACGACGTGCTGGCTTCCGTCGGCGCGGGTTACGCCGACATGACGGGCCGCCCCGTGGGCGAGCCGCTGCTCGACATCCGGATCGTGGCCGCCGACGCCCAGCCCTTCCGCTGCTTCGGCAACATCCTGATCGAGCCCCACGCGGCGATCGGCGAACTCGACCGCGTCGACGCGGCGGTGGTCTGCGACATGTACACGCCAATCGACACAGCGCCGCGCGGGCGCTACGGTGCCGAGATCGCATGGTTGCGGCGCATGCACGCCCAGGGCGCGCTGATCGGGTCGGTCTGTTCGGGCTCGCTCGTGCTGGCCGAGGCGGGCCTGCTCGATGGACGCCAGTGCGCCGGGCACTGGGCCTATCGCGAGCTATTCCGCCGGCAGTACCCCAAGGTGAACTACTGCGCCGACTCGATCCTGCGCCTGGACAGCGAGGCGCAGGGCGTGATCACTGCGGGCGGGGTCACCGCGTGGCAGGAACTGGCGCTGCGGCTGATCAGCCGCTATTGCAGCCCGGAGCATGCGCTGCAGACGGCCAAGGTCTACCTGCTATCGGGCCATGAAGACGGCCAGCTGCCCTTCGCCGACATGGGGATGAAGATCCAGGAGGAAGACCAGGCCATCAAGCTCAGCCAGGAGTGGATCGCCGAGCACTATGCCCAGGCCAATCCGGTGGAGGCCATGACCCAGCGCGCCGGGCTCACCCGGCGCACGTTCACGCGGCGGTTTCGCGCCGCGACCGGCCATCTGCCGATGGACTACGTGCACGCGGTTCGGGTCGAGAAGGCCAAGCGGACCATCGAGCGAGATGCCGGTGGCATCGACGAAGTGGCCTAACAGGTCGGCTACGAGGATCCGACCTTCTTTCGCCGTTTGTTCAAGCGCGAGGTCGGCCTGACGCCCGCCGCCTACCGCCGAAAGTTCTCGAGCATTCTCAGCGACCCGGCACCCGCTGAAGGGGGCCATTGAGGGGCGGCCCGGTTTCGCACCAGACCGCGACCGATCAGGGACCGTACCGCACCGACCATGCCTACCGGCCGCTGCGGAGACATCGAAGAGCGCCTTCGACCACGCAGGCGCTTATAAAGCAGCCGGTGATGAACGACTCTTGATGGCCGTCAAGAGCCCGCCACGAAGGGCGGCTTCAGGGCATCGCGAGTGGTGATCTTTGGTGGTGGGCAGCGGCGCGGCTCTGACTCAATGCGCCCTGCCCCGCCACGCACGACGCCAAGAGTCAGTGCGGGGCGAACAACCGAGCATCCCAGACCACCGGTTCCGGTGCGCCGGCGATGATGCCGCTGAAATCAGGATGCTGGGGATTGATGAGAACGTTGCCTTCCCTGCGTGCCACCACCGAAGGTACGACCAGCACCGCTGTTCGCAGTTCGCGAATCCAGGCGCCGCCAAAGGCTCTGGCCACCCGCAGATCCGCATGATCCCAACCAGCGGGCAGGCTGCTCTCGTCGTGTCGCTCGACGGCGAGCGCCTCCGCGATGGCAATCTCGACTGCTACATGGGTGCGCGGCACCCGTCCGATGCCGGCATGGGCCAGACATTCCAGCATCGCGCCGGCATACGAGCGGCTGGCGTAGATGACACCCAGGCCCGGTGAATTCCAACGCCCACCGACAAGCGAGGCACCCACTGGGCTGAATGGGTCGAACCGGCCGTCGGCGATGCGCCAAGCCTGCCAGGTTTGCGCTGGTGCCTGTTTTCTGGCCGCCGCCTTCGATCTCGCCCTGTCCGAGCCCTTACGCGGCGACGCCATGGAACAGCGACCAGAGCAGGTTCTCCACACGGCGCGCGCCGAGTTCTGTCAGCGCCACCTCGATCGGCCGCTTGCCGCCCAGCATGGCGTGGCCGGTGGACAGGAAGGCCCGCGCGTCGTCGACGTCGTCCCACACCTGTTCGGCGGTGGCGATCACGCGCGCCAGACGCTCCACCCGCTCTCCTTCCTGCGGCTTCAAGTCCTCACCCCTTCGGTGGAACGTGGCCGACGGAATGACCCGCTGCATCAGGGCTGCCGCATCGGGCGAGGTGCCATACACATGGCGTGCCACGGCGCCGAGGGAGGCCTTGGGCAGACCCGCTTCGACCTGCTGATCCAGTTGCTCGATGGAAGTGACCTTGCAGCGCAAGCCCAGCACCTGGGCGATCTTTCTCGGTTCGACGACGGCTGTGTACATGAACTGTCTCCCAAACGATAGATTGAAGTCTATCAGATGAAAGAACGGCTGCCTGGGGTCAACGGCCAGGACCCAACACGGCGCCATCGGTCCAACCGGCCGAGCGCAGTGGCACCAAGCGCCTCCGAATCTTGTGCTACAGAACTGCTACGGACCCCGCTGAAACCCGCATGAATGCTGAACACAGCGTCCAGTCCATCATCGGCGCGACGCTCAGACGCCAAGGGCTGAGTGGTTGATTTGATAGCACTGATTCGCTCTTTTTCTGTCCACACAGGGGTCCGGCCGACGAGATGACAGCCTGGCCAGAAGCCAGCCAACGGGTGCATGGTAATCAATGGCTTGTGAGCGATATTGCTGCGACGGCAATGCCGATCCGAGGGCGGCTTCGAGCCGGGCGCACGGCGCCAGTGCTGCGGATTTGCTACGGCCATCCGGCACGATGGCTACTTCAGCGGCGCCGTGCGGCCAGGCCCGATGCGCCGCTCATCCGATGAAGGCCATCACCTCGGCAACCGTCAACCTCGAACGCCGCAATCAGCGCCTGCGTATTCCTCGATCAGCTCGCTGCATTGCGCCAGCGCAGCTGCAAAGTCGAGTTGCGAAACAGCGTCGTCAAGCAACTGCATGCGACCGGCCAGCGCGCCGGTGAATCTGGCCTGCAGCCTGGCGTACATCGTCGTGGCGTGCATGTCCGATTGCGCAAGTGCGCCCAACAATTCGCGCAAGGCCTGGACCAGCTCTTCGCGGCTGGTGCTCGCCGCGGCCGGTTCCGCATCGGTGCACTCTGCGTTCACGGCGCAGTCCAGCGCCTCGAGCAGCACCGGCAGATCCAGTCGCGCCGCATCGATCACCGGGCAGATGCGGTCGCACACTGCCTGCAAGGCGGTGGCATCGGTCGCGGCCAGGCCGCCCAGGCGCTTCTCGGCGTCGCCTGCTGCCGCGGCAAGCCGGTCGGCGCCCAGAGTCGCCGCCAGGCCCTTGAGCGTGTGCAGCAGGCGCGTCGCCTCGTCGAGCGACCCGTTGGAGACACTGCCGCGCAACTGCCCGGGGATGGCAGCGAGGTCGGCGACGAAGCGTCGCAGGGTGCGCGCGTAGAGCGCTAGGCGGCCGCCCATGCGCGCGCGCGCCGCCACGAGGTTCACGCCTGCGGCTCGCGCCGCTGCGGTGGTGGCCGGCGGCAGTGCCGGCGCGGCCGCCGGCGCACCGGCAGCGAATTCGCTACGGCCGGTGTGGCGGCGTAGCACGCGCACCAGTCCGTCCAGGTCGAAAGGTTTGCCGACATGGTCGTTCATGCCGGCAGCAAGGCAGGCCTCGCGGTCGCTGGCCATCGCATTGGCGGTCATCGCGATGATCGGCAGATCCTTGTGCCCCAGGTCTCGGCGGATGCGCACGGTGGCGGTGTAGCCGTCCATCACCGGCATCTGCATGTCCATCAGCACGGCATCGAAAGCCTGTCCGGGCCAGGCCAGGGCGTCGACCGCTGCCTGGCCATCGGCGACGATCTGCACCACGGCGCCTTCGTCCTCGAGCAGCTCGCGCGCGACTTGCTGGTTGTTGGGGTTGTCCTCGGCCACCAGCAGGCGCAGGCCTTCCAGGCGCCGCACGCCGGCGGTCCTGTGCCTTGGGGCAGCCTGCCCGTGCTGGGCCTCGTGCAGCGCCGCCGCCAGCATTGCAGCCGTGACCGGTTTGACGAGGAAGCCCGCGATCAGTGCCTGCTCGTCGTCGCTGCGCTGCAGCAACGTTTCTCGGCCGTTGGCAGTGACCATCAGCAGCAGCGGCGCCGGCGTGTCGTCACATTCGTCACGGATGAGCCGCAGCGTTTGCCAGCCGTCCATGCCGGGCATGCGCCAGTCGGCAAAGACCGCGTCGAAGCGCCGGCCAGCGCGGGCTTCGGCACGGTGGATTTCGAGCGCCTGATCGCCATCGGCGGCCAAGTCGACTATCCAGCCGAGCGATTGCGCGGCCCGCGCCAGCACCTCGCGCGCGGTGGCGTTGTCGTCGACGATGAGCACGCGTGGCGAAACTGGCGTTGCCAGCTTTGCTGCAGGCGCGGCTGCCACCGGCAGGTCGATGCAGAAGTGGAAGCGCGTGCCCTGGCCCAGCACACTGTCCAGACGCAGTTCACCACCCATCATCACGACCAGGCGCTGGCTGATTGTCAGCCCCAGCCCTGTGCCACCGAAACGCCGCGTCGTCGAGGCCTCGGCCTGCGTGAAACCGGCGAAGATATGCTGCTGGTTCTCGGGCGCGATGCCGATGCCGGTGTCGCGCACCGCGAACTGCAGGCGCACCCGACCGGCGTCGCCGTGGCGCACGCCGATCGAGATCACCACCTCGCCCTCGGTGGTGAATTTCACCGCATTGCCGCCCAGGTTGATCAGCACCTGCTGCAGCCGCATTGCGTCGCCTACCACCAGCGGCGGCACGGCGGGGTCGATGTCGAACAGCACCTCTAAGTTCTTCGTGCCGACGCTGGCCGACAGGATGACCGCGAGATCGCTCATCAGGCGCTCTACCGAAAAGGGCTCGGCGTCGAGCGTCATCTTGCCGGCCTCGACCTTGCTGAAGTCGAGGATGTCGTTTAGCAGCCCCAGCAGCGAGCGCGCCGCGCCCTCGGTCTTGCCGGCATAGTCGGCCTGGCGCGGTGTCATCTCGGTCTTGCGCAGCAGTGCCAGCATGCCGAGGATGGCGTTCATCGGCGTGCGGATCTCGTGGCTCATGTTGGCGAGAAAGGCGCTCTTGGCCAGGTTCGCCGATTCGGCCAACTGCTTGGCCTCGCGCAAGGCATCGTCCGAGCGCCGCTGCGGGGTCAGGTCGAGGTTGACGCCGATCACGCGGGTTGCACGCCCGTCGGCGCCGCGCAGAACATGCCCTGCGGCCTGCAGGTGCCGGACCTCGCCGTTGCCCCAGACAATGCGGAACTCTGACTTCTCTTTGCCCTGACCCTTGAGCGTGGCCATCATCTCGCCGAGCACACGCGCCGCGTCGTCGGGGTGCAGACGCTGCGACCAGCGCGCGAGCAAGGAGTCGGGGTCACCGGGCGCCAGGTCGTAGAGCCGGTACATCCAGTCGTCGAATTCGAGGGTGCCGTGCACCGGGTCGAGGGCCCAGACGCCGATGCCCGCACTGTCGGTGGCCAGGCGCAGCCGTTCCTCCTGGTCCTGCAGGGTCTGCTCGGCGCGGCGGCGCGCAGTGATGTCGCGCACGAACTTGGTCGCGCCGCAGGCCTCGCCTTGGGCATCGAACTGCGGCACCGCCGTCACTGCCACGTCGATGCGGCGGCCGTCGCGGTGCAGGCGCACAGTCTCGTAGCTGTGCGCCTGGCCGTCGGCGACCCGGGCCCGCACATTGCGTTCCTCGTGGCTCCGCTCGGTGGGGACGAGCCGATCGATGGTCTGGCCGACGATGTCGGTGGCGGCATGGCCGAACAGCAGCTCGGCGGAGCGATTCCACAGCGCCACACGGCCATCAATCGAGACGCCGATGATGGCGTCGGCGCTGTGCTCCAGCACCAGCGCGGCCTGGGCGGCCTCGGCGGCCACCCGACGCATCGCAATCACGGCACGCCGCCCCTCAAGCGCACGGGCGGCGGCGTCGGCCAGGCAGATCAGCACCTCGCGCTGCTTATCGTCGAGCCGGCGCGGCTGGCGGTCGATGACGCACATGCTGCCGACCCGCGTCCCATCACGCAGCTTCACCGGCGCGCCGGCGTAGAAGCGGATGTCGGGCGCGCCAGCCACCAGCGGATTGTCAGCAAAGCGCGCGTCCAGCGTCGCATCCGGCACCTCGAAGTAGCCGTCCTGCCGCACGACGTGGGCGCAGAAGGCGATTTCGCGCGGTGTCTCGGTGACGCCGGGCAGGCCGGTGATGGCCTTGAACCACTGCCGATCGACGTCGATCAGGCTGATCGCCGAGATCGGCGCGCCGCAGACCACCGAAGCGGCGCGCACGATGGCCTCGAACTCGGCCTCGGGCTCGCTGTCGAGCACCTCCAGATCACGCAGCGCTGCGATCGAAGCCGACTCGTCGTCACGCGGACGGGCAATCTCCATGGCATAGCCTCTCGTCGCTCGGGCAGTGAGCGCAGTGAAGCGGAATTTTCCGCCCGGCCTGCTGGGGTGATCGCGCGAACAGGGCGGCTTATGCCGTCAAGCGCCGGCCATGATGCCGCGGCTTGTCGGTCCCAGCTGCGCCGGGCCGTGGGTCCAAGTACCGTTGGCCCGGTGCTGCAGAACTGCCAAAAACCGCAACACAACCCGCATGAATGCTGAACCCCGCATCCGCGGCACGGCCCCGTGCCGGCGCAGCGGGCGCCCGCAAGCGCTTACCAACTGGGCACTGAAAACCGGTAGGTCAGGCCCAACGCCAGGCTGGTGGCCTTGAAGTTGCCATTGGCAGTGGAGGTGGCCAGGGTCTTGCCGGCCGAGCCATGGACAGCCCAACGGTCGCTCAGGCTGAGGTTCATGCCGATGCCCGGATTGATGATCAGGCCGTGCACATTGGTGCCGCCCAGCAACTGGCCAAAGAACTGGAAGCGGTCGCCTTTGGCGTAGCGGGTCTGCAGGCCCACACCGGCCAGCAGCTCTCCGTAGCCGGGGTAGCCCAGGTAGGCGTTGTAGGCCACGCCCGCGCGGATGGGCAGGTAGACATGGTCGCTGACCAGCGTGTCGAGCTGCGCCGACAGCATGTGGATGCTGGACCGGTCTGCGCCGCGCACGCTGACGCCGGTCTCGGTCTGCTGCACCAGGCTGAAACGGTAGCCCCGGAAGACAGCGCCGTCCGGCGGCGCGTCCCCGTCTGTGGCCCGACGCGGTGACTGCAGGTGGTAGTTCAGCGCGACGCCCAGGGTGTGGTTCTTCGATGTGCCCTTGGGCGCGAACAGGTAGCCGGTGGTCAGGGCCAGGCCGAAATCCTTGGTGATCGCATATTCGGCCGACAACTTGGGATAGACCAGCAAGCCGGCGCCGGTGTCGATCTTTTCTGGCGCATAGCCCCCCGAGCCCAGCCCCAACTGGGTATGTAGGCTGACGCGCGGCGCCACATCAAAGCGGTAGCCCAGACCGCCGAAGAACTGGTTGTAAAGCGGCAGGCCGCGGTAGCCCACACCCAGGCTGGCGTACCAGTAGCTGGCCCGGCTCATGTAATGCGCAAACTGCAGGTCGGCCAGGTGGATGGTGGACTTGTTGGACCCCTGCGGGTCGATCTGTTTGTAGTTGTCCAGACCCAGCGTGAGCGTATTGGCCGACGACGCCGTGAAGGCGGCCTCGGTGTCGGCTGGGCTCAACCTTTCGCCGGCAAGGGCCAGCGAGCCGACCTTGTAGTCGAAAGGCATCTGCACGAACAGGTTGAGCTGGGTGTGGTCTATCGCCGAATGCCTGAACTTCATGCGTGCCGCATTGGCGCCGATCGAGAAGCCGTCGAAGTCCAGGCCCAGCCCGGCATAGCCCTTGATGAAGCCGCCGGTGCCGGACAGCTCGATGCTTTGCTGGGTGCTCTTGCCACCCCCTCCCCCGCCCCCGGCCAGGCCGGCATTGGCAAACAGGCGGCCGGCAATCCGGCGCTGCACATGGGCACCCAGGTCGAAGGCCATGAAGCCGCCGTATTCGCCCCGCAGCAGCGGCGCATAGGCGCCCACGCCGACAAACAGACCGTCAGCCACCTTGTTCAGGATG
The DNA here is from genome assembly GCA_031410435.1 of Betaproteobacteria bacterium. Lineage (GTDB taxonomy): Bacteria > Pseudomonadota > Gammaproteobacteria > Burkholderiales > Burkholderiaceae_C > Pseudaquabacterium. Next base: position 2,420 of record JANNZD010000180.1, on the reverse strand, counting down.
TGAAAGCCCATCAGGTCCAGCGCGGGCTGCTGCGGCACTGGAATGACCTGGTAGTCCAGCACGATCATGCCCTCCCCCCGGTAAAGGCCGGACCCCGATGGCTGGGCAGCGGCCGGCGACTGTGCGGCAGTCGGGCTGGCCTGAGGCGCCGCCGGCATGGCGGTCTGCTGCGCCGCCGCATGGCCAGCGCTCAGGGCGGCGCCAGCGAGCGCGGTGATCGACCGGGCGAACTTCAACATCATTTGGCTTGTCCCCAAGACTGTGCCGCGTCAGGCCGCCCCAATTTGCTGGGCTTCACGCGGATGTTTCTGGCCGCAGGGGCCTGTCCGATGAGTTTCCCACAGCGCCTGGCGTCAGCTGGCCCGGGCAGGGTGGGCGCCGGCGCTGGCCGGCTCGGGCAAACCCAGCGCCGCCTCGCTGAGCAGCCCTTGCACCACAGCGGCGTCGCCGATGTGGACGATGGCCAGCAGCGCAAAGCGTGCCAGCAGCAGGGGCGCCTGAGCCTCGCCCACCGCGCCGAGGGTTTCGCACAAGCGGGTGTAGGCGGCATCCAGTTCGGCGGGGCTCAGGCCGGTGGGGCGGTCGGTCATGGCAGCGGGCAAGCGCAGGGCTCAGGGGCCAGACACTGGGCGACGGCGGCATCGAACTCGGCCCCTTGCACCGGATCGATTTGCGGGCCGGCAGTGCCTGCGTCGGCCCAGAAGCTCTGCCAGCGCGCCAGCACATGGCCATCCGGCCGCACCAGGTAGAGGCTGCCCGGCGCCGCGCCGTACAGCGGGAACAGCCTGCCGGTGTGGTCCCAGCCCAGCGCGGGCCCGCCCGGCTGGCCGGCATCGCCAGCCTGCCGGGTCAAGGTCAGGCCCTGCGCGGCCAGGCCGCGCTGGGCCAGCCCGGCCAACAATGCCTGCAGTCCGGGCACGGCGCCGGGGCCGTTGGCAAAGCACAGCAGGGTCAGGCCGGCCGGATGCAGCCGGTCAGTCAGGTGGCCCTCGCGCCGCAGCCCGGCATCGCACCAGGTCAGGGGGCACTCGGGCAGCACGGTGCCGGGCGGCGGGCCGGCGCAGAACACGGCCGACCGGGCCGGTGCGGCATTCAGACGCGAGGCGGTGTAGGCGATGGCCGTGGTCTGGCGCGGATTGACCAGCGGCTGCAGTGCCGGCTGGCGCCGCGCCAGGCCCAGTGCGGCCCGGCGCATCAGGTCGAAGCCGAAGGACGGCGGCGCCATGAACTCGGTGCTCTTGCGGCCCTGCTGCAGGTTTTCCTGCGCGGCGGCCACCCGTTCGTCCGAATAGCTGTCGAGCAGCGCATCGGTCGCCAGGCCCTTGACCACCCAGGCCAGCTTCCAGGCCAGGTTGTCGGCATCGTCGATGCCCGAATTGGCCCCGCGCACGCCGAAGATCGGCACCAGGTGGGCAGCATCGCCGGCCAGCAGCACCCGGCCGTGGCGGTAGCGCTCCAGCGTCAGCGCATTGGCCTGATACAGACCGGTCCAGATCGGTTGCCAGGGCGCCGTCTCGCCCATCATCTGCAGCAGGCTGTGCACCCGGGGCAGCAGGTTCTCGGGCCGCAGGGCTGCGTCTGGGTCTTCGCCGTCGCGCAGTTGGTAGTCGATGCGCCAGACATCGGCCGGCTGCTTGTGCACCAGCACGGTCGAGCCGGGGTTGCAGGGCGGGTCGAAGTAGGCCAGGCGCTCGGCCGGTCGATCGCTGTGCATCAGGATGTCGACGATCACATAGCGGCCTTCATAGCGGGTGCCCTGCAGGCGCAGGCCAAGTGCGTCACGCACGAAGCTTCGGCCACCGTCGGCAGCCACCAGCCAATCGGCGTCGAGCCGGTATTCACCGGCCGGGCTTTGCAGCGCCAGGCGCACGCCCTCAGGCCCGGCCTGCAGCGCGCTCAGCCGGGTCTGCCAGCGTATGTCGATCAGGTCGGGCCGGGCCTGCGCCGCGTCCAGCAGCAGCTGCTCGATGCTGTATTGCGCCAGGTTCAGCATCGGGGGCAGCTTCTGGTTGGCGTCCTGCGGCATCGTGAAATGCAATACCTGCTGGTCGCGGTAGAAGCTGCGTCCACCGGTCCAGGGCAGGCCGGTGCGCAAAAAGCCGGGCAAGGCGCCCAGGCGCTGGATGATCTCCAGGCTGCGGCGCGAGATGCAGATCGCCCGGCTGCCAAAGCAGACCCCGTCGTCGGCCTCGACCAGCACCACCGGCAGGCCATGGTTGGCCAGGCCGAGCGCCACGCACAGGCCCACCGGCCCGCCGCCCACCACCACCACCGGCCGGCGCTGCGCATCCACGCCCTGGCGCAGCGGCGGCAGCACGGCCGGATGGCGCCGGGCCTCGAAGGGATAGGGGACGAAGGTGGGCGAGGTCAAGGCATGGGCAGGGGCAGGCAGCGGCAGCCCGAGTGTCTGCGCCATCGGG
>JANNZD010000179.1:0-5125 GCA_031410435.1 Betaproteobacteria bacterium | reverse complement strand
GTCACCGCAAGGGCAAGCGACGCCGCGACAAGCTGGCGATCAGTGAATCGCAGATCCAGGCGTACCTCATCGCCCGTGATGTCTTGCGGCACCTCCAAAAGGCCTCCTCGGCGCAATCCAGACCGGCGGCAGACCCGCAGGCTGGGGCGGCCTACCGAAATCCGAGCCCGAAACCCGGCGGCGCGGGTGGAATCGACCCCCTGGCTGAAGGCGCTTGACAATGAACGACATCCGCCCCATCGGGCCCGCTTTGACCCGCCTCGACAAGTCGATATTCACGATTCTGGGTGGCACCACAACGCCCGATCGTGCTGCGCTGGTGCGCACCGAATGCCGAGAGGGCTGGCGGGTCGAACTGCGCAGGCAACCGGGCGCTGATCCGGCCGCCGCACGCATCGATGTCTGGCTAGAGTGCACAGCCCTGCTGGGGCTGGTCAAGGCGTGGAAGCAGCTCGGCCATGTGCCCGACGAAACGGCCGCTGACCTGCCCCCTGAGGGCGATGCAAGTTCGAGCGTCGTCGGCTACGGCACGGTGAAATCCATCTACGCGCCGGAGGGCCGAGACGAGGCGGTGGTCACCGTCGAGATTGGCCCCGAAACGCAGGGTTAGCCTGTCAGAAGCACCCACCGGGGGCAACCCAAAGCCGGCGCTTGCGGGCCTTGAATGCCCCGCCGTGCAGCTGGGCCGACGGCTTGAGCCGGCAGCCGGCGGGCGTGAGTCGCGGCCCCGCGGCCGCTGCAACGCGCGCTTCAGCGCCCCGCGGCGTCGTCGTCGCGTTCGCCGCCGCGGCGGCCGGCAAACATCGTCCACCAGACGATCAGGCCCAGGATCAACAACGCGCCCAGCGCTTCCAGCAAAATCAGCCACATGCCCCGATTATCCCGGCCTTTGTGCCGCACGCTGGCCGCGCTGCTGTTTGCCCTGTTGGGCGCTTGCGCGGTGACGCCGCCCGCGCCAAGCGTGCCACCGGCCACGCCAGGCGCACCCGCGGCTGCGGCCGTTGCACCGCCCGCCGTGACCGATGACAGCGGCGGCGCGGCGTTGCTGCGCCCACGCGCCCGCTGGGTGCCGGTGGACTGGTCCGCCCTGCCCGGCTGGCAGGCCGACCGCAGCGCCGAGCTGTGGCCGGCCTTGCGCGCAGGCTGCGTCAAACCCGCGCCGGGCTGGGCGGCGGTGTGTGCCCGGGCCAGCGGTTTTGCCCCGCCCGACGACGGCTTTGCGCGCGACTTCCTGCAGCGTGAACTGCAGGCCTACCGGGTCGAGGCGCTGGATGGCACCGCCCTGGGCCTGGCCACCGGCTACTTCGAGCCGGTGCTGCTGGCCAGCCGCCGGCAGCGGCCCGGGTTCAGCGTGGCGGTGCACCGACCGCCGGCCGACCTGGCCCAACGCAAGCCCTACTGGACACGCCAGCAACTGGCCACCGAGCCGGCCGCGCAAGCCGCGCTGCGCGGCCAGGAGATCGCCTGGCTGGCCAGCCCGCTGGACCTGCTGCTGCTGCAGATTCAGGGCTCGGGCCGGTTGCGCATCAGCGAGCCCGAAGGCACAGAGCGCCTGGTGCGGGTGGCCTATGCCGGCGCCAACGACCAGCCCTACAAGTCGGTGGGCCGCTGGCTGATCGACCAGGGCGAGCTCAAGCCCGACGGCGCCAACTGGCCGGCGATCCGCGACTGGGGCCAGCGCGCCAGCCCGGCCCGGCTGCAGCAGATGATGTGGAGCAACCCGCGGGTGGTGTTTTTCCGGGAGGAGGCGCTGGCAGGTGACGCGGCCGTGGCCGTGGCCAACCCGCTGCCGCCAACCGGTTCGACGTTGCCGACCGGCACGCCCTTGCCGACCGGCCCAAAAGGCGCACAAGGCGTGCCGCTGAGCGCCGGCCGATCGGTCGCGGTGGACCCGCTGGCCGTGCCCTACGGCACGCCGCTGTGGCTGGACACCACCGAGCCGCTCTCAGCCACACCGCTGCGTCGGCTGGTGATGGCGCAGGACACCGGCAGCGCGATCACCGGTGCGGTACGGGTGGACTATTTCTGGGGCAGCGGTGACGCCGCCGAGCAGCAGGCCGGCCGCATGAAGCAGCCGCTGCGGCTGTGGGCGATGTGGCCGCGGCCGGCACCTTGACAGCGGGCGCACGGGCCTGGGGTCAGGCGCCTACCGCGCAGCGGGCGGCGGCCAGGTCCCACAGCGACGCGCCGCAACTCTTGAACAGCACCGGCCCGGCCGGCCGGGGCAACGCGGGCGCTGCGGTATCCGCCGGGACAGGCGGCAATCCCGCCAGCAATTCGGCCAGCGTGGGCAGGCCAGACAAGTCCAGCCCGGCTGCCAGCAGATCGCCCGCCTCGTGGCGCGCCGCGGCGCTGTCGAGCACCACCCGGCCGTCAGCTGCGAGCTGCCGGGTCAGTGCCGGGTCCAGCTCGATCATCGCGGGGCTGAAAGCGCCCACCGCGGCGACAAAGGCGTCCGGCCGCACGGCACCGTGCAGGCACACCGCCGCAGCCGGCGTGGCGGTGACGATCCAGCGGCAGCGCTGCAGGGCGGTGTCCAGGTCATCGGCCGGCGCGACCTGCAGGTCGGGGACTGGCAGGCTGGCTGTGCCCGCCTGCGCCTGCAAAGCCTGCACAAACGCGCGGCTGCGGGCCGGCGTGCGACCGCGCACCCAGACCTCGCGCACGCCGGCACCGGCCACCAGCGCCTGCACATGCGCCAGCGCCTGCACACCGGTGCCGATGACCAGCAACGGACCGGCTCCAGCGCTACCGAGACCGGGCGGGCCGATCGGCGCCGGCGCCAGCCGCAGGGCGGCCAGCAGCGTGACGGCCGCCGTGCGGCGGGCGGTGACGGTGGGGCCGTCCAGCAGCGCCAGCCGCTCGCCGGTGGACGCGCGCAGCACCAGCACGTCGCCCAGGATGGACGGCAGGCCGCGCGCCGGGTTTGCGCTGGCGTAGGTGATGAGCTTGATCGCCGCCAGGTCGCCGGCGTCGTGCGCCAGCCACGCCGGCATCAGGAACCACGAGGTGCCCGGCGCCACCGGCAGCACCCAGCGCTCGGGTGCCTGCACCCGGCCGGCCGCCGCGTCGGCCAGCGTGCGCTCCAGCGCCGCCACCAGAGGCATCCAGGGCAAGGCACGGGCGGCGGCTGGCGCATCGAGGATCTGCATGCACCGATGATAGGCAGGCCGCTGCGGCCAGGCAGGCCATCCGGCGGCCGGCGGCAGCCGCCTACAGCGACGTGGGCAGGGTCGCGTCCGCCGGTCGACCCTGCGCCGGCGTCGGGGTCGGCGTGGGCGTGGGCATCGGCTGGGGAGTCGCTTGCGGCCTGGGGTCGGGCCGGCACGCCAGCGCCGGCAGCTTGAACTCAAACACTGCGCCGCCCGCCGGGTGGTTGCTGGCGCTGATCTGGCCGTGGTGCGCAGCCATGATCTTGCGGCAGATCGCCAGGCCCAGGCCGGTGCCGCCCGAGCCGTCCTTGGTGCGGCTGGACTGCACAAATGACTCGAAGATGCGGTCCAGCTCATCGGTGGGGATGCCCGGGCCGTGGTCGCGCACGCTGATCAGCAGCCCGTTGCTGCTGTCCAGGCCCCAGTCCAGCGTGATCACGCTGCCGGCCGGCGCAAAGCGGATGGCATTGGCCAGCACGTTGCGCAGCACCTGCTGCAGGCGGAAGCCGTCGGCCAGGGCCCACAGGCCGGCCGCATCGGCGTCGGCCAGTGGCGCCACCAGGGCCAGCTTGCGGGCCAGTGCCATCTGGCGCAGCTCTTGCACGACAGACCGCATGGCCGGCGCCACGGCAATCGGCGCCAGCCGGATCTCGCCCACGGTGGACTCCAGCCGCGTCAGGTCCAGCAGGTTGTTGACCAGGGTGAGCATGCGCTGGCCAGCGCCGTGGATGTCGCCAAACATGCTGTGCAGGCGCTGGTCGGTGCGGCTGCGTGAGCCACCCAGCTCAGAGAAGCCCAGGATGCTTTGCAGCGGCGTGCGCAGCTCATGGCTGATGTTGGCCAGAAATTCGCTCTTGGTGCTGTTGGCATGCTCGGCCGCGTTTTTGGCCTCCAGCGTGCGCTGCGCGGCCTCGCGGAACTCGGTCACATCGGTCAGGCAGCTGATCACGCCGGTCACCTGGCCGCCCGCGTCGGTGAAGGGCATGACGCGGATCATCACGTCGCGTGGCAGGCCGTCGTTGTCCAGCAACTGCTCTTCGTAGTTGACGGGCTGGCCCGAGATGATGGCCATCTGCTCTTGCACCTCATGTGGCGCGGCCAGCTGGGGCGGGTACAGCCGGCCCAGGTTGGCGCCGATCACCCGCTCGGTGCTCAGGCCGGTCAGGTCGGTCCAGGCCTTGTTGACACGCACAAAGCGGCCGGCCGTGTCCTTGACCACCATCGGGATGGGGCTGACCTCAAACAGGCGGTCGGTGAAGGCGTCCTTGGCGGCCAGGTTGCCACGGGCGGCGGCCAGGTCACCGCTGACGGCCTCGCGGCTGCGCAGGCTGCGCCACACCAGCGTGGCCAGCGCGCCCAGAAACGCCAGCAGGCTGGCGGTGGCGCCGCCCACCTTGAGCGCGGTGGCCCGAAACTGGGCCGACACGGTGGCCGCCGGTGTCTCCACCACCAGCACCAGCGGCTGGCGCCGCGCGGTGCGGAAGGCGGTGTAGGCCTCGTCACCGTCCAGCCCCGGGCCGATGAATTCACCGTGCTCCTGCTGCGGCAGGAACTCGGTGAAGGCCTTGTGGCTGGCCAGGCGCTTGCCGGCGGCCAGCCGCACATCCTGGCTGGCGGCCAGCAGCTGGCCGTCCAGCCCCAGCAGGGCGGCGTGCTGCTGCGCGGTGCTCAGCAGCCGGTCGTACTGGGTGGCAAAGTAATCGGGGTTGAGGGCGGCCACCAGCCAGTCGGCCTGGGCAGCGGGCTGCGGGCCGTTGGGCTGGGCGGCCGGCAGCGGCACCACCAGCGGCAGCAGGGTGACCAATGCCGCCGCGCGGGGCGCGGCCTGGGCGGCGGCTTCCAGGTCTGCCAGGTCACGCCCGGGCAGCAGGGGCCCCAGGCCGGGCCGCCCGGCCGTGCCCAGCAGGCGCGGGCGGCTGATCACCTGGCCCAGGTTGGCGGGGTTGGAGCTGGCCAGCACCCGGCCCCGGGCG
>JANNZD010000178.1:0-4664 GCA_031410435.1 Betaproteobacteria bacterium | reverse complement strand
CCCTGTGGCGCCGGGCGGGCCCCCCCCGCCCGCCCCCCCGCCGCCGGGGGGGGCGCCCCCGCCGCGCGTGGTTGGCCCCGGGGGGGGGGGGGCGCCCCCCCACGCCCGGGTACTGGATCTTCAGCGCCAGCACCTGGCCCTGGTGGGTGACAGCCCGGTGCACCTGGCCGATGGACGCGGCGGCGATGGGCTGCATGCCGAGCTGGCGAAAGCGCAGCAACCAATCGGGGCCGTACTGGTCGGCCAGCAGCGCGGCCAGCTGCTCGGGCGGCATCGCATGGGCCTGGTCGCGCAACCCGCCCATCAGCTGAGCAAACTGCGGCGGCAGCGCACCCTGGCCGTCCATCGACATCAGCTGGCCCAGCTTCATCACCGCGCCGCGCATCTGCGACAGGCGATCGGCCAGGCGGTTGGCGTTGCCATTTGACAGCATCAGCTGCGACAAGCTGGGCCGCTCGCCCCGGGCCCAGGCCTGCAGGCCATTGGCCGCCGCGCTGGCGGCCATCTCGCCCACCGCCAGGCCCAATTGCAACAGGCGCTGGCTGCGGCCCTGCGGCACGGCAGCGCTGCGGGCCGGCTTGGCGGGGGATGACGGGGACGGCGGCTTGGGCATAGGATCGACTTTGCCGACAGTGTGCCTGGCTTGGGCCGGGCCGATACTGACAGGCCGGTGTCGGCGGCTCAGGCGCCCTGCAGAAAGCCCAGCAGCAGCCGGACCACCGCGGCGGGCTGCTCTTGCTGCACCCAATGGCCGGCGCCGCTGATGAAGTGAACGCCGCGCAGCTGCGCGCAGGCGCCCGCCTGCATGGCCTGCAGCGCGCCGGGCCTCTGGTAGCTGCCCCAATCGGCGGCGCCAGCGATGTAGAGCGCCGGCACCTCGATACGGCGGCCGGCAAACACTTGCAGCTCGGCCTGGTGGGCCTCACCGATGCTGCAGCGGTACCAGTTGAGCCCGCCCTGGAAGCCGGTGCGCCCGAACTCGCGGCTGTAGACGCGCAGCGCCGCGTCGGGCAGCCATGGGCAGGCGGCGATCTGGGCCACGCTGGGCATCTGGGGCGCCACCGTAGCGGCCATGCCGGCGGCCAGGTCCATCACGTAATAGGTGGGCAGACGGGCCAGCTCGTCGGCCGTCCAGCCTGCCAGCGGCGCGGGCTGGTTGCCGGGCCAGTCGGCGCTCTTGTGGTGGTAGTAGGCGCGCAGCAGATCGTGCACGCCCTGCGGCGCCTGCAGCAGGTCGGCATTGGCGCCGCGCGAGGCGAAATGCCACTGGTAGTGCTTGCGCGGGCGCGGCAGCGCCGCCAGCGCGGCATGCACATCAGCGTTGGCCTGGGCTACCGGCGCGGTGTGGGCCGTATTGAACGGCAGCGGCGGCGGCCCGCCGAAAGGGGCGCTCATCAGCACCAGGCGCTGGAACACATCGGGCCGCAGCAGCGCGCACCAGGCTGCCACCGGCGCACCGAAGTCATGCCCCACCACGGCAGCCACCTGCCTATGGCCCAGCGCCATCACCAGGCCCAGCGCATCGCGCACCAGGTTGAGCATGCGAAAGCTGGCCAGGTCGCCGTCGTAGCGCGCATCCCAGCCGGTGGTTCGGCCATAGCCGCGCTGGTCGGGCGCGATCACGTGGTGGCCGGCGGCGGCCAGCGCCGGCATCAGCGCTCGCCAGCTGTAGCTCAATTCGGGGAAGCCGTGCAGCAACAGCAGGCAAGGCCGGCCGGGGGTCTCGAAGCCGGCCTCCAGCAGGTGCACGTCGAGGCCGTTGATACCGGGCACCTGGCGGCTGCGCACGCCGGTGGGCAGGGGCCAGGGGGGCAGCGCATCGGCGCTGTCCGCGCGGTCGGGATCAGGCATCACCAGCTCAGGCGCTGGGCGTGGTCTTGGGTGTAGACCGCGATCGGGCCGATGTGCTCGCCGGGCTGGGCCAGCAGCGCCGGGTCTTGCAGGTAGACCAGCGCGCGCAGCGGCAGGCCGGCGGCATCAGCGCAAGCCACCACGGCGATCTCGGCGCGTCGATAGCCACCCGGCTGGCCCACCCTTTCCAGCAGGTCCATCGCGCCCAGGACATCGGCTGTCACCTCAAAAAGCTGGCCTTGCACCTGCAAGCCGCTGCCGTCGGCCGGCAACAGGCAAGGCAACTGGCCGCGGACCAGGTAGAAGGGGTGAGGCTGCGCGGTCTTGAAGTCGCCCGCGATCCGCCGGCCCTGGTTGACCTGGGCGTTGGGGAAACCCTGCTTGAGCGAGCCGTAGACGAAGAGTGGGGGCATGGGGCATGCACGTTGATGGAGGTGGCGCCAGGCGCGAACTCCTGACAACTTGACCTGCACCATAGCCCAGTCTCCGCAGCCCTGATCAGGCAACACCCGCCACCTCTGGAAGCCGGCCACCTGCGCCGCTTTCGTCGGTCAAGCTGGCCCCCTCCCCTCGCTCGCTAGTACTCCGACCCATAAGTTTCGGAACATGATGAAAACGATGGATTCGTTGGCCAGGCCAGGAGCCTGTCGGACGAAGACTCGTTTTCATGTTTCGAAATTTGTGGGTCGGCGTACCAGGCCAGGTTTGCGATGACCTGACTCTTCATCTCCCACAGCTCGAAGGACGATGACTTCGTCCGTGATCTCCGGCAGATGCTGGCCGACCACGGCCAAGCCGGCTGTATCGATTCAAGCGAGCTGCGCGGTGGCGACCCGCTGTGGCCCGAGATCCAGGCGGCCATCGAGGCCGCATCCGCCTTCGCGGTGGTGGTCAGCCCGGATGCCCTGCAGGCCAAATGGGTGGGCAGGGAGTTGCAGCATGCGCTCCAGCTGCGGGCAGCGCGCGGCAAGCAGGCCTTTCCGGTGATCCTGATCTCGTTGGACCGCACCCGGCCGCCTTAGGGCTGCCCAGCCCCGGATGGGCTTGAAGCCGCTTTGATTGCAAGGCGTTTGAACTCTCGCAAAAACCTGGCCGCAATGCCCTTGCCTGCTTCCCGCTGCCAGTGGCGAAAGGCCTGCGTGAGTTTCAGGTCTGCTTCGCGGTGAAGCGATGCCGTCACTTCAACTCGGCCTCCAGGCGCGCCACCACATCGAATACCGAAATCTCGGTAGCGCTGCCCGCCTCGATCTCGGCGTCTCGCTGAGCCGCAAGGTCATCCCAGACGGCCTCGCGCGCGGCGTCCACATCCAGGCTGGCGACCATGCTGTCCAGCAGGCGGACACGGTCAGCCATGGGCAGCCGGAGTACTTCGCTTTCGAGGGCTTCGAGGTTTGTAGACCTGGGCGGTAACGGTGATCAACCTGAAAAGCCACCAGCTTGCCACAGTTCGCCGGTGGCAAAACGACATGAGCAACGCCAGGCCTTCACCGCCGCGTCTTCAACCCCAACACCCGCTGCGCCACGCAGCGCCCCTGCGCCTGCCCACCCACCACCCCGCTGCGGAAATGGATGCCGGCATACAGCCGCGACAGCGCGGCCTCATCGGCGGCGGCATTGAAGCTGTCGAAGTTCCGCGGCCCCCAGCCACGGTCGTTGTGGGTGTTGTCGGTGAAGGCAGTGCGCTCGCCAAAAGCCGCCCCCAGCACCGCCGCCGCCGCGCTGGACTGCACCGAGTGGCCGGAGGGGTATTCGGGAAAGGGCGGCGTGTCCATCAGCGTGGGAACCCACTGGCTGTCGATCACCGCCTGCACATAGGTGACCGGGCGCAGCAGCTTGAGCGTGTACTTGCTGTGCCAGGCGGCAACGAAGGCGTCCGACATCGCCAGCCCCAGGCGGGCATAGACCTCGGCGGCATCGGCCAGCGTGGCCTTCCTCGCCTTGAGCACATCGCCGGTGAGGTAGAGCCAGTGGCCGGCCGGGGTCGGCGTCTTGCCCGGGTCGTCGGCCCAGTACAGCGCAAACTGGCGCTGGGCCTGGGTGGCCTGGGTGGCGATGCGGTGCACCTCCACCGCCTCGGCATGGAAGGCCGAGCCCGGCGCCTCGGAATAAGTCGGCGGTGGCGGCGCCGGGCAATCGGCCGGGCTGGCCAGCACCATGGGGCGGTTGCTGCCCCAGTAGGGCAGCAGCGGCGCGCCAAAGGCCGGCGGCGTGGCCACCCACTGGCCCTCGCCGCTGGGTGGCACATAGGTCTCGCGGCCGCGCCGCAGCGGGCCCCAGGCCTCGTGGCCGCCGTCGGTGCGGGCCCAGGTCATGATGGCCATCGCCATCAGGCGGCCGAAGCTGTCGGACCGGTTACCGATCTCGGGCGTGACGCTGGCCGGGTCGAAATCGGCGCTGTGCTTCAAGGGCAGCGTGCGCTCCAGCAGGTCGATGCGGGCCTTGTTCTCGGCGCTGGCGGTGGGCCACATCAGGCGGGTCATCGTGGCCAGGGCGGCGTTGGCCACCGTGGGCCAGTGCAGCGGCTTGTCGGGCTGGGCCCAGGGCAGCGAGCTCAGCTCGTTGAGCTGGCCGGCCAGGCTCTGGTGCGTGGGCATGCCAGGCACCACCGATTCGTACAGCACCAGGCCCAGGTAGGCATAGGCGCGTGCGGCCACCGGCGGGCTGAAACCGGGGGTTTGCTGGCCCAGCTGCAGCGCCAGCGCAAACCATTCGGTGGCCACCCGGGCGCTGTAGGCGCTGGCCGGGCGCGCGCGGTTTGGGGGTTGTGGCTGCTGCTGTGGCTGTGGCTGAGGCTGGGCTTGCGCCAGTGGCTG
>JANNZD010000177.1:0-15230 GCA_031410435.1 Betaproteobacteria bacterium | reverse complement strand
TGCCCGTTGGCGCTGCAGGGCCCAGTCCTCGTAGCCGCCCTCGTATTCGCGCCACAGCCCAGGCTGACCGCCGAACGCCGGGTCGCCCTCCCAGGCGATGGTGCTGGTGACCACGTTGTCGAGGAAGCGCCGGTCATGGCTGACCAGGAAGACCGTGCCGGTGTAGGCCTGCAGCAGCTCTTCCAGCAGCTCCAGCGTGTCGATGTCCAGGTCGTTGGTGGGCTCGTCGAGCACCAGCACATTGGCCGGCAGGGCAAACAGGCGCGCCAGCAGCACCCGGTTGCGCTCGCCGCCCGACAGCGTGCGCACCGGCGAGTTGGCCCGCGCCGGCGAGAACAGGAAGTCGTTCAGGTAGCTCATCACATGCTTGCGCTGGCCGTTGACCTCGATCCACTCGCTGCCCGGGCTGATGGTGTCGGCCAGCGTTGCGTCCAGGTCCAGGGTGCTGCGCATCTGGTCGAAGTAGGCCACTTCGAGCTTGCTGCCCTGGCGCACCTTGCCCGAGGTGGGCTGCAACTCGCCCAGGATCAGCTTGAGCAGGGTGGTCTTGCCGGCGCCATTGGGGCCGATCAGGCCGACCTTGTCGCCGCGCAGGATGGTGGCGCTGAAATCCTTGACGATCAGCTTGTCGCCCGCATCCGACACAAAGCGCATCGTCACGTCCTTCAGCTCGGCCACGATCTTGCCGCTGGCCACGCCGGTGTCCACCTCCAGCCGCACCTGGCCGAGCGAATCGCGCCGCTTCTCGCGCTGGCTGCGCAGCACCTCCAGGCGCTGGATGCGGGCCACGCTGCGGGTGCGGCGGGCCTCCACGCCCTTGCGGATCCAGACCTCTTCTTGCGCCAGCAGCTTGTCGGCGCGGGCACTGGCCAGGGCTTCGTCCTCCAGCTCGCGGGCCTTGGTGGCCTCATAGGTGCTGAAGCTGCCGGGGTAGCTGCGCAGGATGCCGCGGTCCAGCTCCAGGATGCGGGTGGCCACGCCGTCAAGAAACGCCCGGTCGTGGGTGATCAGCATCACGCTGCCCTTGAAGCCGCGCAGCAGGTCTTCGAGCCAGGCGATCGAATCGAGGTCGAGGTGGTTGGTGGGTTCGTCGAGCAGCAGCACATCGGGCACCGCCACCAGGGCCTGGGCCAGGGCCACGCGCTTCTTCATGCCGCCCGAGAGCTCACCGATGTCGCGGTTGCCGTCCAGGTGCAGTTGGGCCAGCGTGGTTTCCACGCGCTGCTCCCAGTTCCAGGCGTCCAGTGCCTCGATGCGGGTCTGCAATGCGTCCAGGTCGACGCCATCCTCATGCGCCTCGTAGGCATTGCGCACATCGCGGGCCTCGGCCACGCCCTCGGCCACCGCCTCGAACACGCTGTGGCCGGGCTCGAAGGCGGGCTCTTGCGGCACGTAGCAGATGCGCAGGCCTTGCGTGAGCTGCAGCAGGCCGTCGTCGAGCTTTTCCAGGCCGGCCAGCACCTTGAGCATCGACGACTTGCCCGCGCCGTTGCGGCCGATCAGGCCGAGGCGCTCACCGCTGTCGATGGAGAAACCGGTCTTGTCGAGCAGGGCCACATGGCCGTAGGCCAGGTGGGCGTTGGAAAGGGAAAGAAGGGCCATGCCGGGATTGTCGCTGGCGCGCCGTGCAGGCCTCGCGCACCGGCCCTCGAACCGCCTTGAAAGACCTGTTCACCACCGACATGCGGCGGATGTCCATCGTCGGCCTGGCCTGCATGTTGTGCCTGGGTGCCGCCTTCTTTATCTACCGTGCCGGCAAATCAACGAGGACGCCGCGCGCGCCACCAAGGCAGCCCCAGGAGTGCCGCGTCGCGGCCCTGCATGCCTTGCCGGTGATGCCGGTGCTGCCCGCGCGGCCTCTGCAACCGATGCAGAGGCTGACCAGGCTCACTGGCCCGTCCGCCGGCACCGCTGCGGCAAACCGTGCGCACCGTCGCTTCTGGCGACGACCCACCCTGGCCCTTCAACGCGCCGTCGACCCGCCCTGCCCGAACAGCAGCTTGCGCGCGGCCTCGTCCATCTGCGGCGACGGCGCTGCGTAGTCCTGCGCCCGGGCATAGGCCCGGGCGGTGGCTGGCCGGGCCTGGATGCGGGCAAACCAGGCCGCCAGGTGCGGAAAGTCTTCGAGCTTCTGGCGCTGCCGCTCGTGCGGCACCACCCACGGGTAGCAGGCCATGTCGGCAATCGAGTAGCTGCCGGCGATGTAGTCGCGGCCGTCGCTCAGTTGCTGGTTGAGCACACCGTAGAGGCGGGCCGTCTCCCTGACATAGCGCTCGATGGCATAGGGCAGTTTCTCGGGCGCAAAGGTGCCGAAGTGGTGGTTCTGCCCGGCCATGGGGCCCAGCCCGGCCATCTGCCAGAACAGCCACTGCAGCACCTGGTTGCGGCCACGCAGGTCGGCCGGTATGAACCGGCCCAGCTTGTCGGCCAGGTAGAGCAGGATGGCGCCCGACTCGAACAGCGCCAGCGGCCCGCCACCATCGGCCGGCGCATGGTCCACGATGGCCGGGATACGGTTGTTGGGCGCGATCTTCAGGAACTCGGGCGCAAATTGCTCACCCCGGCTGATGTTGATGGGCAGGATGCGGTAGGGCAGGCCGGCCTCCTCCAGCATCAGCGTGAGCTTGTGGCCGTTGGGGGTGGTCCAGTAGTAGAGGTCGATCATGGGCAGATCCAGTGGGGGGCAGGCCGCGCTGATGCGGCGATCAGACGGGGCTCAGGCCGGCCTCATGCTGCGCCGGCAGCCAGCCGGGCGTTCTGCGGAAACAAGGCCTGGCGGGCCGCATCGTCAAGGTCGGCCTTGAAGCTGTACCTGTCCTTCAAGGCCTCCACACGTTGGGCTGCCGGCCGGGCGCTGACCTCGTCCAGCAGGCGTTTGACATGGGGCAGCTTGGCATAGGCAGCGTCGCCCAGGATGCGCGGGATGGCCCGGGCCCAGCCCCACACCGCCATGTCCACCAGGGTGTAGACATCGCCCAGCATGTAGGGGTGCTGGGCCAGGCGGTCGTCCACCAGTTGCCAGTGGCGCCAGGCTTCGAAGTCATAACGGTTGACGGCATAGGCCTTGGGCTCCGGTGCAAAGTGCTTGAAGTGCACCGCCTGGCCGCAATAGGGGCCGATGCCGGTGGCCACCAGCATCATCCAGCTATACATCTGGGCGCGCGCCGCCGGGGTGTTGGGCGGCAGGAACTGGCCGCACCGCTCGGCCAGGTACATCAGGATGGCGGTGCTGTCGAACAGCGTGACGGCTTCGGCTCCCTCGCCGTCCACCATGGCCGGGGTCTTGGCATTGGGGTTGATGGCCAGGAAGGCCGGCAGGTGCTGCTCACCCTTGCGGGTGTCCACCGGCACCAGCTCATAGGGCAGCCCCGTCTCCTCCAGGTAGAGCGCCACTTTGACGGGGTTGGGCGACGGGTGGTAGTAGAGCTTGAGCATGGCGGGCCTCGGGCAGGTTGCGGGGGGGGTGTATCGGACGCACTGATTCTCGTCGGGCCGCATGCGCTGTGGCCTGTGGGGTTATCTCGGCTTGTGGCGGGGTACGCCCCAGGCTCACCGGGGGCGCCTGGGCCGAGGCCCAGCACCGCCCTGCGGGCATCGCCTGCCAGCGGGCCGGGATGGCTGGCCACCAGCCAGGCCTGCTGCGGCCGGGCTGCCACCAGGCCCAGCACGCCTTGCAGACGGGCCAGCGACGCGGTGTCCAGGGCCTTGAAGGGCTGGTCCAGCAACACCAGCGCCGTGCCCACCGCCACGGCGGCACCCAGCGCCACCATGCGCTGGGTGCCGGTGGACAAGGCCGACAGGCGCCAGCACCCAGGCTGTACTGCCCCTACAGGGGCAGCAAGCCCAGGGCCACCACCGTGGCGTCAGACCGCCACAAGACCCGGCCCGGGATCGGCAGGGTCTGCTCGGCGGCACGCCAGCGGCGGGTCCACAACAGCGGCCGCATCGCCCACACCAGCGAGCCGCCCGGGGCCGCCTGCATCAGCACCACGGCGGCCAGCCGCAGCGCCTGCGACGCCGCCCGGAACAAGGGCAGCACCGCCCAGGCCGCCACCCCGGCCACGCTGGCCACAGGGCTGTCGCTACCAGCGCCCACCCACCCAGCCTTGGGGCATCCAAAAAAATGGCCAGCAAGGCTGGCCACGACAAACCGATGGCAAACCGCCCGCCGCAGCGGGCGTCAGGCCAGGATCACGCCTGGGTGCGGCGGCGCCTGGCCATCAGGCCCAAGGCGCCCAGGCCGGCCAGCAGCATGGCGTAGGTCTCGGGCTCGGGCACCGGGACCGCCAGGGCATCGAAGGTGATCTCGAGCTTGTTCTGCGGGTTGGCACTGATGCTGGAAAAAATGCCTCCGGTGGCACTCAGGTCAATGGCGCTATTGGTAACGGCGACCGAGTTGAAGGCGCCGGCCAGCGCCAGGGTGTCGGCGAAATAGCCCAGCAGGTAGCCGGGGCCCGACGGGGTGCTGGTCCAGGCCAGGCTGGCCGGTCCGATTGGCGTCGTAGCGCCGCCGTCGATCGACAAATCACCGTTGGCAATGATATTGGTGGTGGCAGCACCGACTTCAACAAACGCCAGGTTGCCCAGGAAGGCCGCCGCATTGCTGATGGTCCAACCGGCATTGACAGTCAGGGTGTAGTCGGGCAACGGCACATTCAGGAGGGCAGGGGGCCCGAAGCTCGCAACTTGAACGGAAATCGGCACCGTCCAGCTAAAGCCATAGGTCACGGCCGAGCTGAACCACGACGAGATGAAACCGAAGCTGGTGGTTTCGTCGTACACCACCGTGGCCGGACCCAGGTTGAGCGAGCTCATCGCCGAAGCGCTGGAAAGGGTGGCTGCCAGCAGGGCTGCGGCGGCGACGGGTTTGAGGTTCATGACGGCTCCAAAAGGCGGGGGAAGCAGATTGCTTCCCGAGCCTAATGTAGCCACTAAGCCCCGGCGCGCACCCCCCGGGATGGAGGGTCCCGAGGTGGCGGCCCGGCCGCCTGCCCGACCCGGCTCAGAACATCACCACCGAGCGGATCGACTCGCCGCGCTTCATCAGCTCAAAACCCTCGTTGATCTGGTCCAGCCGCAGCTTGTGGGTGATGAGATCGTCGATGTTGAGCTTGCCGTCCATGTACCAGTCCACGATCTTGGGCACATCGGTGCGGCCACGGGCGCCGCCAAAGGCCGAGCCCTCCCATTTGCGGCCGGTCACCAGCTGGAAGGGCCGGGTGCTGATCTCGGCGCCGGCCTCGGCCACGCCGATGATGATGCTGCGGCCCCAGCCCTTGTGGGTGCATTCCAGCGCCTGGCGCATCACCTGGGTGTTGCCGATGCACTCGAAGCTGTAGTCGGCGCCGCCATCGGTCAGCTGCACGATGTCGTCCACCACATTGGCGCTGGTCTTGGGGTTGATGAAGTGGGTCATGCCGAACTTGCGGGCCATGGCCTCGCGTGCCGGGTTCAGATCCACGCCGATGATCTTGTCGGCGCCCACCATCTTGGCGCCCTGGATCACGTTCAGGCCGATGCCGCCCAGGCCGAAGACCACCACATTGGCGCCGGCCTCCACCTTGGCGGTGAACAGCACCGCGCCGACGCCGGTGGTGACGCCACAGCCGACGTAGCAGACCGCGTCGAACGGCGCGTCGGGCCGGATCTTGGCCAGCGCGATGCCCGGCACCACGATGTGGTTGGCAAAGGTACTGGTGCCCATGTAGTGCAGGATGGGTTGGCCGCCGATGGAAAAGCGCGAGCTGCCGTCGGGCATCAGGCCCTTGCCTTGCGTGCCGCGAATGGCCTGGCAGAGGTTGGTCTTGCGTGACAGGCAGAACTTGCAGTTGCGGCACTCGGGCGTGTAGAGCGGGATCACATGGTCGCCGGGCTTCAACCAAGGCACGCCAGCGCCCACCTCCAGCACCACGCCGGCGCCCTCGTGGCCCAGGATGGCCGGGAACAGGCCCTCGGGGTCGGCGCCCGACAGGGTGTAGTAATCGGTGTGGCAGATGCCGGTGGCCTTGATTTCCACCAGCACCTCGCCGTCGCGCGGGCCGGCCAGGTCGACCTCGTCGATGGTCAGCGGGGCGCCGGCTTGCCAGGCGACTGCGGCTCGGGTCTTCATGGGCGTTCCTTCGGGTCAGGGGTGATTCAGGTTCGGGCGGCGGCAGGGGCAACCGCCCGGGACGCGGCCAGGCGCCAGGCGTCGTCGCCGTAGGCCTCGTCTTCGCCACGGCAGGCATCCACCAGCTTGATCAGGTGCTCGTTGTCCGAGGCCAGGGCCCGGCCTACCAGCCCGGGCCAGGGCTGCAAGGGCACTGCCGGCAGCGCCACCAGACTCGCCGAGACCAGCGCCGTGGCCCAGGCCTGCCAGAACCAGCGCAGGGCCTGCAGCGGCTGGTCCAGCATCGGCAGCAGCAGGCGCATCGCATGGCAGCCGGTGACCAGGTGCAGCGCGGTGAAGTTGCCGCTGCCGGCATAGGCCTGGGCCGACAGCCGGGCCAGGCGTGGCAAGGTGTGATCGTCGATGGCGAGTGCGGCCACCGCCGCCCGCAAGGCCGGGCCGCTGGCAGCGTCCTGCATGCGCTGGACGATCAGCGGCTGTTGCGACGGTTGGGCGCTCAGGCGCCGCAGCAGCGGCAGCGGGTCGCGCTGGCGGCCGGCGCGCGCCGGCAGCGCACCCAGCGGCAGGTGGCGGCAGGCCCAGTAGGCCAGGCCGTCGGCCAGTTCGCCGGCATGGCCGGCGCGCAGCGCCGCCGCCACCCGGATCAGCCCATGGAAGGCGGCCGCGCCACAGCCCGGCATCAGCAGCGGCAGCACCTGCTGCAGCAAGGCAGCGCTGCCCTCCAGGTCCAGCCACCGGGCAAACAAGCCACGGTAGGCCGGCCAGGCTGCCGGGTCGCCCAGGCGCGCGGGCCAGGGCTCGCCGGCCGGCCAATCTTCGGGCGGCGGCGCGGGCTGCAGCCGGGCCGCATAGGCCCGGGCAAAGCCAGCCAGGCGCGCATCATCGGCCCCCAGGCTCTTCAGCGCCACCAGGGCCATCGGCAAGTGGTTGCTCAGATCGCCCGCGTACTCGGGCCCGAAGCGGGCGCCCTCGTCCAGCAATGCGCGCAGGCTCACTGCAGCGCCGCTTCGAGGGCGTCGATATAGACCCGGGCCACGTCGAAGCCGGTCTGCTGGGTGATCTCCTGGAAGCAGGTGGGGCTGGTGACGTTGATCTCGGTCAGGCTGTCGCCTATGACGTCCAGCCCCACCAGCAGCAGGCCGCGCGCGGCCAGGATGGGGCCCAGGCAGTTGGCAATCTCGCGGTCGCGCTCGCTCAACGGCTGGGCCACGCCCTTGCCGCCGGCGGCCAGGTTGCCGCGGATCTCGCTGCCCTGCGGGATGCGCGCCAGGCAGAACGGCACCGGCACGCCACCGATCACCAGGATCCGCTTGTCACCCTGAACGATCTCGGGCAGGTAGCGTTGCACCATCAGCGTCTGTGCGCCATCGGCGTTCAGCGTCTCGGTGATGCTGCCCAGGTTCAGGCCGTCGGGCCCGACGCGGAAGATGCCCATGCCGCCCATGCCGTCGAGCGGCTTGAGGATGATGTCCTGCTGCTCGGCATGGAAGCGCCGCACATCGGCCGCATCGCGCGTGACCAGGGTGGGGCCGATGAACTGGGGGAACTCCAGGATCGCCAGCTTCTCGGGGTGGTTGCGCAACGCGGCGGGGTCGTTGAACACGCGGGCGCCTTCACGCACCGCCTGGCTCAGCAGATGGGTGGCATAGAAGTACTCGGGGTCGAAGGGCGGGTCCTTGCGCATCAGCACCGCGTCGACCTCGGCCAGCGCTTGCGGGCGCTCATCGGGGCGCTGCTGGGCGGCGCGAAACCAGTCATCGGCGTCACCGGTGAGGGTGATGTCGCGCACGAAGCCGGTAACCCGCCCGCCGCGCAGCCAGCGCAGGTCCTGCGGGCCGCAGGCCATCAGCGTATGGCCGCGTGCGGCCGCCTCGCGCATCATCGCGAAGGTGCTGTCCTTGTGGGTCTTGAAGCCCTCCAGCGGGTCGGCAATGAACAGCAGCTTCATGGTGAGCGGCACTCCAGGCAAAGCCCTCAACGCGAGGGGCGCCAGTGTTGCACAGCGAGGGTGACGGCACCGGCCACCACCCCCCAGAACGCCGCGCCGATGCCGGCCATCGACACGCCCGACAACGTGACCAGGAAAGTCATCGCAGCAGCGTCGCGGTGGTGTTCGTCCTTCAAGGCCGCGCTCAAGCCCCCGGCGATGGTGCCCAGCAAGGCCAGCCCGGCCACCGCCGAGACCAGTTCCTTCGGGAAGGCCGCCAGCAAGCCCACCACCGCGCCGCCGGCCAGGCCCAGCCCGGTGTACAAGATCCCGGCCATCACCGGCGCGGTGTAGCGCCTGGCCGGGTCGGCATGGGCTTCAGGCGCCATGCAGATGGCCGCGGTGATCGCCGCCAGGTTGATCGCGAAGGCACCGAAGGGCGCCAGCAGCAGCGTCACCAGGCCGGTGGCGGCGGTCACCGGCGAGACCGGGATGGCATAGCCCGCCGCGCGCTGGGCCGCCACGCCGGGCAGGTTCTGCGAGGCCATCGTGACGATGAACAAGGGCAGCGCCACCCCCACCACGCTGCCCAGGCTGAACTGCGGCATCACGAACACCGGCCGGGCCCAGCCCCAGTCCACCGCGCCCAGGTGCAGCCGGCCCTGCAATGCAACCACCGCCATGCCGGCCGCCAGCACCCCGGGCACGGCATATCGCGGCCACCAGCGTCTGCCGGCCAGGAAGGCCGCCACCATCGCCAGCACCAAGCCGGGCGCAGTGCGCACCTGCAGCACCGCGTCCAGCCCGAAGCGGGTCAGCACACCGGCCAGCAAGGCAGCCGTCACCGCCATCGGCAACTTGTCCATCACCCGCTCGAACCAGCCGGTCAGGCCCGAGGTGATGATCAACAAGGCACACACCAGGAAGGCCCCGGTGGCCTCGGCCAGGCTCACGCCTTGGGTGGCCGCCAGCAGCGCGGCGCCCGGCGTGCACCAGGCGGTGAGCACCGGCAGCCGGTAGTGCAGCGACAGGGCGATGCAGCTCAGGCCCATCGCCAGGCCCAGCGCCCACATCCAGGACGCGGTCTGCGCCGGCGTGGCGCCCAGGGCCTGCGCCGCCTGGAAGACGATGGCCACGCTGCTGGTGTAACCCACCAGCACCGCCACGAAGCCGGCCACCACCGACGACACCGCTACGTCCCGCCACCATGCTGTCTTCACCACGCCGTCACCCCGATCGCCTGGCCGGCAGCCCGGCGCGCGCCGAGCATAGCCGCAGCCCCGCGCGTGCCGTCGCGCCAGGGCTCAAGTCGGCCGGCCGGCGGCCGAAGAAACGATCACACCGACTTGCCCGCCTGCGGGCCCCCTACCATGTGCCGCCTCGTTGCCTACCTCGGAGACCCGGTCTACCTGGACACGGTGGTCTGCACACCGCGCCATTCGCTGCTGCAGCAGTCGCTCAAGGCCGAGGAGGCCCGCACCGTGACCAACGGCGACGGCTTCGGCGTGGGCTGGTACGGCGAACGCGCCGAACCCGGCGTCTACCGCGAGGTGATGCCGGCCTGGTCGGACGAGAACCTGCAGGCCCTGTGCGCCACGGTGCGCTCGCGCCTGTTCTTCGCCCATGTACGCGCGGCCACCGGCGGCGGCATCGCCCGCCACAACTGCCACCCCTTCCGGCATGGGCGCTGGATGTTCATGCACAACGGCCAGATCGGCGGCTATGCCGGGGTGCGGCGCGCGTTGGAGGCGCTGCTGCCCGACGCCCTGTTCGCGGCCCGGCGCGGCGCCACCGATTCGGAGCTGCTGTTCCTGCTGGCGCTGGCGCGGATCGACGCCGGCGAGCCCGCTGCCGTCGCGATGCAGGCGGTGCTGGCCAGCACCCAGGCCCTGATGGTGCGCCAGGGCGTGACCGAGCCGCTGCGCTTTGCCGCCGCGCTGTCGGATGGCGAGCAGCTGCTGGCCTTCCGCTATGCCAGCGACGACAAGCCGCCCACCCTCTATGTCAGCGACTGCGCGCAGGGCAGCATCGTGGCGTCCGAGCCGCTGGACGCCCACCCGGAAGGCTGGCAAAGCGTGCCGGCCAACAGCTGGGTGGCGGTGAGCCGGGCCGGCGTGCGCCTGCACGCCTGACCCGGGCCGGCAAAGGCGCGGCCACCCGGCCGGGCCAGCGCCTCAGATCTCGACCTTGGCGCCCAGCTCGACGATCCGGTTGCTGGGCAGGTTGAGAAAGTCGGCCGCCGCCGAGGCATTGCGGTGCATGCCGGCAAACAGCTTCTCGCGCCACATCGCCATGCCGGCGCCGAAGGTGGGGATGACGATGTCGCGGCTGAGGAAGTAGCTGGTGTCCATCTCGGGCAGCGGCACGCCGCGCCCCTGCAGCAGCTTGAGGGCCTCGGGCACATCGGGGTCGTTCTTGAAGCCGAAGTGCAGCACCACCTGCCAGCAGTCATGGCCCAGCGGCTCCATCTGAATTCGCTTGCTCAGGCCGACCCAGGGGATCTCATGGTGCTTGACCGAAACAAACAAGTTGTACTGGTGCAACACCTTGTTGTGCTTGAGGTTGTGCAGCAGCGCATTCGGGGTCAGGCCGGTGTCGCCGGACAGGAACACCGCCGTACCGTCCACCCGGGTAGGCGGGCTGACGAACACCGCCTCCAGGAAGCTGGTCAGGTCGATGGCGTCATCGCGCAGGCGCTCGGTCATCAGCTTGCGGCCCTGCACCCAGGTCACCATCAACGTGAACATGCCGATGCCGATGACGATGGGGAACCAGCCACCGGCCACCAGCTTGAGCATGTTGCTGGCAAAGAAGGTGAAGTCGATGATGAAGAAGAAACCGGTGGCCAGCAGGCTGGGCAGCAGCGGGTACTTCCAGCCGAAGCGGATCACGAAGAAGGTCATCACGGTGGTGATGCTCATGTCCAGCGTCACCGCAATGCCATAGGCCGAGGCCAGGTTGGACGAGGTCTTGAACAGCCCCACCGCCAGCACGATGAAGACGAACAGGCCCCAGTTGACAAAGGGCACGTAGATCTGGCCGGTGTCGCGCACCGAGGTGTGGCGTATGGCCATGCGCGGCAGGATGCCGAGCTGGATGGCCTGCTTGGTGACCGAGAAGGCCGCCGTGATCAGGGCCTGCGAGGCGATCACCGTGGCGGCGGTGGCCAGCAAGACCAGCGGCAGCTGGGCCCAGCCCGGCGCCATCTTGTAGAAGGGGTTGTCGATGGCCTTCGGGTCTTGCAGCAGCATCGCACCCTGGCCGAAATAGTTCACCACCAGCGCCGGCATGACAAAGGTGAACCAGGCGATGCGGATCGGCTTCTTGCCGAAGTGGCCCATGTCGGCGTAGAGCGCCTCGCCGCCGGTCACGCACAGCACCACCGCGCCCAGGCCGATGAAGGCCACCAGCGGGTTGTGCAGGAAGAAGGCCAGCGCGTACACCGGATTGAGCGCCACCAGCACCGCCGGATTGGCCAGGACATGGGGCAGACCCAGCGCCACCAGCGCGACAAACCAGACCAGGGTGATCGGGCCGAAGAAGCGGCCGATGCCGCCGGTGCCAAAGCGCTGCACCGAGAACAGCGCGGCCAGCACCAGCAGCGTGATCGGGATCACCGCGGGCTCCAGGCGGGGCTCGGCCACGTTCAGGCCCTCGACAGCCGACAGTACCGAGATCGCCGGGGTGATGACGCCGTCGCCGTAGAAGATCGCGGTACCGAACAGGCCCACCGTCATCAACACGCTGCGCAGCCGGGGCTTGTCCTTCACGGCGGTGGTGGCCAGCGCCAGCATCGCGATCAGGCCGCCCTCGCCGTTGTTGTCGGCGCGCAGGATCAGCACCACGTACTTGACCGAGACGATGATGGTCATGGTCCAGAAGATCAGGGACAGCACCCCCAGGATGTTGTCGGGGGTGGGCGCCACATGGCCGCCATGGAACACTTCCTTGAGGGCATACAGCGGGCTGGTGCCGATATCGCCGTACACCACGCCGAGCGCACCGAGGGTCAGCGCAGCCAGGGCGGCTGGGGTCTGGGGGGCTTTTGCCTTGCTCACAACACAGGGCGACAGTCATGAACCGCCACCTCGAAGCCGAAACCGCCGATTGTGCGCCTGTCGTTGTGCACTGCACAACCGGGAATTTGAAGGGCGCCGGCCCGCAACGGCCGACCAGCGCCAGCGCAGCCTACTCGTAGACCTCGGCGTCGGGGTCGGTGGCTTCGAGCTCGTAGCTGGCGGCCAGCATGGCCAGGCGGCCGATCACGCCGTACATATAGAAGCGGTTGGGCGCGCTGGCGCCGGGCTTCTCGTCGCGCCGGGGCAGGTGGTGGCTTTCGGCAAAACCCAGGGGCACGAAACTGGCGCCCGGGGCGTTCAGGCTTTCGTCATTGCCCAGTTCGGCATGCACCCGATAGAAGCCGCCCACCACATAGCGGTCGATCATGTAGACCACCGGCTCGGCCACCGCATCGTTGACCCGCTCGTAGGTGACCACGCCCTCCTGCACGATCAGGTCAGTGGCCTGGTGGCCCGGTGCAGCCGTCAGACCGACCCGCTCGCGCGCGCGGCCGATCACGTCGGCCAGGTCCTTGGCGTCGCGCACCGTCACCGGCCCCAGACCGCCTTCTTGGCCGCCATCGGCCTTGACCACCACGAAGGGCCTTTCGTTGATGCCGTATTCCTTGTATTTGCGGCGCACCTTGGTCAGCAGTGCATCGGCCTGGGTCTGCAGGCTGTCCAGGCCCTGGGCATCGGCCAGGTCGATCGGCCCGCAGGCACTGAACATCGGGTTGATCAGCCAATGGTCCATGCCCAGCAATTTGGCGAACTTCTTGGCCACCTCTTCATAGGACTGGTAGTGGTGGTGCTTGCGCCGCACGGTCCAGCCGGCATGCAGCGGCGGCAGCAGGTATTGCTCGTGCAGGTTCTCCAGCACCTGGGGCACGCCGGCAGACAGGCTGTTGTTGAGCAGGATGGTGCAGGGGTCGAAATCCTTGAGCCCGAGCCGGCCGCGGCTGCGCAGCAGCGGCTCAAGCACCAGTTCGCTGCCATCGGGCAGGGCCAGGCGGTCGGGCGCGGTGATGCGTTCATCCAGCGTGCCCAGCCGCACATTCAGCCCGGCCTGGGTGAAGATGCGCACCAGGCGCTGCAGATTGCTGAGGTAGAAAGTGTTGCGGGTGTGGCGCTCGGGGATCAGCAAGAGGTTCTTGGCCTCGGGGCAGATCTTTTCGATTGCCGCCATCGCCGCCTGCACTGCCAGCGGCAGCATCTCGGGGGTGAGGTTGTTGAAGCCGCCGGGGTAGAGATTGGTGTCCACCGGCGCCAGCTTGAAGCCGGCGTTGCGCAAGTCCACCGACGAATAGAAGGGCGGCGTGTGCTCCATCCATTCCAGCCTGAACCAGCGCTCGATCGCGGGCATCGAATCGATCACGCGCGCCTCCAGCTCGTTGATCGGGCCGGTCAGGGCGGTGATGAGGTGGGGGACCATGGGAGTTGCCTGGCGTCGAGAGCGTGAGGGAAGATTCTAGGAGCCCACCTGAACCCGCAGGGCCGATTCAGGGCAAGTGGAGACAAACCCGCGCGCCACAAGCCGGTCTTGGCCTGATTCCCCATCCCGCGATGGCACGACCCTGGCAGACCCCCAGGCAGCGCGGGCGAGGCCGTTGTGCCCAAGCGCAGCGTGTAGGCAGCCCTGCCGCCCTGCGGCATGGCGCGCAGGCGCTTCGGCCAGGCCCAGGCGCCGCAGCCGTCCGCGCCCGGACAGAAAAATGGGCTGCCCGAAGGCAGCCCTGTGTGCTTGCAGGCACCGGCCGCAGCCGGCGCCCCACAGCACTTACTTGCTGTAGGCCGTCTCGCCGTGCGAGCTGATGTCCAGGCCTTCGCGCTCTTCCTCTTCGGTCACGCGCAAGCCCACCACCAGGTCAACGATCTTGAAGGCGATGGCCGCGACCACCGCCGACCAGATGATGGTCACGCCGACCGCCTTGGCCTGGATCAGCAGTTGCTCGAAGATCGGCTTGCTGGTGACGGTGGCAGTGACCCAATCGGACACCAGGCCCGGGCCGCCCAGCGACTGGTTGTTGAACACGCCGGTCAGCAGCGCGCCGACGATGCCGCCCACGCCGTGAACGCCGAAAACGTCCAGCGAATCGTCTGCACCCAGCAGCTTCTTCAGGCTGTGCACGCCCCACAGGCAGGCGAAGCCGGCGATGAAGCCGATGACGATGGCACCCATCAGGCCCACATTGCCCGCCGCCGGGGTGATGGCCACCAGGCCGGCCACCGCGCCGGATGCCGCACCCAGCATCGACGCCTTGCCGCGCATCAGCGCCTCACCCAGACACCAGGCCAGCACGGCGGCCGAGGTGGCGGTGAAGGTGTTCATGAAGGCCAGCACGGCCGAGTTGCCGGCTTCGAGTGCCGACCCGGCATTGAAGCCGAACCAGCCCACCCACAGCAGCGACGCGCCCACCATGGTCAGCGGCAGGCTGTGCGGGGCCATCGCCTCGCGGCCATAACCGACGCGCTTGCCGATCATGAAGGCGCCGACCAGGCCGGCCACGGCGGCATTGATGTGCACCACGGTGCCGCCGGCGAAATCAAGCGCACCCCATTGCCACAGCAGGCCGGCCTTGCCGTCCATCGCCTCGACCACATCCTTGCTGGCATAGGCGTCCGGGCCCATCCAGAACCACACCATGTGGGCGATGGGCGCATAGCTGAAGGTGAACCACAGGGCCGTGAACAACAGCACCGCGCTGAACTTGATGCGCTCGGCAAAGGCGCCGACGATCAGGCAGCAGGTGATGCCGGCAAAGGTGGCCTGGAAGGCGGCGAACAGCAGTTCAGGGATGTAGACCCCCTTGCTGAAGGTGGCCGCCATCGCGAACTCGCCCTTGGCCGGGTCGAACAGGCCCTTCATGAACAGCCGGTCCAGCCCGCCGATGTAGGCATTGCCTTCGGTGAAGGCCAGGCTATAGCCGTACAGGGCCCACAGCACGACGATCATCGAGAAGGTGACCATCACCTGCATCAGCACCGACAGGATGTTCTTGCTGCGCACCAGGCCGCCGTAGAACAGCGCCAGGCCGGGGATGGTCATCATGATGACCAGCAGGGTGGAGACCAGCATCCAGGCGTTGTCGCCCTTGTTGGCCACCGGGGTGGACGCTGCCGGTGCGGCAGCAGACGC
>JANNZD010000176.1:0-45183 GCA_031410435.1 Betaproteobacteria bacterium | reverse complement strand
TGAATGCGGTGGGCCTGGATGTGGCCGCGCTCAGCCCCGGCGTGCTGGCCGTGCGCGCCCGCCCGGCCGCCCTGCCCGACGCCGACCCGGTGGCCCTGACGCGCGCGGTGCTGGCCGATCTGTGCGAGGTGGATGCCAGCCAGGTGGTGCAGCGCGCCCGGGACGCGCTGCTGGCCACGCTGGCCTGCCACGGCGCGGTGCGGGCCAACCGCCTGCTGACCCTGCCCGAGATGAACGCGCTGCTGCGCGACATGGAGCGCACCGAGCGCGCCGACCAGTGCAACCATGGCCGGCCGACCTGGCGCCAGGTCTCGCTGCGTGAACTTGACGCACTGTTTCTGCGCGGCCGTTGACCCCGGCGCGCGCTGCGTGAATTAGTCACGCTGCCCTGTGGGGCTTGCTGGTTCCGGGGCCTGCCGTGCCCTGGCCCGGGCCCGGCGCATTTCACAATGCGTTACGTTAGCTGGCCGTCCATTGGTTGGCAGGAAGTCCCCATGCCATACCCGAATTCCGCCGATTCCGAAGCCGCCCGACTGGCCGCCTTGCACCTGCTGGGCGTGCTGGATACTCCGCCCGTGCCGGCCCTGGATGCCTTGGTCAAGGCCGCGTCATTGGTCTGCGGTGTGCCGATCGCCTTGCTCAGCCTGTTGGACCAGGACCGCCAGTGGTTCAAGGCCAACCACGGCCTGCCCGATATGACCCAGACGCCCCGGGATGTGGCGTTCTGCGACCACACCATCCGCGGCGATGAACTGCTTGAAGTGCGCGACGCCACTCTCGACCTGCGCTTTGCCGACAATCCGCTGGTCACCAGCCAGCCGGGCATCCGCTTCTATGCCGGCGTGCCGCTGCGCCTGGCCGATGGGCAGCGCATCGGTACCCTGTGCGTGATCGACCGGCAGCCCGGGCGTCTGAGCGACAGCCAGCGCGAGATCCTGGCCTGCCTGGCCGACACGGCCAGTCAGCTGCTGGGGGCGCACCGGCCGATGCAAGGCCTGGTGCAGGCCGCCCAGGCGCTGTCTGCCAGTGAACGGCAGCTGCGCAGGCTCTACCAGGCCACGCCGGCGATGATGCATTCGGTCGACCCCCAGGGCCGGCTGCTCAGCGTCAGCGACGCCTGGCTGGCCCGGCTGGGCTACCGGCGCGAGACGGTGCTGGGCCAAGCCTGGCAATCCTTCGTGGCGCCCGCCTGGCTGGGGCAGGCGAACCACCCGGCCCAGCTTGCGCTGGCACAAGGCGGCCAATGCCGCGAACTGCCGCTGCAGATGGTCTGCGCTTCGGGTGCGGTACTGGACATGCTGCTGTCGGCAGTGCAGCAGCTGGACGTTGACGGCCAGCCCTGCGGCAGCCTGGCGGTGCTGGAGGACATGACTGCGCGTCGCCAGGCCGAGCTGGCCCTGGCCGAAGAACACCAGCGCCTGCAGAACATCCTGGACGGCACCCAGGCCGGCACCTGGGAGTGGAATGTGCACACCGGCGAGGTGCGCATCAACGAGCGCAGTGCCCAGATCATCGGCGAAACCCTGGCCGGGCTGGGCCCACAGACCATCGCCCTGCGGGTTTCGCGCACCCACGCCGACGACATGGCGCTTTCCGAGGCGGCTGCCCGGGCCCACTTTGCCGGCCGCACCGAGGTCTATGAAACCGAAACCCGACTGCGCCACCGCGACGGCCATTGGGTCTGGGTGCTGGCGCGCGGCCGGGTGCTGACCCGTCTGCCCGACGGACGGCCCGAGTGGATGTTCGGCACCCACCAGGACATCAGCGAGCGCATGAGCACGCGCCTGGCGCTGCAGGATGCGCACACCCGCATGGCGCTGGCCACCGAAGGCGGCGGCATCGGCGTCTGGGACTGGGACCTGGCCCAGCGCAGCATCGCGGTGGACGCCATGGTCTGCCGCCTGTTCGGCATGCCGGTGGTGGCCCGCGTGTCCCAGGTCGGCCTGCATCTGCAGCGGGTGCATCCGCAGGACATGGCGGCTGCGCGGGCGGCCGTGTTGGCGGCGCTGCGCGGTGATCGGCCGATGGACCACACCTTCCGCATCGTGCATGACGATGGCTCGGTGCATTACCTGCGCACGGCCGCGCGAGTCAGCCGCAATGCGGCCGGCCGCGCCACCCGCATGATCGGCGTGAACTGGGACGTCACCGAGCTGCACACCCTGGCCGACCGCCTGGCCGAACAGGCCGCGCTGCTGCGCATCACCCTGCAGTCCATCGGCGACGCGGTATTGACCACCGACCGGCATGGCCATGTCGAATGGCTCA
Source organism: Betaproteobacteria bacterium (assembly GCA_031410435.1). GTDB lineage: Bacteria > Pseudomonadota > Gammaproteobacteria > Burkholderiales > Burkholderiaceae_C > Pseudaquabacterium. Next base: position 42,915 of record JANNZD010000176.1, on the reverse strand, counting down.
ACCCGGTGGCCGAGCGCATGACCGGCTGGCTCAATGCCGAGGCCAAGGGTCGGCCGGCCACCCAGGTCTTCCGCATCGTGCAGGAAGAGTCGCGCCTGCCGGCGCTCGACCCGGTGGCCACCTGCCTGGCCCAGGGCGAGCCAGTGGGACTGGCCGACCAGACCGTGCTGATCTCGCGCAATGGCATCGAATACGGCATCGAGGACTCGGCCTCGCCGATCCGCGACGACGCCGGCGCCATCCTGGGCGTGGTGCTGGTCTTCCACGATGTCACCGAGCAGCGCCGGCTGTCGGGCGAGATGAGCTACCGGGCCACCCACGATCCGCTCACCGGCCTGGTCAACCGCTCGGAGTTCGAGACCCGGATTCGCCGCCTGCTGCAAAAGACCCGCGAGGACCACAGCCAGCATGCGCTGCTCTACATCGACCTAGACCAGTTCAAGCTGGTCAACGATGCCTGCGGCCACAGCGCCGGCGATCAACTGCTGCAGCAGGTGTCCAAGCTGCTGGGCGACGCGGTGCGCAACCGCGACACCTTGGCCCGCCTGGGCGGCGACGAGTTCGCCATCATTCTCGAGCACTGCACCACCGAGCAAGCCCAGCGCGCCGCGCAGCTGGTGTGCGACCGCATGGAGGACTACCGCTTTGCGCATGACGGGCGGCGCTTTCGCATCGGCACCAGCATCGGCCTGGTGCCGGTGGATGCCCGCTGGACCAGCACCGCCGCCATCCTGCAGGCCGCCGACACCGCCTGCTATGCCGCCAAGGAAGCCGGCCGCAACCGGGTACATGCCTGGTTCGACACCGACCTGACCCTGCGCAACCGCCACGGCGAGATGCAATGGGCCACCCGGCTGGAACATGCACTCGACGAAAACCGCTTTGTACTGCATGCCCAGCGCATCAACGCACTGTGCGCGCCGGGCGGGCAGGACCATGCCGAGGTGCTGTTGCGCATGGTCGAGGCCGACGGCAGCCTGGTGCTGCCGGGGGCCTTTCTGCAGGCCGCCGAACGCTTCAACCTGGTCACCCGCATCGACCGTTGGGTCTTGCGCAAGGTGATCGCCTGGATGGCCGAGCGGCCGCACATCGCAGGGGTGCAGATGCTGAGTGTCAACCTGTCGGGCCAGTCCATCGGCGACCGCGCCTTTCATCGCTGGGCCATCGAGCAACTGGCCGAAGCCGGACCGACGCTGTGTCGCCGCCTGTGCCTGGAGGTGACCGAGACCGCGGCCGTGACCAACCTGGCCGACGCGGCCGGCTTCATCGAACGCGTGCGCGAACTCGGGGTTCGGGTGGCGCTGGACGATTTTGGTGCGGGCGCTTCGTCATTCGGCTACCTCAAGAACCTGAAGGTCGACTTCCTGAAGATCGATGGCCAGTTCATCCGTGACCTGATAGACGACCCCTTGGATGAAGCCGCCGTGCGCTGCTTTGCCGACGTTGCCAGGCTGGTGGGCATCCAGACCGTGGCCGAGTGCGTGGAAGCGCCGGCGGTGCTGGACCGGCTGCGCAGCATCGGCATCGGCTACAGCCAGGGCTACCTGCTGCACCGGCCCGCGCCGATCGACTACCTGATGGATGAAAGCGCAATGCAAGCCGGCTGAAGCCCCGCTTTACACTGCGGCCACGATCAACGTCGGCCCGCCATGAAGAATAATTCTGCCCGACCCGGGCCGCCGCCAGCGGGTTCCGACAGCCTGGACGCTCCGCGCACCGGCGCCACCACCATCGAATTGGTGGCCCGTGAAGCCGGTGTATCGCCCAGCACCGTGTCGCGCATCCTCAACGGTACGGCCGTGGTGAGCAGCCTGAAGAAGAAAGCGGTGGACGATGCCATCGCCAAGCTCGGCTTCGTGCCGAATCCGATGGCGCGCGGCCTGGCCGGCGGGCGCACCTTCAGCGTGGGCGTGGTGACCCAGGCCATCGACAGCCCCTTCTACGGCGCGGCGCTGCGTGGCATCGAGGACAGCCTCGATCCGGCCGGCTACAGCCCCTTGTTCGTCAGCGGCCACTGGGACGTCGCTGCCGAGGCGCGCTGCATAGACGTGCTGCGCTCGCGCCGGGTCGACGGCATCATCGTGCTCACCGGCCGGCTTACCGACCAGGCCCTGAAGGCCACCGCGCGGGCCTTGCCGGTGGTGGTGACCGGTCGCAGCCTGGCGTCGCCGGGGCTGTTCGCGCTGAACTTCGACAACTTCGAGGGCGGTCGCCTGGCCACCCGGCATCTGCTGGATCTGGGGCACCGGCGCATCGCCTTCATCGCCGGCGACCAGGACCACCCCGATGCCACCGAGCGCCTGCGCGGCTACAGCGCCGCGCTGGAGGCGGCCGGCATCCGCTTCGACCCCGCGCTGGTGGTGCCGGGCGAGTACCACGAGGTCAGCGGCATGATGGCTGTCAACCGGCTGTTCGAACGGCAGTGCCAGTTCACCGCGATCTTTGCCGCCAATGACCAGATGGCGCTGGGCGCCGCGCTGGGCCTGCAGCGCCGGTCACTGCGCGTGCCCGAGGATGTGTCGCTGGTGGGCTTCGATGACCTGCCGACCTCGGTCTATGCGATTCCACCGCTCAGCACCGTGCACCAGCCGGCCTATGAGCTGGGCCAGCTGGCGGCGTCGGCCCTGCTACAACTGCTGGCCGGCGAGACGCCGACGGTGCAGATGCCGGCACCCCGCCTGGTGAGCCGCGAGTCCAGCCGGCGCATGCACGGCTGAGCGCTTGTGGCGCTGGACCCGGCGTCCAGCCGGGCATGCAGCCTGTGCCAGGCCGAGGCGGCAACACCGCGGCTTGCAGCCCCAGGCGTGCGGATGCGCAGGCCACCCCCCCCCCCGCGCTTTCCCTTGATTGACATCGCCCGCCGCTGCAAACTATAGTTTGAAAGCGCTTTCAAAGTGACCCGTCCCACAGCATTGGCGAGGGCCCGAAAGCGGACTGCGGGCACCGGCCGGCTTCGCCGGCAGCCAAGCCCAATGGACAAAGGACGCTTCATGCGCGGCACAGGGATCCCGATCATCGACAGCAAGGCGGCGCACCACGCCGGGCCGGGCCGCCCCAGGGCCGACCACGGCGGTGGCACAGGCCGCTGGCGCCTGACCTTGGCCGGGCTGCTGGCGGCCGGCGCCTGGCTGAGCGCCCAGGCCCAGGTGACGCTGACGGTGGCCGCCTTCCCCGCCGTGGACGAGATCGTGCGCTCGGCCCTGCCGCAGTGGCGGCGCAGCCACCCGACGGTCGAGATCAAGGTGGTGAGCCGCCAGTTCAGCGACCACCACACCGCGATGACCACCGCGCTGTCCACCTCCTTCTACCTGCCCGACGTGATGGCCCTGGAAGTGGGCTATGTCGGCCGCTTTGCCCAAGGCGGCGGGCTCGAGGACCTGTCCCGCCCGCCCTACGACATCGGCCGGTTCAAGGCGCGCTACGTGCCCTATGCCTACGCTCAGGCCACCAGCCGGGATGGCCGGGTGGTGGCCGCGCCCACCGACATCGGCCCGGGCACCCTGCTCTACCGCAGCGACATCCTGGCCAAGGCGGGTGTCAGCGAGGCCGAGCTGACCCAGTCCTGGGAGAGCTATGTGGCGTCCGGCGCCCGCATCAAGGCGGCCACCGGCGCCTACCTGATGGCGCATGCACGCGACATGAAGGACATCGTCATACGCACCGGCATCGAGCCGGGCCAGGGCCTGTATTTCGACAAGCAGAACCGGGTGCTGGTCGACTCGCCCCGCTTCACCCGGGCCTTTGAGCTGGCCCGCCAGGTGCGCCAGCAAAAGCTGGACGCCAAAGTGGGCGCCTGGTCGAACGAATGGTCCGAAGGTTTCAAGCGCGGCTCGATTGCGACCCAGCTGACCGGCGCCTGGCTGGCCGGCCACCTGAACAACTGGCTGGCGCCCGGCACCAAGGGCCTGTGGCGGGCCGCGCCACTGCCCGAGGGCGCCTTCGCGGCCTACGGTGGCACCTTCTTTGCCATCGCCAGGGGTGCACCCGCGGCCCACAAGGTGCTGGCCTGGGAGTTCATCCAGATGATGACCCTGGACCGCGGCGTGCAGCTGGCGGCCTTCAAATCGCAGGATGCCTTCCCGGCGCTGATGGAAGCGCATGACGATCCCTTCTTCGAGCAACCCATCGCCTTCCTGAACGGGCAGGCGGCCCGGGTGGGCTGGCGCACCGCGGCCCAGCGCATCACGGCGGTGGACGTGCACAAGCAGGACGCCTTTGCCGACGAGGTGATCAACACCGAGCTGGACAAGGTACTGGATCGCGGCAAGGACATCGCCACCGCGCTGGCCGACGCCCAACGCCTGCTGCAAAAGCGCGCGGCGCGTTAGCGCAAGCCGCCCGTCCACCGCCTTCAACCCGCCCCACCGCCATGAAGCTGCCCGCCGCCTTGCGCCTGTCGCCCACCTGGGCGCCCTATGTCTTTATCAGCCCCTTCGTCATCCTGTTCGGGGTGTTCGGGGTGTTTCCGCTGGTGTTCTCGCTCTACCTGGCCTTCCAGTCCTGGGAGCCCACCAGCGGCCTGGCGGCGATGCGCTTCGTCGGCCTGGACAACTACCTGTTCGCCCTGCAGGACGAGTGGTTCTGGAAGTCGCTGAAGAACACCGCCTGGCTGGCGCTGGCCTCGGGCGTGCCGCAGCACCTGGTGGCGATCCCGCTGGCCTACTTCATCCACTCGTCGTTCAAGCGCCTGCGCAACGGCGTGGTGGGGGCCTATTTCATGCCCTACATCACCTCCACGGTGGCCATCTCCATCCTGTTCTCGTCGCTGTTCTCCACCGACTTCGGCCTGATCAACCAAGGCCTGCGGGCGATGGCAGGCGTACCGGTGCTGGGCTGGCTGGTGCCGGCCGAGGCCATCGACTGGCTCAACGACCCCGACCGCATCAAGCCGGCGATCGCCATGATCGTGTTCTGGCGCTATGTGGGCTTCAACGTGGTGCTCTACCTGGCAGCGCTACAGACCATCCCGTCGGACATCTACGAGGCCGCCACCATGGACGGCGCGGGCCGCATCCAGCAGTTCTTCTTCATCACCCTGCCCAGCCTGAAGCCGATGATCTTCTTCGGCGTCACGCTCAGCGTGATCGGCGGGCTGCAGCTGTTCGAAGAGCCTTTCATCCTCACCGGCGGGCGCGGCGGGTCTGACCAATCCGGCATGACCACCGCCATCTACCTGTACCGCATGGCCTTCGACTTCAACGACTTCGGCGCGGCCAGTGCCATGTCCTGGCTGCTGTTCATCCTGGTGGGCCTGCTGACCTGGCTGACCAACCGCGCCTTCCGCCCCAATCGCGGCGCTGCCTGACCCCCGATCGGAGCGGACAAACCATGAATTCCGACACTGCCCTGTCCCGCATGGCCCCCTGGGCCGCCTACCTGGTGGTGGGTGTGGGCGCGCTGATCATGCTGGCGCCCTTCTACTTTATGTTCGTGTTTGCCACGCATTCGCGCACCGAGATCTTCAGCCTGCCGCCGCCGATGTTCTTTGGCGACGACTTTCTCAACAACCTGAAGATCCTGACCGACCGCATGCCCTTCTGGCGCAACCTGGGCTGGAGCCTGTATGTGGCCATCGCGTCCACCGTGCTGACGCTGCTGTTCTGCTCGATGGGCGGCTATGCCTTCGCGCTGTTCGACTTCAAGTACAAGAACGCGCTGTTCGGCCTGGTGATGGGCACCATGCTGCTGCCGTCCTTCATGAACATGATCCCCACCTTCATGATCATGGACGTGCTGGGCTGGATCGACCAGCCGCGCGCGCTCTACATCCCCGGCGCGGCCAGCGCCTTCGGCATCTTCCTGATGCGCCAGTTCGTGGCTTCGTCCATCCCCAAGGACCTGGTCGAGGCCGCCCGCATGGACGGCTGCAGCGAGTTGGGCATCTATGGCCGCATCGTGCTGCCGCTGCTCAAGCCGGCGCTGGGCACGCTGGGCCTGATCACCTTCATCGCCAGCTGGAACAACTTCATCGGCCCGCTGATCGTGATGCGCTCACCCGACATGTACACCCTGCCGCTGGCGCTTCGCAGCCTGCAAAGCCCGGTGGACACCGAATGGGGCGCGCTGATGACCGGCTCGGCCATCGCCACCTTGCCGCTGGTGGTGCTGTTTGTGCTGTCGTCGCGGCAATTGATCTCCGGGCTGACCGCCGGCGCGGTGAAGTGAGCGGGCCGCACCTCCCGCTCTCGGTGTTCCCGCCCGGTTTCATCTGGGGCGTGGCCACCAGCGCCTTCCAGATCGAGGGCGCGGCCACCGCCGACGGCAAGGGCCCGTCCATCTGGGACAGCTTCTGCCGCCGGCCCGGCGTCATCGCCGATGCCGGCCACGGCGATGTGGCCTGCGACCACTACCACCGCCTGGCCGACGATCTGGACATCGTCCAGAGCCTGGGGGTGGATGCCTACCGCTTTTCGGTGTCCTGGCCGCGGGTGCGCCCCAACGGCGCCGGCGCATGGAACGAAGCCGGCCTGGACTTCTACGAGCGCCTGGTGGACGGCCTGCTGGCGCGCGACATCGCGCCCTACCTCACCCTGAACCATTGGGACCTGCCCGAGGCCCTGCAAGGCCAGGGCGGCTGGGCCCACCGCGACACGGTGCATCGCTTTGTCGAGTATGCGCAACTCATTGCCGCCCGCATGGGCGACCGGGTGGCCGCCATCACCACCCACAACGAGCCCTGGGTGATGGCAGTGCTGGGCCATGAGACCGGCGTCTTTGCGCCAGGCCTGCAGAGCCGGGCGGTGGCGGCCCAGGTGTCGCACCACCTGCTGCTTAGCCATGGCCTGGCCTTGCAGGCGCTGCGGGCCCAGGGCTGCAGCGCCGATCTGGGCATCGTGCTGAACCTCGCGCCCATGCACCCGGCCACCGCCGCGCCCGCCGACCAGGCCAAGGCCAGGCTGGAGGACGGCAAGCTGGTGCGCTGGTATATGGACCCGCTGTTCCGTGGCAGCTACCCCAGCGACGTGCTGGAAGACCTGGGGCCGGACGCGCCCCGCACCGCACCTGGTGACCTGCAGGCGATCCGCACGCCGATGGACTTTCTGGGCATCAACTATTACTCGCGCACCGTGGTCAGCGCGCAGGGCCTATGGGATGTGCACAGCAGCGGCCACGAAGTCACCGACATGGGCTGGGAGGTCTACCCCGAGGGCCTGACCGAACTGCTGCTGCGTCTGCACCACGAATACCCGGTGCCGCCGATCTATGTCACCGAGAACGGCGGTGCCTTCCAGGACCGCTTGATCGCGGGCCGGGTCGACGACCACCAGCGCACCTACTACATCGCCCGCCATATCGCCGCGGTGGCCGAGGCGATGCGCCAGGGCGTGCGCATGGGCGGCTACATGGTGTGGAGCCTGCTGGACAACTTTGAATGGGCCTCGGGCTACGCCAAGCGCTTTGGCATCGTGCACGTGGACTACGCCACCCAGCGGCGCACCCTCAAGGACAGCGCGCTGTGGTACCGGGATTTTTTGCAAGACCAAAAGACCGCACACGCACAGCCTGCCTGTGCCACCCAAGGAGACTGAGATGGGCCAGGTTTCACTCAAGGGCATCAAGAAGCGCTACGACAAGCTGGAGGTCATCAAGGGCATAGACCTGGACGTGCGGGATGGCGAGTTCCTGGTGTTTGTCGGCCCGTCGGGCTGCGGCAAATCCACCACGCTGCGCATGATTGCCGGGCTCGAGAGCATCAGTGCCGGCGAACTGACGATCGACGGCCAGCGCGCCAATGCATTGCGCCCGGCCGACCGCGGTGCGGCCATGGTGTTCCAGAGCTACGCGCTCTACCCGCACATGACCGTGGCCGAGAACATGGGCTTTGCGCTGCGCATGGCCGGCGTCGGCCGTGCCGACCGCGACCAGCAGGTGGGCTGTGCCGCGGAGATCCTGCGCATCACCGAGCTGCTGGGCCGCTATCCCAAGGAGCTGTCCGGTGGCCAGCGCCAGCGTGTGGCCATCGGCCGGGCCATCGTGCGCAAGCCCAAGGTGTTTCTGTTCGACGAGCCCCTGTCCAACCTGGACGCGGCGCTGCGCGTGAACATGCGCATCGAGCTGTCGCGCCTGCACAAGGAACTGGGCACGACCATGATCTATGTCACCCATGACCAGGTCGAGGCCATGACCCTGGGCGACCGCATTGCAGTGTTCAACAAGGGCCTGGTCGAGCAGCTGGGGGCGCCGCTGGACCTGTACAACCAGCCGGCCAACGAGTTTGTCGCCACCTTCCTGGGCGCGCCGCGCATCAACTTGATCCAGCGGCCGCCGGCGCAGGGCGCGGCGGCGCCGCACCAGGCGTTGTGGGACCAGCTGGCGGGCAGCTCACCGGCCACCGCCCAGCGTGCCGGCCTGCGGCCTGAGCACTTGCGTGTGCTGCCCGCCGGCCAGGGTGTGCCGGCCAGCGTGGTGCTGGCCGAGCACCTGGGTGACTCGTCCATCCTGCACCTGAAGGTGGACGGTGTGGCCGACCTCATCAATGCCAAGGTGGGCACCGACCACCAGCCCCTGGTGGCCGGCCAGGCGGTGGGCCTGGCCGCCGATGCCGACTGGGCCCTGGTGTTCGACGCCCAGGGCACGCGCCTGCCATGAGCCGCGTTGTGCAGGCGCAGGCCACGCCGCAGGCCGGCACCGACACGCCAGCGGCCGACGCCGGCTGGACCCTGGTGTGGGCTGACGAGTTCGACGGCGCGGGCGTCGACCCGGCCAAATGGGATTTCGACATCGGCAACGGCTTCTATGACTACAAGCACCACGCCTGGGTAGCCGGCTGGGGCAACGAGGAATTGCAGTACTACACCCGCGACCCGGCCAATGTCTTCGTCAAGGACAGCGTGCTGCACATCCGGGCGCTGAAAGAAGCACTGCACGGCTGCGGCTACACCTCGGCCCGGCTCAAGACCCGTAAGCGCGACGGCACGCCGCTGTTCAACCAGCGCTATGGCAAGTTCGAATTCCGGGCCCGCGTGCCGCACGGCAAGGGCCTGTGGCCGGCGCTGTGGCTGCTGCCGCAGGACGACCACTATGGCACCTGGGCCGCATCGGGCGAAATCGACGTGATGGAGATCCTGGGCGAGGCGCCCCACAAGGTGCTGAGCAGCATCCATTTCGGCTCGGGCTTTCCCAAGCGTGAACTGGTCACCCACAGCCTGGACATCCCCGATGGCGGCAGCGTGGCCGACTGGCATGTCTATGCGGTGGAGTGGGAGCCGGGCGAGATCCGCTGGTCGCTCGACGGCGTGGTCTGGGCCCGGCAGGACTTCTGGTGGAGCTGCAGCCAGACCGACGCCAACGGCCAAGGCCTCGAAGCCCGCCGCGCCACCGACCTGAACCCCTGGCCCGCACCGTTCGACCAGCCCTTCTACCTGGTGATGAACGTGGCCGTGGGCGGCAACTTTCCGGGTGCGCCCGATGCCGCCACCGCCTTCCCGGCCGACCTGCAGGTGGACTATGTTCGTGTCTACCAGAGAGCCGGCGGCTATGGCCCGGCCCAAGCCCGTGGCGCCGGCCGCCTGCCCTGGCAGGTCACTGCGGCGCGCAAACAAAGCAAACCCCAGCCATGAGCTCCATCCCCCGCTACCCCGGCATGGCGATGCCTGGCCCCACCCCGGGTACTGCCGGGCCGACTGGCAGTGGCAGCGTCCTGCCAGCGCCCGGCCACTCGCCTGTGCTGGCGTCGGCCCACACCGCCCTGCCCGGTGCAACACCGCCGGCCTTGGCCGATGCGTTCCGCGCCGCGATGCAGGCCGGCATGCACGGCCTGTGCTTCAGCCCCTACCTCGAAGGCCAGTCACCGGGTGACGAGATCGGCGAAGAACAGATCCGCGAGCGCCTGGCACGCATCCAGCCCCACACCCGCTGGATTCGCACCTTCTCCTGCACCGACGGCCACCAGCACACCCCCCGCATCGCCCACGCGCTGGGTTTGAAGACCCTGGTGGGCGCCTGGCTGGGCACCGATGCCGACATCAACCGGCGCGAGTTGGCCGCCGTGGTCGCGCTGGCCCAGGCCGGCCATGCCGACATCGTGGCCATCGGCAACGAGGTGCTGCTGCGCGAAGACATGTCCGAAGACGAGCTGCTGGCCCACATCCAGCAGGTCAAGGCGGCCCTGCCGGGTGTGCCGGTGGGCTATGTCGACGCCTACTACCTGTTCGAGCAGCACCCCCGCATCACGGCCGCCTGCGATGTGATCCTGAGCAACTGCTACCCTTTCTGGGAGGGCTGCCCGCGCGAGCAAGCCATTGCCTACATGCGCAGCATGGTGGCCCGCACCCGGGCCGTGGCGGGCGGCAAGCCGGTGATCATCAGCGAGACCGGCTGGCCCGACCGGGGCAGCAACTTCCACGGCGCGGTGCCGTCCACCGAGGGCGCGATGCGCTACTTTCTGGACACCCAGGCCATGGCACAGCAGGACCAGATCGAAGTCTTCTACTTTGCCGCCTATGACGAGGCCTGGAAGGTGGGCGCCGAGGGCGACGTGGGCGCCTTCTGGGGCCTGTGGGACAAGGACGGCCAGCCCAAGTTTGGCTGACCCCGGCTTGCCACGCCCTGCGCCCGGCGCCCCGACCCACGCCATGACCGCCACCATGCTGAAACTGCCAAAAGGCCGCGCGATCTGCTATTCGGGCTACCGCGACGGCCAAAGCCCCGATACCCGGGCCTACCCCAGCCTGGCGCAGATCCGCGAAGACCTGCGCCTGCTGCAACCCCACTGGCGCCTGCTGCGCCTGTACGACTGCAGCCTGCATGCCCAGCGCGTGCTGGAGGTGATCAGCCACGACGGGCTGGACTTCCAAGTGATGCTGGGCGCCTACCTGGGCGCCGAAATGAACAACGCTGGCTGCCCCTGGGGCGCCACCCTCAGTGAAGCCCAGCTCGACGCCAGCATTGCCGAGAACGAAGCCGAGTTGGGCCGGCTCATCGGCCTGGCCCGGCAATACCCGGACATCGTCTTCAGCGTGGCCGTGGGCAACGAGGCCACGGTGGACTGGACCGACCACTTCGTGCCGGTTCACCGCATGATCGAGCATGTGCGCCGGGTCAAGCAGGCAGTGACGCAGCCCGTGACCTTCTGCGAGAACTACGTGCCCTGGCAGCACAAGTTGCGCGAGCTGGTGGACGAGCTGGACTTCATCTCGCTGCACAGCTACCCGGTGTGGGAGTACAAGCATGTGCACGAGGCACTGGACTACACCCGCGACAACTTCGACAGCGTGGCGCGGCGCTATCCCTCCAAGCCGGTGGTCATCACCGAGGCCGGCTGGGCCACCCATTCCAATGGCCGCGGCATCCAGCCCCACAACGCCTCGCAAGTGCTGCAAGACATCTACCTGCGCGACCTGATGGCCTGGACCGACAAGGCCGGCATCCTGTGCTTCGTGTTCGAGGCCTTTGACGAAGCCTGGAAAGGCTCACCCGACCCCTTGGAGCCTGAAAAGCACTGGGGCCTGTTCACCGTGGACCGCCAACCCAAGCAGGTGATGCTGGATTGGCCTGGGCCCCAAATCCGGGCGTTGACATGACCGCCCGCGCCGCGCTGCCTGGCACCTGGTGGGGCGACCGGACAGCCCGGTGGTCGGCCTTGCTGCTTTGGGCGGCACTGGCCGGATGCGGCGGCGTCAGCGCGGCGCAAACGCCCGCGCCGGACAGCGCCGCCGGTGCCGCCAGTGCCGCCAGTGCCGCCACGGTGGCGCCGCCGGTTGCCTCTGCGGCCACAGTCACGCCGCCGGCGCCCGTCGCGGGCGTGCCAGCCGGCCATGTGCTGGTCTGGGCCGATGAGTTCAACACCCCGGGCCTGCCCGACCCCGCCAGGTGGCTGCACGACACCGGCCGCAACGTTGCCGGTTGGCACAACAACGAGCGCCAGTACTACGCCGACAAGCGACCCGAGAACGCCGTGGTGCGCGACGGCAAGCTGGTCATCACGGCACGGCTGGAATCACTCAGCAGCGCCGCCGACTGGGGCGGCCAGCGCTACACCTCGGCCCGCCTGATCACCCGCGGCCTGGCCGACTGGACCTACGGTTTCTTCGAGGTGCGCGCCAAGCTGCCTTGCGGCCAGGGCACCTGGCCAGCCATCTGGACCCTGGGCAGCGGCGGGGCCTGGCCGGACGACGGTGAACTGGACATCCTCGAACAAGTGGGCAGCAATCCGAGCCGGGTCTTCAGCACCGTGCACACCCAGGTCAGCGGTGGCACTGGCAGCGGCGCGGCGGTGCAGGTGGCGGATGCGTGCAGCATGTTCCACAACTACCAGATGCTCTGGACGGTCGACGCCATCGAGTTCTCGGTCGACGGCGTGCCCCACTATCGCTATGCCAACCCGCGACAGGGCCGCAGCACCTGGCCTTTCAGTGCGCCGCAGTTCCTGATCCTGAACCTGGCCATCGGCGGCGATCTGGGCGGGGTGGTGGATGACCGCATCTTTCCGGTGACGCTGGAAATCGAGCATGTGCGGGTCTATCAGCAGGCCCGCTGAGCAGCTTCGCAGTGCGGCCAGCCGCGCCCCGGGCCAAGGACGATGACCCCTGCAACCCTCAAAGCGCTCAGAAGGCCACCGTGGCGTCCACCGCCAGCACGCCGGTGGGATCAAAGGCGAGCATCGGGCAATCCAACCAGCCTTGGGCAGTCTGCACGCGCAGGGTGAGACCCGACCCCCTGCGGTAGGTGTAGGGCACCTGCTGCCGCGTGAACTGCAATTCACCGCCCGCCGGCAGCTCGGCAGCGTCCAGCAGCACCGGGTTGAAGTGCAGCATGCCACCTTGCATGCGCAGGCCCAGCTCGCCCCAACGGGTCAGGATCTCTTCCTTGACCTGGCCGGTCATACCGGGCTGCTGGGCACCGCCCTCGCCAGGGGTGTGGCTGTAGGGGTCGGCCGGGAAGGCGCCGTATTGCGCGGCGCTACGCCGGTAGCCCAGGCCGTCGCGCACGCGCCGGTAGTGGGCGCACAGGGCAGGCAACTCGGACGCCTGCAGATCAGCGGCGGCAAACACCTGCTCTTGTACCGCCAGCAGCAGCTTGGCCACCATATGCCAATAGATGCAGCCCAAGCCCTCGTAACCAAACATGGTGCCCGAGCGGCCGGTGAAGGCGGCATGGTTCAGCAGCCGGTCGTAGGCCTCGGCCAGCGGCTGCAGCGCCGGGCCTAGGTCGGCAGCAGCGGCCTCTAGGTCGCCTCGGTTGGCCAGCAGGGGTGCAAAGCGCACCGTGCCGTCGGTCTGTTGTTGCAGCAGGTCGTGTCGGCCAGCGGCCAGCAGGCGCTGCACCCCTGGCAAGGCCAAGGCCTCGGCGTCCAGGCGGTTGCGGTCGAGAAAGCCGGGCAAGGGCCGGTCGGGGTAGAGCAGAAAGCTGTTGCGCCGGCTGCAGAACAAGGGGCTGCCAAACAGCGCGTCCAGCAAGGCCACGGCTTGCGCTGGCTGCAACAGGCCGCAGGACAGCAGGGCCACCTGCCCTTCCAGCATGGGGTAGAGGTGGGCCACGTCCGCGCTGCCGCCCGTCAGCGTCAGCAAGTTGTAGCTGTGAAACAGGCCGTCGTCGCGCCGGTTGCGCAGCAGGCTGGCATCCACCAGGGGCAGCAAGGCCCGGCACAAGCGGGCCAGCAGGCCGGCGGGCGCCTGGGCCCGCTGGCCTGCCGGGTAGCGGCCCTCGGCCCCGCGGTAGCCGGCTTCGCGCCAGCGGTCCAGCAAGCCGCCTGCGGCGTCGAGGTAGGCCCGCGCCTGGGCCGCATCGGCCACGGCTGACAAGGGCGTGGCCTGGACCCGTGCGTGCAGGCCTTGCAAGGCCGTCAGCGTGGCCGCAGACAAGGCAAACGACCGGTCGGCACCGGGCAATGCCGCCACCATGACGAGAAAGCGCCGCAGATGCGCCAGGGTCACCACCGACAGGCCATTGCCCACCAACGCGTTGTTGGCATCGTTCCACTCCGGGCGCTGGGTGTGCAGCCACAGCCCACCCCCCGGCACCAGGCTGCCGGCCTTGGCCAGCACGATGATGGCCAGCTTCTCGGCCAGGGTGGCCAGCACCGGCTGGCCGTTGCCATCGCACACCAGCAAGCCGTCGGCGCCCAATTGCCGGGCCTGGGCTTTCGAGCGATGGTGCGCGGCCGCGTCAAAGACGATGGTCGATTTGGGCTGGGCGGTCTGCTCGGCATGCGGCTTGAGCCGGTAGGGCAGATCGGCAAAGCTGAACAGTGCGCGGTCCCACAGGCCGGGCAGCAGCTGGGGGTCGTGCGCCTGGGCCGCCTCCAGCAGGCGCAACAGGTAGACCACCTGGTGGTCGCCCCAGTAGCCGATGAAGCTCCAGGGGTCGTCGGGCTCCACCACCTCCCAGTCGATACCGGCGCGGCTGACCCGGTAGGGGTTGTAGCCGTCAGGTGTCATCGCGCCCAGGAAGGCGGTGATCATCGAGCCGGCATAGGCCGGTTCGCTGGGCAGCAGGGCCTCCCAGTTCTGGAAGATGTCGCGCCAGTTGCCCTGGTAGTCCACCACCCGCCGGCCCGCAGCGTCGCGCACACGGATGTTGAACTGATTCCAGGGCCGGCTGGGGTCGCCGTGGCGGCGGCTATAGGTCAGCGGCAGGTACTCCAGCACCAGGCGTTCGGCCTGCGGGCCCAGGGCTTGCGCCACTCGCAGCGCTTGGTCACGTTGCACGGTCGCGGGCCAGGTGCTTGCCGTGGCGGCAAGCGCATGGCCCACGCAGGCGTTGCGCTGCGCGACGAAGGCCAGCAGGTCATCGCGCTGCAGCCGCGTGCCGTCGATGAACACCCCGCCGCGCATGATGTTGAACAGCACATTGGCCCGGTGGTGGGCGGCGGCCATCGCGTCGCCCGAGTGCTGCAGGCCGTCGGCACGCGCCAGCAGTTCATCCAGGCCGGCGTCATTGCTTTGCAGGGCTTGGGCGATGGCCTCAGCGCTGCCGCCACCGGCGGCCAGCCACTGCGCCAATTCGAAGGCCTGCACCTGCGAGCGCGGCCCGTCCACCACCATCTGCCAGGCCAGGCCCGCAGCGCCCAGGGGTGACTCGAAGTTGAGCAGGTAGGCGCCGCGCCGGCCGCGCGTCAAGGATTCCGCCTGCACCTGGCCGGTCTGGCAGAAACGCTCCACCTGCTCGGCCGACAACAGCGTGCGGCAGGCCAGGCCCGGGGCCGGCACGGTGGACCACACGCTGAGCGCTTCAAAGGATTCCTTGGGCTCGGCCCGGTCCCAGATCTGGGCGTACAGCGTAAACAGGCCCAAGCGGCCGCCCGCGGCCGACTCGTTCCACTTGTAGGCGTCGGTCAGGCTGCTCAGGGTGGTCGAGAGTTTCAGGCTCACGCCCGGGGGCTGCAGATTGAGCAGGCCGTCCAGTACCTGCACAAGCCGGGGCGCCGCAGTGGCGCCCGGCGCCCACAGGCGGGCGCTGCGCACCAGGCCCAGCCCGTTGGCCGCGGCCCACTCGTACTCGAAGGCCAGTTGCCCGCTGGGGTGCAGTTCGCGCAGGCGGATGCGGGTGCCGGACAGGTTCTTCCAGACCGAGCGCTCACCCACCCCCCCCAGCAGGCGCGGCACAAAGGGCTGCCAGACCTGCATCAGGCCGGCATCGTCCTGCCAGCGAATCCAGGTGCGCGGGCCGGTGTGCTGCCAGCGCAGGTGGATCTTGTCCACGGTTTCGTAAGGGAAGAAGGCCTGTTCAGCGTGGCCCCGGCCTGCCGTCAGCGACCCGGCGGTGCTGATGAAGGCCCACAGATCACTGTCGCTGGCCAGGGTCATGAAGAACGGCGGCTGGGTGTCATGGCCGTCGATGCGGTACCAGGTCTGGCCGCCTTCGGCCACGAACTGGCCGGTCATGGGTGCAGGGTTCACTGGGCGGAGACGGTCAGGTCAGAAAGGTGGCAATGGCCCGGGCCGGCAGCTCGGCCTGCCAGGGCTGGCCGTCCACGATCAGGTCGAAGCGCAAGGGCTGCTCGCTGCGGTTCATCACCACCGTGGCCAGGCGGCCGTCCGGGTTGGCAAAGGCCGTGCATTCCAGCACCTGGCGGCTGGACGCGCACAACACGCGTTGGGCACCGGGCTGGATATAGCGGCTGAAATGGCCCAGGTAGTAGAAGGAGCTTTGGTGCATCAGCTGGCCGCTGGCGCGGTCGGCCAGGATGGGCGCACTGCAGTAATTGCCCACATGGTTGGGCCCGCCGCTGTCGTCGAGCAGCAGGTTCCAGTCGATCCAGCCCACGGTCCAGCGGTTCAGGTCGTTGATGATGGACCGCGCATAGCGCTCGCCCAGATCCCACGAGCCCGCATGCGGCCCGCCCTCCTGGCAGCCCTCGGTGAACAACAATTGCTTGTCGGGCCAGGCGTCATGCAGCAGCTGCACCTGCTCGAAGTGGTCCTCGCCGTACCAGTGGAAGCCCGTGCCCCAGACATAGCGGGCGGCCTGCGGATCAGACAGCACCACGCTGGCCCGCTCGACCAGCAGGTCGCGGTTGTGGTCCCAGATCACGATGCAGATATGGCCCAGGCCGGCAGCGGCCAGCACTGGGCCCAGGTGATCGCGCACGAAGTCGCGTTCTTCCTCGGCGCTGTAGCGGCACGAATCCCAGCGTTGGGTGGCGGCGGGCTCGTTTTGCACCGACACGCCCCACACCGGCACGCCCTCGGCCTGGTAGGCCTGGATGAAGCGCACATAGCAGCGGGCCCAGGCGTCGGCGTACTGCGGCAGCAGGCGGCCGCCGTGGTTCATTTCGCCGTTGTCCTTCATCCAGGCCGGCGGGCTCCAGGGTGACACCAGCAGGCGCACCGGCGCGCCCGCCACCGCCAGCGCGGCCTGGATGAAGGGCAGCAAGGCCTGGCGGTCACGGTCGATGTTGAAGTGGGCCAGCGCCACATCGCCAGCCAGGTCTGCATGGGCATAGTTGCCCAGGGCGAAGTCGCAGCTGTTCATGTGCACGCGGCAGAAGCGGTAGCCCTGGCCTTGCACCCGGTCAAAACAGCCCTGCAGGAATGCGGCCTGGCCGGCTGCATCCAGGCCTTGCCAGGTGACGGCCGCGGCCTCGGTGAAGGCGCCGCCAAACCCCAGCAGGGTCTGGAAGCGCCGCCCGCTGTCCACCCACACCCGGGCCGGGTTGTCGCCCTGCGGGCTGGCAGGCAGGGCCCCCCTGTCGGCCAGGCGGGCGCCGGCCCGGTCGGTCAATACCCAGCGCGGCGCCTGCGTCGGTCCAGCGCCCGCCGCCGGATCAATCACGGGTGATGCGGATGGCGTCCACGCTGATCTTGGGCAGACCGGTGGTGCCGGACGTCTTGCCAGTGGTGGCAAAGCGGTCGGCAATCACGAAGCGATGGATGACCATGGACAGGTCGCCGCCGGCGGCCTTGATGTCCTTGAGCGGGATCACCACCTCGTGCCACTGATCGTCATTGACATGGCCGTAGCTGCCGCTGGACACCGCCAGGTAGGCATCGGCCGTGCCGCCGGCCTGGGTGCCGGTGAAGAAACCGATCTCGAACTTGCCGGGGTAGCTGGTCTTGATGGCCAGGCGCAGGTTGCCGTTGGCAAAGTTGCTGAGGTTGGCCGAGTTGGCGGTGTCGGAGCCCAAGAACATGCCCCAGCCCCAGACCTTGGGCGCCGGCGTGATCTCGAAGCTGTTCGGGCCATCGCCGGTGGCCGAGGTGGTGCTGACGAAACGGCCCACGGCGGTGTTGCCGTCCCAGGCATTCCAGCTCAGCGCGCCGGCGCTGGGCGGGCGCACCTCACCGGCGGTCACGCTGTCGGCAAACAGGGTGTAGCGGCTGACGTCTATGGCCGGGTTGACCACCGGCGGGATGAAGTACAGCGCGTCGCTGTCCTTGTAGCTGCCTGGCTCGTAGACCCAGCTGGCGCTTTGCGGGTTGAGCCCCTGCACCACATAGCGGGCCTGGCGGTTGACATTGAACAGGCCCCACTTGTCATCGCTTTGCTTCCAGGGCTCGTCAAAGGCCTCGAAGTAGAAAATGGCCTTGGGGCCGTTGCCGGTCCGGCGGGCGTCAGCCTGCCAGGCCTGCAGCCCATCGAAGTACATCTTCTGGTTCACCGGATGGGCGCGGAAGCCCAATTTGCCCACATCCACCGCGTTCCATCCGGTCTCGCCGATGATGATGGGCACGGCTTGCAGGTTCTTGGCGTCGAGATAATCGCGAGCGGCCTGGTAGTCCTTCTTGGTGGCGGCCAGCGCCGCGTCCATCATCGCCTTGGCGCGTTGTGCGGCCGGCACGGCCTTTTGCTGCCAGTCCCACAGGTCAGATGCAAACACCGTGTCGAGTTCGGCATAGCTGTGCAGGGCCACGAAGTCGATCACGTCGGTCAGGGTTTGCGGGGCACTCGCAAAGAAGGCCCAGTTGTCGTCGGTGGTGAGGGGCTGGCTCACCTGCTGGCGCACCTGGGTGATGTAGCCGGCCATGGTGGACGGGGCAATCTTGTTGAATGACCAGCTCACCATGGTCTCGTTGCCCACGCTCACGGCCAGCACGATGTCGCTATATTGCTTGGCCAGGGCCACCCCGCGGGCGATCTCGGCCTGGTTGAATGTCTCGTCCCCGCTCTGCATGTACAAGCCCAACTGCATCTTGATGTTGAGGTTGTGGTTGCGGATCACCCGCAGGGTCGTTTGCGCCGCCTTGCCGGCATCAAACATGCGGATCAGGCCGAAGCCGGCGGCCACCAACAGGTCCATGTCCTGCTTGATGTGGGGCTCGAAGAGCGGATCGTCCGGTTCTTTTACCGGCGGCGCGCCGGTGCCGCTGCCATCGGCCTTGAGCTCGATGGTGCGGTAGGGCGAATAGGCCACCGCCTTGCGGCTGGTGTAGTCCGCGCTCAGCGGGCGCACCACCACGCTGGTGACGGGTACGGTGCCGCCGCCGCCGCAGGCCACCACCAGCGACAGTGCCAGGCCGGCCAGCAGGGCCCGCAGCCCCAGCCGGTGCGACCCCGCCGCGTCGATTTGTCCGATTTGCTTCATGCTCTTGGCCTCAGAAGACATACACCGCACCCACACCAAACCAGTTGCCCACCCTTGAGACGCGCGAGTCGACATTGGTGAACGACGCATTCGACGGCATCGACATCGGCGCCAGCCCCAGCCTGCCGTAATGCACCATGCCGGCCAGGCCGTAGAACTGCAGCCCCGGCTGCAGGTCGTAGCTCAGCCCCAGGGTGTTGATCAGCGCCGAGTTGCTCTGGCCGCGCTCGGTCGGGTTGTCGGTGCTGGCCTTGCCCAGGTAGCCCACGCCGGTGGACGCTATCCATTTGCCGGTGCGGTAGCGCAGGCCGGCATAGGCGTCGGTGGACTTGGCCGGATAGCCCCGCACACAGCCCGGGTTATTGGCCGACCAGCAGACATTGAACATGTTGTTCCACTGGTCGAAGGCACCCGCTGCGCCGGGTTGCGTGATGACCGCATAGGCGCCGCTCCAGCGGTTCAGGCGGATGCCGCCCGAGATCTCGAAGCGCGCATTGATGTCGTAGCGTGCCATCACCATGGCCATGCTCTGGCCCGAGCCGCCCAGCTTGCTGTCGTCCGCCGCAAAGGGCGTGAGGCCGGTGAAGGGGCCATGGCCCCAGGCCGCCGGGGTGCCGTTGCGGGCATCCTGGTACATCGCGTCCAGGAACAGGTCGCCCTTGTGGTACTGGGCCCAGAACTCCCAGAACCGCGGCTTGTTGCGCTTGAACAGGGTGTTGCCCTGGTCGTAGGTGGCCTCCAGCACCAGGTCGCCGTCGGCCACGTCCAGCAGGCGCGAGGTGTAGCGCAGCGCATTCGCCAGCAGGCCATAGCCGGCACCGGCCGAGCCCCACATGTCGGCCAGCCCCACATTGCTGCCATAGGGGTAATCGGCCACGCTCCAGGCCCGGGTGGTCATCGCGCCGGCGCGCAGGCTGCCGTAGTCCTCATGCGCCAGGGCCACGCTCTTGTCGTAGAAGAAGCCGGGGATGTCCTCCTTGCCATCACGCCAGCGTTGGCTGAGCAAGCCGCTGAGCTTGAAGCCCTTGGGTAGGTCGAACTTGGCCGACAGGTAGGGCTGGAACAACGTGACATGGGTGTCGGTGGTCTTGTAGGCCCGGCCCTGCACGATCTCGTCAGCCCAGTAGCGGTCTTTGGCCTCGAGCGGCAGGAACTGGCAGTCCATGCAGTGGTTGGTGCCGCGAACCAGTTCAGCCTTGGCGAAGCCGGCAAGGGTGAAGGGCCCGAAGTCGAGTGCCTGGCTGGCGCCGGGCAGCGCCGCAGCCAGTGCCACGGCACTCAGGGCCAGCTTGCGGCTGAGCCGGCCGCCAGCCCGTGCCACCGGCCGGGTCGACAGCGCGGCGGGCAGGCGGTCGGTGCTGGTCAGTCGGCCAAGGGGGTTGAGAAGGGTCATGATGAGGGGTGCCCGGTCGGTGTGAAAGCGCTTTCAGGAGCTTATGCATCCCGCGCCCGGCCGTCAATTGCCCGGGCGCTGGTGTTTTCCCTCGGGCCCAGGATTTACGGGCGCTCGCCGGTGTGACATAGATCCTCCATGTTTTGGGTCCAACTCGAGGCAATGTGAATTCGGGGTAAACCACAGCATACGGCTTGAAAGCGCTTTCACATAATCGCGCCAGTCGGCTGCCTACGGCGGCCCAGGAAGCGACCATGCAACGCACATTCCACGCCGGCCTCGCCACGCTCATCACTCTGCTCCTGGCTGCGTCGGCGCTGGCGCAACCGGCCAGGCAAGGTGCTGGCACCTATTTCCTGCAGCCCAAGAGCGGCGACAAGGCCATGCCCGACGCGCCAGGCCGCACCGACGCCTTGAAGAAGACCGCCGCGCAGACCAACCAGTGGTACTCGGCGCTGCTGTTCAACCCCAAGCCCGAGGTGATCTTTGCCCAGCCGCTGACGGTCAAGGCCGCGCCGGCCGGGCTTGAACTGGCGCTGCCCAGCAAGGAAGTGCGGCCCTCGGAGCGGCGCGACACCGAGATCCATTACCCGCACACCCTGCCGCTGGTGATCGGCTCTGCCGCCTTCGAGCCGGGCCCGGCCCTGCTGGCCAAGGCCGGCGACTGGTCCATCGACATTGCCATGGACCGCGGCAGTGACCAGCTGCGCTTCACGGTGGCGCATGGCAGCCCGTATGTGTCGGTGCAGGTCTCGCGCGGCGACCTGCGCCTGCGCCTGCCGGCCGGCGCCGAGGCCAGCGCGCCAGCGGCCGCCGACCCGCGCGTGCTGACCGTGGCCGTCAAGGGCAAGGCCTATGCCTTGTTCGGCCCCACCGGCATGACCTGGCAGAAGGTATCGGACAGCGAGTGGCTGGCCCGGCTGCCGGCCGGCAAGGGCTATCTGTCGGCCGCCGCACTGCCGGACAACAGCGCCCAGACCCTGGCACTGTTCACCCGCCATGCCTATGCCTTCGTCCAGGACACCCGGGTGGACTGGCGCTACGACCGCGCGGCCAGCCAGGTGGAAACCACCTTTGCCGCCACCACCCGGTCCATGGAAGGCCCCGATGCCGGCCCCCTGCTGGGCCTGTACCCGCACCATTGGTTCAACAACCCGTCGGTCGACGGCAAGCTGGGCGCCGCCTACGACACCGTGCGCGGCAAGATCAAGCTGCTGGCCGCACCGGGTTTCAAGACCCGCTATGCCTACAGCGGCTTCGTGCCCTACTGGCCCGGCGTGGCCACCACCGGGCGCGGCAGCGATCTGGCCGACCTGCTCAAGACCGACAAGCGCAATGCCCGCCGCATGATGCTCGAGGAGGGCAAGGGCGCCTATTGGCAGGGCAAGGGCCTGCAGCGCATCGTCAAGCTGATGGACGTGGCCGAGCAGCAAGGCGACCTGGAAGGCCGCGACCAATTGCTCAAGACCCTGAAAGGCCGGGTCGAAGAATGGTTCTCGGGCGGCAGCGCCAAGAACTACTTCCACTACAGCAGCGCCCTGGGCGGCGTGGCCAGCTACCCGGACGAATTCTTCACGGTCGAGCAGATCAACGACCACCACTTCACCTACGGCTACTGGATCCGCGCGATGGCCGAGATCGCGCTGCGCGACCCGGCCTGGGCCGCCAAGGACCAATGGGGCGGCATGGTCGAGTTGCTGGTGGCCGACATCGCCACTGCCGAGCGCGGACGGGCCGACTTTCCCTTCCTGCGCAATTTCGACCCCTACGAGGGCCACTCCTGGGCGTCGGGCATCGGCCTGGGCGAGTACGGCAACAACCAGGAATCCTCGAGCGAGGCCATCAACGCCTGGGCCGGCCTGATCCTGTGGGCCGAGGTCACCGGCAATGCCAGCCTGCGCGACCTGGGGGCCTACCTCTATGCCACCGAAATCCAGGCCATCAATCACTACTGGTTCGACATCCACGGCCTGGTGCTGCCGCCCGAGTACAAGAATGTCGAGGTCAGCCTGCTGTTCGGTGGCGCCATCATGCACAAGACCTGGTGGACCGACGAGCCGCGCCAGATCAAGGGCATCAACCTGCTGCCGCTGACCACCGCGTCGCTCTACCTGGCGCGTGATGCCGCCTACATCCAACGCAACCTGGCCGCACTGGTGCCCGAGATGGCGACCTATGCCGACCGCAACCAGAAGCCGCCCAACCCGCCGCCGGCCGATGTGTGGCAGGACATCTTCGCCAAGTACCTGGGCCTGGCAGACCCGGTGCAGGGCCTGGCGCGCTGGGACCGCTGGGGCTCGGTGGAACTGGGCGACACCCGCAGCCATGCGCTGCACTGGCAACTGGCACTGATGGAGATGGGCAAGCCCGATTTCACGATCACTGCCGACACGCCGCTGTATTCGGTATTCAAGCGGGCCGACGGCCGCACCACCTACCTGGCCTTCAACGCCACCGCCAACCCGCTGCCAGTGCGCTTTTCGGATGGCAAGACCTTGACGGTTGCGCCCCGCAGTCTGGGCCGTGCCTCATGAGGTCAAACCCTTGCCCTTAAGGGAAAGCCACAGGTCGACCAGGCTTGTGTGCCACTGGATCTGGCCTTATTCTTCCCACTTGAAAGCGCTTTCAAGCGCATCCGGCCCCACCGCTCCTCCGTTTGCCCCGCAGCCTGCGCACGCCGTCCCACCCCGGCGCCGCCTGCCACTCCACCCCACCTTGCCACCGACACCCAGCCAGGAAGCACCATGAACAAGACCTCGAGACATTTCGCCCTGTCCGCCAGCGCCCTGGCCATCGCCGCACTGCTGGCGGCCTGCGGCGGTGGCGAGGCCTCGGGCCCGCCAGATACCCAGGCCCCCACCGTGGCCATCACCGACAACGTCTCTGCCGCCAGCACCAATGGCCCGACAACCTTCAGCTTCAGCTTCAGTGAATCGGTGGGCAGCAGTTTCACCGCCGACGACGTGGTGGTCTCGGGCGGTACCAAGGGCGCCTTCACCATGGCCGCCGACGGCAAGTCGGCCACCCTGGTGGTCACGCCCACGGCCAATGCCAGCGGCACGATGAAGGTGGACGTGGCCGCCGGCACCTTTGCCGACATCGCCGGCAACAAGAACAGCGCCGCCTACACCGGCTCTCAGGACTATTCCACCGTCGTCAAGACCCAGATGGCCCTGCCGGTGAGCTTCGACTCGGCCACCGTCGACTACGGCTTTGTCGGCTTCGGCGGCGCCGACGCGGTGCTGGCGGCCGACCCCACCAGCGCCAGCAACATGGTGGCCAAGGTCACGCGCGGCGCCAACAGCGAGACCTGGGCCGGCGTGACCATCAGCAACAAGGCCGGTGCCGGCTTCTCGCCCAAGCTGCCCTTCAATGCGAATGACACCCGCGTGACGGTGCGCGTGTACTCGCCCGACGCCGGCATCCCGGTGCGCCTGAAGGCCGAGGACAGCACCAATGACCGCATCACGGTCGAGACCGAGGCCACCACCACCAAGGCGGGCGCCTGGGAAACCCTGACCTTCGACTTCAAGAACCAGGCCGCCGGCACCGCCGCGCTGGACGTGACCAAGACCTTCAACAAGGTCTCGATCTTCTTTGACTTCGGGCGGGCCATGGCCGCGTCCACGCTCAAGACCTATTACTTCGACGACATCACCTTCGTGCCGGGCGCGGCAGCGGTCACGCCCAGCGCTGGCAACACCACGGTCGATTTTGCCGCCAGCGCCACCAAGCTGGTGGCCTTCGGCGCGCTGGGCGCCGAGATCGCCAACGACCCGACGCTGGCGTCCAACAAGGTGGCCAAGCTCACCAAGGCGGCCGCCAGCGAGACCTGGGCCGGCGCCACCATCGACCTGGCCGGCGCGGGCGCGGGCACCGTCACCGCCTTCGACTTCGCCAGCAGCAAGGTCGTCACCCTGAAGGTCTATTCGCCCGCCGCGGGCGAGCTGATCATGCTCAAGGTCGAGAACTCGGCCGACGGCGGCGCCTTCATGGAGGCGCGCGCCACCACCACCAAGGCCAACGCCTGGGAGACCCTGACCTTCAACTTCGCCACCCCCTCGGCCGGCACCTACAACGCCGCCAAGGTGTACGACCGGGCCAGCATCTTTCCGCACTTCGACAGCAAGGTCGCCGCCGAGACGGTCTTCTACGTCGACGACCTCAACTATGCCGGCGTGGCCAGCAGCGGCAGCAGTGGCGGCGGCAGCGGCGGGCTGGTGACGCTGACCAACGGCGTCTATGCCAGCAACTACAGCCAGTCACCCACGCCCTGGGCCTCGGTCGAAGGCGGCAGCGCCGGCCGCTATGTCGATGACTCGGCCGGCACCGCCGATTGGTGGAGCGGCCTGGCCGCAGCCGACGCCACACCCAGCTTCTACTTCGGCTATGGCGTCAAGTCGGCCACCAAGCCCTGGGGCTTTGGCGCCTATGTCAAGGCGCCAGGCAATGGCACGGCCAAGGTGGCGGGCTACAGCAACCTGCGCCTGGCGGTGTGGAGCAATGACGAACTGGCCAACACCCGGCCGACCTACACCGTGATCCTCAAGGGCCCGACCGCCGGCGGCTGCACCCCCGAGGTAAAGGGCAGCGCCAAGGTCGCCGCCAACGGCGCGCAGTCCTACACCCTGCCGCTCAGCGCCTTCACGCTGCAGACTGCATGCAGCTTTGCCAGCGTCAGCGCCGCGCTGGCGGCCGGCGTGGCCGAAATCCACATCCAGGTGCTGGGCACCAATGTGCAGTACGTCACCAGCCCCGGCGATGCGCCTGGCTTCTATGCCAACGGCCTGAATGTCGGCCCGATCAGCTTCAATTGAGCCGCCCCTGCCCCATGACGCCCACCGCCGCAGCCCCCTTCAGGACGCCACCATGCCGCAGCTCCACCGTTTGACGCCGGCCGCCGCAGCCGCCGCCGCAGCCACCGCACTGCTGGTGGCCTGCGGGGGCGGCGGTGCCGACAGCACGCCACCTGCCGTGGTGGTGATCCCCAGCAGCGGTGTGGCGGTGGACGGCTACCTCAGCGGCGCCACCGCGCTGTGTGACACCAATGGCAATGGCGCGGCCGACAGCGGCGAGACCAGCGTCACCACCGACGCCACCGGCAAGTTCACCTTCCCGGCTGGTTGCAACAGCGGCATCGCGGTGCGCGGCGGGGTCAGCGTGGACACCGGCGTGCTGTTCACCGGCGTGCTCAAGGCGCCGGCCGGGTCCAGCGTGGTCACTCCGCTCACCAGCATGCTGGTGGCCGGCCTGACCCAGGCGCAGATCAAGGCGTCGATGGGCCTGCCTGCCGGCACCGACCTGCAGTCGGTCGACCCGGCGCTCAAGACCAGTGGCGCGCTGGCCGACCCCGACCTGTACAAGAAAACGCTGGTGATGCAGCAGCTGCTGCAAAAGACCGTGGAACTGCTGGCCGGCCTGGGCGGCGCCAGCACCGACGCCGCCAAGCAGGCCCTTTACACCGAAGTGGGCACAGCCTTTGCCGGCGTGCTCAAGACCAGTGCCGCACTGGGCAGCGGCAGCGGCGCAGGCACCACGCTGGACAGCGCGGTGGTGGCCAGTCTGGTCAAGGCCGCTGCGGTGCGGGCGGCGGCCGCCACCAGCACCAGCGCCGAGGTCAAGACCGCGCTGGGCAAGGTCAATGCCGACGCGCTGGGCGCGGTCAGCGCCGCAGGGCTCAAGGCTCAGGCCGAGGCCATCGCCAAGGCGCCCGAGGCCGACCTCACCAGCGTCACCAAGGCCCAGCAGAACAGCGACACCATCACCAGTTTCGTGCTGGCCAACACCGCGCAGCTGGCGGCCGCGCCCACGCCCTTGACCGCGGCCCTGGGCAGCACCCTGGCCGGCCAGGTCAACGGCAGCGTGGCCGCACCGCCCGCCACCAACTACCTGACCCTGGCGGCCGACTCGATCAGCCTGGTCAACGGCGTGGCCAGCAGCAGCTACTCGATGGGCCAGTTCCAGTCGGCGGCCGGCATCAGCATCGCCTGGCCGATGGCCGAGGCAATGCTGCTCAAGGTCACCCTCAACGAGGTGGGCAGCTATGCCATCGCGGCCGACCAGAAGGTGACCGCGGCCGTGTCGATCATCGAGACCAGCGCCACCGGCAAGGGTGAGATCAAGGCCTACATCGACAACGTCAACATCCAGCGCACCGCCGCCGGCCTGAAGATCAGCGTACCCACCGGCGCCAATGCGGTGGTCTACGGCGTGTCGAGCGACGGCAAGAAAAAAGCCATCATCGACTTCACCAGCAGCGTGGCCGGCATCACCAACACCCTGACCACCGCCGCCGGCCTGGGCAACCCCATCGTGCTGGGCAACGTGGTGAACTACGCGGTCAACAAGATCGGCAAGGACTTCACCGGCATCGGCAGCCTGCGGGGCACCTACAAGGTCAGCATCGTGCTCAACGGTGTGCCCTTGCGCAAGGCCGACGGCAGCCTGCTGCCCGCGCTGGCGATTGCCGTGCCCACCGAGCTGGACAGCGCGGGCGGTGTGGCCAAGGCCGCCGCCGTGTCGGGCTGGGGCCTGAGCGGCAGCATCACCCTGGCCGATTGAGCATGACCCTGGCGCTTGTGGCCACCCCGGGCCCGGCGCGCGCCTTGGGCGGGCTGCTGGCCTTGGCAGCCCTGCTGGCTGCGCCGGCCCGGGCCGCACCGGGCGATGCCCTGCTCACTGCCCTGCCCGAGCGGGACGCGGCGCGCGCCATCATCAGCCTGCAGCAAGAACAACTGGCCAAACGGGTGGATTCGACCCGGCTGCAGGACGGTGTGCCGGTGGCCGCTGCGGGCCGCTACCGCAGCCAGGCGCTGGAAGGCGCGGTGCGCCTGCTGGACGGCCTGTGGCTGCAAGGCGCGCTGGGCCAGCGCGACATCGGCGACGGCGTGGACAACTTTGCCTTCCGGCACTGGCGCGTGTCGGGCCAATACCGGTTGATGCAGGCCGCCGGCCCACGTCCGGCCCTGGCCCTGCGCCTGTCCGGCTGGGGTGACAGCGCCGGCCAGACCACCACCACATCGGCGGTGCGGGTGCCCGGTGCGCTGCTCGACAGCGTGACCATCCAGCAGCCGGCTGACCGGCAATGGCAGGCCGATCTGCTGGCCACCTGGCCGCTCAGCGCCCGCCTGGACCTGAGCCTGGGCCTGGGCGCCGGCCAGACCCAGCTGGCCTACGGCAGCCTTTCGGCCACCACCACCCGCGGCGGCTGCTACTACAAGCTGGACTTCACCGGCAACGACATCTTTGGCAACCTGGCCCAGCCCTGCAGCGCCGCCGGTGGGGTGATCCGCCAGTTCGTCGACCGCAGCGGCGACTATGGCGTGGACCTGGCCAGCGAGCTGGCCTGGCAGGGCCGCTTCGTGCAGGGCCTGGCCAACGCGGCCTGGCGCAGCGGCCCCTGGGCCCTGAAGGCCGGCTATACCCTGCAGACCATCCGCCGCGCGGGGGTGGACGACATCCTGGCCCAGCGCGGCCTGGCCCGCCACAGCAGCAGCCAGCAGCTGGTGCTGGAGGCGGCTTACCAGCTCACGCCGCTGCTCAGCGGCTTTGTGCGCAGCCGCTGGACCAGCACCCTGTTCTTCAGCGACCTGCCGGTGGCCTACAACAGCAGCACCGCCAGCGGCCTGGGCAGCCATTACACCGTGCTGGCCCTGGGGCTGCGCGCCGCCTTCTGAGCCGGCGGACCTGCCCGGCCGGCGCTGGAGGCGCCCGTGATCCAATCGGTCGCATGAGCTTCCCGAATCCCCCCACCGGCAGCGCGCCGCCCGAGGGCACCCGCCTGTCCAAGGTGATGGCCGAGCGCGGCCTGGCCTCGCGCCGCGAGGCCGACGAATGGATAGAGGCCGGTTGGGTGCGGGTCAATGGCCAGGCTGCGGTGCTGGGCCAGCGGGTGCAGGCCGATGCCCGCATCGACATCGACCCACTGGCCCGCACCCAGCAGGCCCAGCGCGTGACCGCGCTGCTGCACAAGCCCATGGGCTATGTCTCGGGCCAGGCCGAGGACGGCTACCAGCCGGCGTCGGTGCTGTTCTCGGCCGCCAATCGCTGGGCCGAGGACAGCCTGCCGCTGAAATGGCACCACGGCCATGTGCGCGGCCTGGCCCCGGCCGGCCGGCTGGACATCGACAGCACCGGCCTGCTGGTGCTCACCCAGGACGGCCGGGTGGCCAAGCAACTGGTCGGCGAAGACAGCCTGATCGAGAAGGAATACCTGGTGCGGGTGCAGTCGGCCCGCGCCGACGAGCGCCAGCTGCCCTTCCCGCCCGAGAACATGCGCCTGTTGCACCAGGGGCTGGAGCTGGACGGCCGGCGCCTCAAACCGGCCCGGGTCAGCTGGGCCAACGAAGACCAGCTGCGCTTCGTGCTGCGCGAGGGCCGCAAGCGCCAGATCCGCCGCATGTGCGAGCTGGTGGGCCTGGAGGTGCTGGGCCTGAAGCGGGTGCGCATCGGCAGCGTGGCGCTGGGCAAGCTGCCCGTGGGCCAGTGGCGCTACCTGCGGCCTGACGAGCGCTTTTGATGGCGCCCCGCTCCGCCATGTTGCGCCCGCCGCTGGTGCGGCCCTCGCCTGTCCTGGCCACCCTGCTGCTGGCCCTGCTGATGGGCTTGCAGCCCATCACCACCGACTTGATGCTGCCGGCCCTGCCGGCGCTGGCCGCCGACCTGCAGGCCGGCATGGCACCGGTGCAGCTGACCATGTCGGCGCTGATCCTGGCCTTCGGCCTGGCCCAGCTGGTCTGGGGCCCGGTGGCAGACCGCATCGGCCGCCGCCCGGTGTTGCTGCTGGGCCTGGCCCTGTATACCGGGGCCAGCGCCGGCGCGGCAATGGCCGGCCATATCAGCCAGGTGGTGGTGTGGCGGGCCTTGCAGGGCGCGGCCATGTCGGCGGCGGTGGTGTGTGCGCGCGCCATGGTGCGCGACCTGTACGAGCCGCATGAAGGCGTGATGGTGCTGGCCCGCGCGCTGGCCTGGCTGGGTGTGGTGGCGGTGGCCAGCCCGCTGGTGGCCGGCGTGCTGGTATCGGCCTGGGGCTGGCGGGCAGCGGTCTGGGCCATGGCGGCGGTGGGCCTGGCCCTGGGCAGCTTCATCGCGCTGCGCCTGCCCGAGACTGCGCCCCAGCGCCGGCCCGAATCCACCACCTTCGGCCCGGTGCTGCAGCAACTCGGCCGCACCCTGCGCCACCCGGGATTCCGGGCCTGGGCCCTGCTGGTGGGCTGCAGCTATGGCGGCATCTTCATCTTCCTGGCCGGGTCGGGCTTTGTGCTGATCCGGGTGCTGGGCCTGGCGCCGCCCTGGGCCGGCGCGGTGATGAGCGGCGCGTCGCTGTGCTACATCGCCGGCACCCTGCTGTGCCGGCGCTGGATCCCGGCCCTCGGCCTGGTGGGCGCGGTGCGGCGCGCGTCCTACATCACCGGCAGCGCCGCCCTGGGCATGGCCGCCCTGGCCGCCACCGACCACCGCGCGGTCTGGGCAGTGATGGCGCCGCTGTGCCTGTACTCGCTGGGCCATGGGGTGCACAACCCCTGCGGCCAGACCGGTGCGGTGGCTCCCTTCCCCAGGTCGGCGGGCCTGGCCTCGGCCCTGGCCGGCTTTGTCACCGCGCTGGTGGCCTTCGGTATCGGCCTGTGGCTGGGCCACGCGCTGGACGGCACGGTGCGCCCCTGGGCCACCGGCATGGCCGTGGCCGCCAGCCTGACCGTGTGGGTGGCCCACACCCTGGTGCGGCGCCATGGCGGGCGCCTGCAGGCGGCATGATGACAGCCGCCCTGGCCATTGCCGGCCCCACCGCCAGCGGCAAGAGTGCCCTGGCCCTGGCCGCCGCGCAGCGCTGGCCGGTGGAGATCATCAGCGTGGATTCGGCCCAGGTCTACCGCGGGCTGGACATCGGCACCGCCAAGCCCAGCGCGGCCGAGCGGGCCGCCGTGCCCCACCACCTGATCGACATTCTGGACCCCACCCAGGCCTATTCGGCGGCGCAGTTCGTGGCCGACGCGCGGCGCCTGATCGGGCAGATCAACCAGCGCGGCCGCACCGCCCTGCTGGTGGGCGGCACGATGCTGTACTTCAAGGCCCTGATCGACGGGCTGGACCCGATGCCCGCCGCCCACCCGGCGCTGCGGGCCGCGCTGGACGCGCGCGCCGCCACCCTGGGCTGGCCCGCCCTGCATGCCGAGCTGGCCCAGGTCGACCCGGTCACCGCCGCCCGCCTGCCGCCCCATGACGCGCAGCGCATCCAGCGCGCGCTGGAGGTGTGGCAGCTCAGCGGCCAGCCGATCAGCCAGCTGCAGGGCCGGCAAGCCGGCGCCGGCCTGGCCCTGCCGCTGCTGGCGCTGGAGCCCACCGACCGGGCCTGGCTGCACCAACGCATCGCCGACCGTTTTGACGCGATGCTGGCCCAGGGGCTGCTGGACGAGGTGCGCCAGCTGCGCTGCCAGCCCGGCCTGCGGCCCGACTTGCCGGCGCTGCGCTGCGTGGGCTACCGACAGGCCTGGGCTGCCCTGGACGCTGCGGCCGCAGCCGCGCCGCCAGCCCTGCCCGCTTCGGCGCCCCTGGCGCCGGCCAGCGGCCTGCCTGCCGAACTGCAGGCCCGGCTGCGCGACCAGGGCATCGCCGCCACCCGCCAGCTGGCCAAGCGCCAGCTCACCTGGCTGCGCGGCATGCAGCGCACGGTGCTGGCCTGCGACGCGCCCGATGCGCTGGCCCAGGGGCTGGCGCTGCTGGGCCGCTGGATAGCCGGCCCGGGCCACCCGCCCCACGCGGCCCGATGAACCCGGTGCTGCAGATCAGCGGCCTGGGCCGCGCCTATGCCGGCACACCGGTGTTTGCCAGTGTCGACCTGCAGCTGGCGGCCGGTGAATTCGTGGCCCTGCTGGGCGAATCGGGGGTGGGCAAATCTACCTTGCTGAACTGCATCGCCGGCCTGGACGATGCCGACGCCGGCAGCGTGCTGCTGGTCGGCCAGCGGGTGCAAGACCTGGCCGAGCCAGAGCGCGCCCGGCTACGCCGGGAAGCCCTGGGCTTCGTGTTCCAGGCCTTCCACCTGCTGCCGCACCTGAACGTGGCCGAGAACGTGGCCCTGCCGCTGATGTTGCTGGGCCGGCCCGACACCAGCCGGGTGCAGGCCCTGCTGGCTGCGGTGGGCCTGGACGGCCTGGCGCAGCGCAGCCCGGCGCAGCTGTCTGGTGGGCAGTTGCAGCGGGTGGCGCTGGCCCGCGCCCTGGTGCACCGCCCCCGCCTGATCCTGGCCGACGAGCCCACCGGCAACCTCGACCCCGCCACCGCCGAGCGCATGCTCGACCTGCTGGTGGCCCAGGTGCGGGCCGAGCGTGCCGCCTGCCTGCTGGTCACCCATTCGGCGGCCGCCGCGGCGCGCGCCGACCGGGTGCTGCGGCTCACCGCCACGGGCATCGTGGCGGGATAGCAGCGCAGGCGCCGCTCGAAACCGCGGCCTTGCGGGCCATACTGCAACGCCACGCCCAACCCCGGAGAACAACATGCCCAGGCTTCGCGTAGAGAGTTTCACCCTGTCGCTGGACGGCTTCGGCGCCGGCCCGGACCAGGATCTAGACCACCCCCTCGGTGTGGGCGGCAACGCGCTGCACGGCTGGGCCCTCCCCACCCGGACCTTTCAAAAGCACCTGTTCGGCAAAGACGGCGGCGAAACCGGCCTGGACGAGGACTTTGCCGCCCGCGGCTTCCGCAACATCGGGGCCTGGATCCTGGGCAGGAATATGTTCGGGCCGGTGCGCGGCCCCTGGCCGGACGAGCGCTGGCGCGGCTGGTGGGGCGAGAACCCGGTCTATGGCGTTCCGGTGTTCGTGCTGACCCACCACCCGCGTGCGCCGCTGGTGATGCAGGGCGGCACGGTCTTCCACTTCGTGACCGAAGGCATCGAGGTCGCTCTGGCCCGGGCCCGCGAGGCGGCCCAAGGCAAGGATGTTCGCGTGGGCGGCGGCGTCAACCTCATCCAGCAATACCTGCGCCTGCGCCTGATCGACGAGATGCACATCGCCATTTCGCCAGTCTTGCTGGGCGCCGGTGAAAGGCTGTTCGAAGGCATCAACCTGCTCGCCTTGGGTTATGCCTGCACCCAACACCAGTGCACGCCCCTGGCCACGCACCTGGTCCTGACACGGCAGTGAGGCTGGCCGCGCCGGCCGATGGTGGCCCCGCCCGGGCACAGGCTTGCCGCAGCGGGCGGCCGGGAGGACAGGCCGTCGCGCCTGTCGGCCGGGCGCTTGACGCCAGGCCCGCCCCTGCCCTCTACTGCGCCCTTTCCCAACCCAACACCAGGAGATGCAATTGGGCAACACCGTGAATTTCCAGCGCCCCGACGGGCAGAGCGTGAATGGCTACCTGGCCGAACCGGCCGATGCGGGCGCAGCGCCGGCGGTGGTGGTGATCCAGGAATGGTGGGGCCTGAACGACCAGATCCGCGGCGTGGCCGACCGCATCGCGGCCGCCGGCTTCCGCGCGCTGGTGCCCGATCTCTACCGCGGCAAATCCACCATCGACGCCGAAGAAGCCCACCACCTGATGAGTGCGCTGAACTTCGGCGACGCGGCGTCGCAGGATGTGGCCGGCGCGGTGGCCTACCTCAAGGCCGGCAGCGCCAAGGTGGGCGTCACGGGTTTCTGCATGGGCGGCGCGCTCACCCTGCTGGCCGCCGGCATGGCGCCGGGCGTGGATGCCGGGGTGGCCTGGTACGGCCACCCGCCGATCGACTTCCTGAACCCGGCGGCAATGAAGGCGCCGCTGATGGCCCATTGGGCGCTGCAGGACAACCCTTTCCCGATCGCCGGGGTGGACGCGGTGGAAGAAAAACTGCGCGCCGGCGGGGTGCGCCTGGAATCGCACCGCTACCTGGCCCAGCATGGCTTTGCCAACGAGACCGCCGTGGGCCCGGGGCGGCTGCCCATCACCCAGTACGACGCGGTCTGGGCGCAGAGGGCCTGGGACCGCACCTTCCGCTTCTTCGGCCAGCATCTGGGCTGAGCGGCTGAGACTGGCCAGCGCCGGCCCGTAACATGGGCCGATGTGGCGCCACCTCCTGAGCCTGTCGGTCCCTGAATGGCGCCACCACCCCTGGCGCCATGCGGTGGCGCTGCTGGCACTGGCCCTGGGCGTGGCGCTGGCCAGCTCGGTGCAGATGATCAACGGCTCGGCGCTGGCCGAGTTCGCGCAGGCGGTGCGGGCCGTCAACGGCCAGCCCGATGGGGTGCTGGCCGGCAGCAGCCGCGATGGCCTGGACGATGCCTTGTATGCCCGCCTGGTGCTGGATGGCGCCGTGGCCAGTGTCAGCCCAGTGCTGGAGATCGACAGCGCGGCGCGCTGGCAGACTGCCGATGCGGCACCCGCGGGGCCGGCCGCAGCCAGCGCCCCGGTGGCCTTGCGCGTGATCGGCATAGACGCGCTCAAGGTGGCCGGCATCGCCCCGGCGCTGATGCCCCGGCCAGCCCAAACCCCGGATCCGGCGCCGGCTGGGCAAGCCGCTTCGGCCGACCCCGCCGGACCCGCTGAATCCGGCATCGCCGGGCTGCTGGCGGCTGACCGGGTGTTCCTCAACCCGGCGGCCAGCCAGGCCCTGGGCGTTGGCGCGGGGCGCCGGCTGGCGCTGCGTACCCCGGACGGTTGGCGGGTCTTCCAGGTGGCCGGCCAGGTGGCCGCCGGCGGTGCGCCCATGGCGGTGCTGGACATCGCCGCCGCGCAGGCCTTCTGGGGCCGCGTCGGCCGGCTCAGCCGGCTCGACGTCCGCCTCCACCCCGGCACCGCACCGGGGGCTTGGCAGGCTGCCTTCGAGCGTGCCGGCGCCCTGCCAGCCGGCGTGCGCTGGGCCCAGGCCGACGAGGCGCTGCAGCGGGTGTCCAACCTGTCGCGGGCCTACCGGGTCAACCTGGGCGTACTGGCGCTGGTGGCATTGCTGGTGGGCGGCTTCCTGGTGTATTCGGTGGTGTCGCTGTCGGTGGCCCAGCGCACGCCCTCGCTGGCCTTGCTGGGGGTGCTGGGATTGGCGGCGCGCGACCGGCGCCGCCTGGTGCTGGTCGAAAGTGCGGTGGTCGGGCTGCTCGGCACCGCCCTGGGCCTGGCGGCCGGCGCCGGCCTGGCCGCGCTGGCATTGCGCCTGCTGGGCGGCGATCTGGGCGGCGGCTATTTTGCCGGCGGCGCGCCCGGCCTGGCCTGGCCGCTGCCTGAACTGGCCGCCTGCGCCCTGCTGGGCCTGGGCGCAGCGCTGGTCGGCGCCTGGTGGCCGGCGCGCCAGGCCCAGGCCTTGTCACCGGCGCTGGCGCTCAAGGGCCTGGGCGGCCACGGCAGCGGCCCTGCGCCGCTGTGGCCGGGGCTGCTGCTGCTGGCAGGCGGCGGCCTGCTGGCCCTGCTGCCACCCATCGCCGGCCTGCCGCTGGCCGCCTACGCCGCCGTGGCCACCCTGCTGGCGGGCGGGGTGGTTTGGGTGCCGGCGGTGGTGCAGGCGGTGGTGGCCGGCTTGTCACGCCTGCCTGGGCTGCGCTCGCCACTGGCGCTGCTGGCGCTGCGCCGCGCCCGCTTTGCCCGGCAGACCGCCAGCGCCACGGTGGCCGGGGTGGTGGCCAGCCTGGCCCTGTCCGTGGCCATCACGGTGATGGTGGCGAGCTTCCGCGATGCGGTGATCGACTGGCTGGACACCGCCCTGCCGGCCGATCTCTACCTGCGCAGCAGCGCAGGCGGGGCCGACGCCGCAGTGTTGCCGGCCGGCCTGGCGGCACGGGTGGCCGGCCTGCCGGGCGTGCAGCGGGTGGCGGCCTCGCGCCAGCGGCCGATTCAGCTGCGGCCCGACCAGCCCGCCGTGATGCTGATGACCCGGGCCCTCGGCCCCGGCGCCCCGGTCCACGCCCTGCCCTTGCTCGGGCCGGCCCTGCCCCTGCCGGCAGGCGAGGTGGGCGTGTTCGCCAGCGAGCCGGCCGCCGCATTGCAGGGCTGGCGGGTGGGCGACCGGGTACGGCTGCCCATCCCCGGCGCCCCGGCCACCGGTGTGCCGGTGCGGGTGCTGGGCCTGTGGCGCGACTACGCCCGCCAGTTTGGCGCGGTGGTGATGGATGCGGCCGACTACCGCCGCCTGACCGGCGATGACAGCGTCAATGACCTGGCGCTGTGGCTGGCGCCCGGCGCAGATCCGCTGGCGCTGGGCGCCACGCTGCGCCAGCTGGCCGGCCCCGACCTGCCGCTGGACATCGCCAGCACCGCTGAACTTCGCCGCATGTCGCTGCGCATCTTCGACCGCAGCTTTGCGGTCACCCTTTACCTGCAGGCGGTGGCCATCGGCGTCGGCCTGGTGGGGGTGGCGGCCAGCCTGTCAGCCCAGATACTGGCCCGCCGCAAGGAATTCGGCCTGCTGGCCCACCTGGGGTTGACCCGGCGCCAGGTGGTCGCGCTGGTCGGCGCCGAGGCCGCTGCCACGCTGCTGGCCGGCGCGGTCATCGGGGTGGCGCTGGGCCTGCTGATGGCGCTGGTGCTGGTGCATGTGGTCAACCCCCAGAGCTTCCATTGGTCCATGCCGCTGCAGGTGCCGGTGGCGCGGGTGGCTGGCCTGGCGCTGGCGGTGCTGCTGGCCGGCGTGGCCACCGCGCTGTGGAGCGCGCGCCGCGCCGCCGGCCACCAGGCGGTGCTGGCCGTGAAGGAGGACTGGTGAACCCGCTGCGCCGACGCTGTCTGATGGCGCCCGCCTGGGCCGCGCTCTGCAGCAGCCCGGGTTTGCCGGCCCTGGCCGGCGCCATCGACGCCATCGACGCCGCCGCCGACGACCGCATCCGGCCCGGCCGGCGCCTGGTCTTTCCACGTGACCATGGCGCCCACCCAGGGGCGCGGATCGAGTGGTGGTATGCCACCGGCTGGCTTCAGGCGGACCCGGGCGGGCCGGTCCTGTT
Organism: Betaproteobacteria bacterium; assembly: GCA_031410435.1. Taxonomy (GTDB): domain Bacteria; phylum Pseudomonadota; class Gammaproteobacteria; order Burkholderiales; family Burkholderiaceae_C; genus Pseudaquabacterium. Next base: position 6,662 of record JANNZD010000176.1, on the reverse strand, counting down.
CGGCTTCCAGATCACCTTCTTCCGCAGCCGCACCGGCCTGGCAGACGCGCTGCCCGGCCGGTTTGCGCCGCGCCAGTTGCTGTTTGCCCATGCCGCCGTCACGGACCTGGCCGGGCACCGCCATGTCCATGCCCAGCGCCTGCTGCGCTGGTCGGGCGATGAGACCCTGCCCGAAGCCCGGGCACGCCGGGCCGACACCGACCTGGCGTTGGGCGCCTGGCAGCTGCAGCGCCAGGCCGCACCGGCCGGTTTGGCGCAAGGCGACGCGGTGGCCGGCGCGGCCAGCTACCGGGCCTTGCTGGCAGCGCCCGAAGCCGGTTTCGCGCTCGACCTGCGCCTGGCCCCGAGCCAGCCCCTGCTGCTGCAAGGCGACGCCGGCTATTCGCGCAAGGGCCCGCAGCCAAGCCAGGCCAGCCATTACTACTCGCAACCCCAGTTGGCATTGCAGGCCAGCCTGACCCTGGGCCGCCAAAAGCTGGCACTGCAGGGCCGCGGCTGGCTCGATCATGAATGGAGTGACGAATTGCTGGCGCCCGGCGCCACCGGCTGGGATTGGATCGGCATCAATCTGCGCGATGGCGGCGCACTCACCGCCTTTGTGCTGCGCCGCGCCGACGGGTCAGTGCTGTGGGCCGGTGGCAGCCACCGGCCGGCGGGTGGCGTACTGCGCAATTTCCAGCCGTCGGAGGTGGGTTTCGAGCCACTGCGCGAGTGGCGCAGCCCGCAGACGGGTGCGCGCTACCCGGTGGGCTGGCGCATCGCCACACCGGTGGGGCAGTTCGAACTGCAGGCCCTGCTCGACGCCCAGGAACTGGACAGCCGCATGTCCACCGGCGCCGTGTATTGGGAGGGCCTGGCCGAGTTGCTTGCGCCCGGTGGCGCCCGCCTGGGCCTGGGCTACCTGGAGATGACCGGCCGGCTGCAAGCCTTGCGGCTGGGGCGCTAGCAAGGCCGGCGGCTCATGCGCGGGCTCAGCCGGCCCGCGTGAAATCGCGTGCCGGCCTTCGCCAGCCATTCGCCGCCTTCCGGCGGCTCATGCGCGGGCTCAGTGCCAGCCGCCGTCGCCTTGGGCGGGGCCGGCGTGGCCGGCGACCGGGCGGCGCGGCGGGATGGGCGCAGCGCGCACGCAGTTGCGGCCCGCGGACTTGGCTTCGCGCAGCGCTGCACCGGCGTCGGCGATCACCGCGTCCAGCGCCGCATGCGATACGCCGATGCCGGTGGCACCCACGCTGATGGTGGCCTTGACTTGCTTGCCATGCCACTCCAGCCGCAGCGCAGACACCCGCTCGCGGATGCGCTCGGCCACGTCCAGCGCGCCCAGCGGGTCGGTATGCGGCAGATAGACCACCAACACCCCGCCGCCAAACCGCGACAACAGGTCATAGGGCCGCAGGGTGGCCGAGGCCTGGCGCGTGATCTCGACCAGCATGGCGTCGCCGCAAGCCATGCCATGCTCGTCATTGAGGCGCTTGAAATGGTCGATGTCGACCATCAGCAGCGCGGCATCTTCGCCATGGCGGCGGATGCGCGACCATTCACGGTCGGCGGCGGCCACGAAATGGCTCTGGGTGTAGGCGCCGGTCAGGGCATCGCGGGCCGGGGCCTGCGGGTCGGGCCTGGGCTCGTGGCGCAAACCGGCCAGTGGCCCGGTGGAGGCCGGTTTGGCGCCCAGGATCGGCCGCACCAAGCTCAAGGCGGCCCGCCGCGGCAGGACCGGTGCGACGATGCGCAGCGCCACCCAGGCGCTCAACGGCACCAGCAGCAAGGCCACCAGCGCGCCCAGTAAGGCCGGCGTCGCCGGATGCCAGGCCGCCGGCAGCAAGCCGGCCAAGGACGCCGCCAGGCCATGCCCCAGCATCGCACCCAGGCCGGCCGCCAGACCCACCGTGGCCACCAGAGCCCAGCGCTGTTGCCGGTGCAGCACGATGTCGGCTGTGGATTCCGGTGGCGGCGAAGTGCGTTGGATAGGCGTCATGGTTGAAGCGGCAAAAGTTGAATTGATTCGACCACAAAGCGTGCCGGCCCGGGCCGGCGAATGCAGCCCAATTGCTGCCAAACGTGCGGTTTGTGGTGGCATGAATCGACAGGGCTGCGGTCTGCGCAAGGCCCTGCGCATGGCCTGTTTGGCTTGGCTGACCCCGGATTCATCCGGGCATTGACGCGCCGCCGGTCAGCGCCAGGCCCGCCCTTCCAACGCCCGCGGCTGGCCCATGGCAAGGTGCTCGCAAGCGCCGGGCACGGGCGCTGCGCCCTCCAGGACTTGCTGTAAATCAAGACGGCGCATGGCCCCTCGCGCCACACTGGCGCCAGCCCGAGCCGGGCGGCACCTGTTGTGACCCACCATGCCCCCACCCCGCGTCATCCCCTCCCTGGCCGCCGCCGTGGACGCCGTGTTGGCCGCGGTGCCGGGCGACATCGTGCTGGGCATACCGCTGGCCATCGGCAAGCCCAACCCGCTGGTGAATGCGCTGTACCGCCGCATCAAGGCCGATGGGCAGCGCCGGTTGACCATCGTCACCGCCTTGTCGCTGGAAAAGCCGGTGGGCAAGAGCGACCTGGAACGCCATTTCCTGGCGCCGCTGGTGGAACGGGTGTTTGGCGACTATCCCGACCTGGACTATGTCAAGGACGCCCGTGGCGCCGGCCTGCCGCCCAATATCGAGGTGCGTGAGTTCTTCCTGAAGACCGGCGACTACCTGGGCAATGACATTGCCCAGCAGAGCTATATCTCCACCAACTACACCTTCGTGGCCCGCGACATGCTGCTGCAGGGCATGAACGTGATTGCCCAGGCGGTGGCCGAGCAGGGCAGCGGCGAAGATTGGCAGCTGTCGGTCAGCAGCAACCCCGATGTGGTGTTCGAGGTGGTCGAGAAGTTCGCCGCCGAGGGCCGGGCGCTGCTCAAGGTGGCGGCGGTGAACCGGCAGATGCCCTTCATGCCCAACGGGGCAGCGGTGGCGCCGGGCTTCTTCGACATCGTCGTCACCGACCCCGCGTGCACCCACCGGCCCTTCGGCCCGCCCAACGGCAAGGTCAGCACCGCCGACTACGCCATCGGCCTGCATGCCAGCAGCCTGGTGGTCGACGGCGGCACGCTGCAGATCGGCATCGGCTCGCTCGGCGACGCCATCGCCCAGGCCCTGATCGTGCGCGACCGCCATGGCGCCGAATACCGGACCATGCTCGACAGCCTGTGCCCGGACGGCCTGGACGGCGCTGCCCTGCGGCGCCAGACCGGGCATTTCGAGCGCGGCCTGTACGGCTGCTCGGAGATGTTCGTCAACGGCTTCCTGCAGCTGATCGAGGCCGGCATCTTGCGCCGCGAGGTGTTTGCCGACAGCGCCCTGCAGCGCCTGCTCAACCAGGCCGCGCAGCCCGGCCCGACGGTGACGCCGGCGCTGCTGCGCGCCTTGCACCAGGCCGGCCGCATCCACAGCCCGCTGACCGCGGACGACCTGGCCTTTCTCACCCGCTTCGGCATCTTCAAGCCCGGCGTGGCGCTGGACGGCGCCACCCTGCTGCATGAAGGCCAGGCGCTGAACAACGACCTGGTGGGCGAGGCCGGCTTCGCCGCGATCGCCGCCCAGCTGCTGGGCAGCCGGCTGAGCGGCGGCATCTTCATGACCGGCGGCTTCTTCCTGGGCCCGAGTGATTTCTACCAGCGCCTGCGCAACATGCCGCCCGAGGAGCTGGCCAAGATCGACATGACCCGCATCGACTTCATCAACCAGCTCGACGGCCCGGCGCCCGGCGACAGCGGCCTGAAGCGGGCCCAGCGCCACCGCGCGCGCTTCATGAACACCACCATGATCGTCACCCTGCTGGGCGCGGCCGCCAGCGACGCGCTGGAGTCGGGCCAGGTGGTCTCGGGCGTGGGCGGGCAGTACAACTTCGTCGCCATGGCCCATGCCATCCCGGACGCACGCTCCATCCTGATGCTGCGTGCCACCCATGACAACCAGCACGGCCTGAAGAGCAGCATCGTCTGGAACTACGGCCATGTCACGATACCGCGCCACCTGCGCGACATCGTGATCACCGAGTACGGCGTGGCCGATCTGCGTGGCCAGGCTGACGGCGAGGTGGTCAGGCGCCTGATCGCGGTGGCCGACTCGCGCTTCCAGCCGCAGCTGATCCAGGCGGCGCAGGCCCATGGCAAGCTGCCAGCCGACTACCAGCTGCCCGCGCGCTACCGTGACAACCTGCCAGCCGCACTGGACGCCAGGCTGCACCCCTGGACCCGGGCGGGCCTGTTGCCGGCCTTTCCCTTCGGCACCGACCTGAGCGCCGATGAGTTGCACATCGTTGCGGCGCTCAAGCGCCTGAAGCATGCCACCCAGCATCCGGTGGAACTGGTGACGATGGCGGTCAAGAGCCTGTGGGAGGGCAAGCCGGCGCCGCAGGCCTACCTGGAGCGCCTGGGCCTGGACCAGGCGCGTGATTTCAAGACCATGTTCCTGCGGCGCCTTTTTGCCGGCAATCTGTGACCAGCGGGCCGGGCGCGCCGGCCTGCCGGCGTGCCCAGGGTGCAGCGGCAGCGTCAATACAATGCTGAGGTGTCGCCCCGGCACGCTCGACCCATAGGAATCGGCATGAAGCTTCCCACCCTGGCGGCCCTGGTGTGCCTGGCGGCCACCGGCCCGGCAATGGCAGCGCCCAAACAGCACCTGGTGGTCGACCACTCGTCACCGGCGCTGATGGACAAGGCCACCGCGATGGCGGTCTGGAACCAGCACCTGACGGCGCGTGTGGTCAAGCTCTACCCGGTGGCCAAATGGGGCTTTTCCAGCCAGGTCGAGGGTGGCTTCGACGAGAGCAAGACCTGTGTGGTGACGGCCCGCGCCATGATGCTGCCGCGCGCCGGCAAGGTGCTGCAATTCGTGCCGAACAAGAGCGCCACCGCCTTCGCCAGCCAGGCCGGCGCCAGCCTGGATCAATGCCGCGCGCTGGCCAGGACCAAGCTCGACGAGGTGGTCGTCGCGGTGCGCTCGTCGCTGCTGGCCAACTGAGCGTCAGCGCCGACCCGCGCGCTGCAACAGCGCCGCGTTGACCCTGTTTTTTCAGGCACCGGATGGCCGCCCGGCGGCCTAAGCTGGGCCATGAACCGAAATCGGGCTGCTGCAGGCAGGGCGAATTGCCGCTGGCGGGCGGGCTGGGGCTGGGCGATCGCGCTGGCCTGCCCCGCGGCGCTGGCCGACCCGGGCTATTACGTCGTCACGGTCTACAACGACCCCGGCAAGCTGGTGGCCGACTACCGCTACTGGCTGGTTGATCGCCCGAACCGGGACACCCGCACTTGGCCGGAACTGGGCGTGGGCTGGCACGTGAGCGGTCGCTGGTACAGCGAGCTGCTGGCCAGCTTCATCGGCTCGTCGCGCGGGGCCACCACCCTGAGCAGCCTGAACTGGCAGAACGACCTGCTCCTGACCGATGGCCAGCACGACCTGGATGTGGCGCTGCACACCCAGTGGATCAAGCCAATGGACGGCCGCGCCGGCCATTGGTGGGAGTTCGGCCCGGTGCTGCAGACCGACATCGGCCGCAGCCAGATCAACCTCAACCTGTTCGCCCAACGCGGCTTCGGCGCACTGGCCAGCGAGGCCACGCAGTTGAAGTACCAGTGGCAACTGCGCCACCGCTGGCGGCCGGGATGGCACCTGGGCGCCCAGGGTTTTGGCGAACTGGGCCCCTGGCAGAGCTGGTCGCCCCGGTCGGCGCAATCGCACCGGCTCGGGCCGGCGGTGTTCGGCAGCCTGGGCGCCGGCCCGGGCCAGCTGTCCTGGCAGGCCGCCTGGCTGCTGGGTTCGACCTACGGCCAGCCGGGCCGCATGTTCACGCTGCAGCTGAAATACACCGACTGACGTGGCGGCACAGCGGCCGCCTCAATGCGCGCCGCCAGCATCCGGCGGGGCCAGGCCCGGCTTGATCGGCGCGGGCCGTCGGGTCAGCCAGACCAGGCCGATCAGCGCCAGAAAAATCCAGGCCGAGGCCAGAAAGATGTCATCGGCGGCCCGGGTATAGGCCTGCTGGTCGATCAGGCGGGTGACCTGGGCCAGCGCGGCGCCCTCGCCCAAGCCGGCGGCGCGCAGCCCGGCCAGGGCCTCGGCCAGCGCGCCACCCCCTTGCTGCAGGCCCTCGGCCAGGTGGGCGTGGTGCATTTGCGCCCGGCTCTCCCACAGCGTGGTGGTGATCGAGGTGCCCATGGCCCCGGCGGTGATGCGCACGAAGTTGCTCAGACCCGCTGCGGCAGGCATGCGCTGCGGGTCCAGCCCGGCCAGGCTGACGGTGGTCAGGGGGATGAAAAACAGTGCCATGCCCGCGCCCTGCAGCACGGTGGGCACCATGATGTGGGCCAGGTCGGTCTGGGTGGTGAAGCCGGCGCGCAGCCACAGCACCACGAAGAAGATCCCGAAGGCGATGCTGGCCATCCAGCGCGGGTCCCAGACCGCCACCTTCTTTCCCACCAACGGGGTCAGCAGGATGGCCAGCAGCCCGACCGGTGCCAGCGCCATGCCGGCATGGGTGGCGGTGTAGCCCATCCACTGCTGCAACCACAGCGGCAGCAGTACCACGTTGCCAAAAAACAGCCCGTAGCCCACCGACGTGGCCAGCACGCCAAACGTGAAGTTACGGCCACCAAACAGGCGCAAATCCACCACCGG
>JANNZD010000175.1:0-1863 GCA_031410435.1 Betaproteobacteria bacterium | reverse complement strand
AGCGCCAGTGCCACGGCGGTGCCGGAGCGCCAGGGTGGTCTGGCGTGTTCTGCGCAGGTAGAGGAGGAGCCGTCGGCAAGTTCTTGCCGGCGGCGGGGGACACGGAGCAGAACACGCCAGGCCAGCCTGGCGCTCACGCCGGGTTCGTCGAATGCCAGCTTCAAGGCCACCAAGCAAGGTCCGCACCGAGCCCAAAGCAGACCAAAAGTCCAGCAAAGGTCAGCGGCCCCCAACGCTCAGACCAGCCGCCCCTGTTCCAGCCGCAGCACCCGCTGGCAGCGCGCCGCCAGCGTGGCGTCGTGGGTAACCAGCACAAAAGCCGTGCCGCGCTCGCGCGCAAGGCCCAGCATCAGCTCGAACACCGTGTCGGCGCTGCTGCGGTCGAGGTTGCCGGTGGGCTCGTCGGCCAACACGCAGGCAGGGTGGGTGACCAGTGCGCGGGCGATGGCCACGCGCTGGCGCTCGCCGCCCGAGAGCTGGGCCGGCTTGTGGTCGACCCGGCCGGCCAGGCCTACCGCCGCCAGCGCCTCGCGCGCGGCTGCCTGGGCAGGGGCCACGCCCAGGCGGCGGATGCGCAGCGGCATCGCCACGTTATCCAGCGCAGTGAATTCGGGCAGCAGGTGGTGGAACTGGTAGACAAAGCCCAGGTGCTGGTTGCGCCAGACGCCCTGGGCCGCCGGGTCCATCCCGGCCAGCGCGCGGCCCTTGAGCTGCACGCTGCCGGCGCTGGGCGAATCCAGCCCGCCCAGCAGGTGCAGCAGGGTGCTCTTGCCAGAGCCCGAGGCACCGACGATGGCCAGTGTCTCGCCGGCCCGCACCGCCAGGTCCACCCCCTGCAGCACATTGACGTCCAGGCCGCCGTCGGTGAAGCGCTTGCCTAGGCCGCTGCAGGCCAGGACCAGCTCGGCGTCGGCCACGGTGGCCGCCTCACTCATAACGCAGCGCCTCGGCGGGCTTGACCCGGCTGGCGCGCCAGCTCGGGTAGAGCGTAGCCACGAAGGCCAGCACCAGCGAGATCAGCGCGATCGGCAGCACGTCGCTGAGGCGCGGGTCGCTGGGCATGCGGCTGATCAGGTAGATGCTGCCGGGCAGGAAGGCCATGCCCAGCAGGCGCTCGAGCGCCGGCACCAGGGTGCCGATATTGACCGCCACCAGCAGGCCGAACAGCACCCCGCCGAGCGTGCCTATCACCCCGCTGGCCGCACCCTGCACCACGAAGATGCCCATGATCGACTGCGGGCTGGCGCCCAAAGTGCGCAGGATGGCAATGTCGGCACGCTTGTCGGTCACGGTCATCACCAGGGTCGACACCAGGTTGAAGGCCGCCACCGCGACGATCAGCGTCAGGATGATGAACATCAGGCGTTTTTCCAGTTGCACCGCGTCGAACCAGTTGCGGTTGGTGCGGGTCCAGTCGCGCACCAGCAGGGTCTCGCTGCGGCCCTGCAATTGCTGGGTCAGCTGCTGGGCCACTGCGCGGGCCTGGTGCAGGTCGGCCAGGCGCAGCTGCACCCCGGTCGGGCCGTCCAGGCGGTAGAGCTTGGCCGCATCATCAAGATGCACCAGGGCCAGGCCGCTGTCGTACTCGTAATGGCCGGCCTCGAAGGTGCCGGCCACCGTGAAACTCTTGAGCCGCGGCACCGTGCCGGCCGGCGTGACCTGGCCGCCCGGGGCCACCAGGGTCACGGTGTCGCCCGGCTTCACGCGCAGGGTGCGCGCCAGTTCCACCCCCAGCACGATGTTCCAGGCCCCCGGCTGCAGCTGGGCCAGCACGCCGTCCTTGAGCGCTGCAGCCAGCGGGGTGACGCCGGCCTCCAGTGCCGGGGCGATGCCACGCACCACGGCGCCGCGCATCTCGTCGCC
>JANNZD010000174.1:0-13139 GCA_031410435.1 Betaproteobacteria bacterium | reverse complement strand
CCGGCCCTCCAGCACATGGCCGAAGATCAGCAGGTACATCACCGCGGTGAGCACCGGCGCGGCCACGGTCTGGAAACTCACCTTCCAGAAGCGCAGCACCTCCTTGTAGAACAGCGTGCGCGCGCCCGCCAGGCGGATCATGCGGCCACCTCGCGCGGGCCCGGGGCCGGCAATGGCGAGGCGCTGCCGGCCTGCATGATCTCCAGGAACACATCCTCCAGGTCGGCGCGGCCGATCTCCAGGTCTTCGACCTTGACGCCGGCCGCGCGCAGCTGGGCCAGGTGGTTCTCGACATCGGCGGCATCGCGCGCCTTGAGCTGCACGATGCGCCCGGTGATGCGGGCCTGCCGGGCCAGTGGGTCGGGCAGGGCCTGGTCGGTCTTGAAGCGCAGCATGGTGCTGGCGCTGGCCGACAGCAGGTTGGCAGTGCGGTCCAGCGCCACCAGCTTGCCCTGGCGCAGCATGCCGATGCGGTGGCACAGGGCCTCGGCTTCTTCCAGGTAATGGGTGGTCAGCAGCACGGTATGGCCCTGGCGGTTGAGCCGGGCGATGAAGGCCCACAGGGTCTGGCGCAATTCCACGTCCACCCCGGCGGTGGGCTCGTCGAGCACGATCACCGGCGGCTTGTGCACCAGGGCCTGGGCCACCAGCACCCGCCGCTTCATGCCGCCCGAGAGCTGGCGCATATTGGCGTCGGCCTTGTCGGCCAGGCCCAGCTCGCCCAGCAGCTCGGTGATCCAGGCGTCGTTGTTGCGCACGCCGAAGTAACCGCTCTGGATGCGCAAGGCCTCGCGCACCGAAAAGAAGGGGTCGAACACCAGCTCCTGCGGCACGATGCCCAAGGCCTTGCGCGCGGCGGCCTCGTCGCGCTGCACATCGTGGCCCATCACCGTGACGCGGCCGCCGCTGGGCCGGGTCAGGCCCGCCAGGATCGAGATCAAGGTGGTCTTGCCGGCACCGTTGGGCCCCAGCAGCCCGAAGAATTCACCCTGGGCGATGTCGAACGACACCCCATCGAGTGCGCGAAGAGTGCCACGCACCCCTGTGTAGGTCTTTGCGACCTGTTGAAAACTGACGGCGGGCATGGGGCGCGATTGTAGGGAGGGCGGCCAAGACCCCCGGCCGGGCTTGATGCTAGATTCGCGCCACGCCATGCCAGCCGCCACCCCCCCCTCGGCCGAGCCGAAATCCACCGCCAAGAAGCCGCGCCGCACCGCCGAGCGCATCCTCGAGGTGACGCTCGACCTGTTCAACCGCTTCGGCGAACCGAATGTCAGCACCACGCTGATATCGGCCGAGCTGGGCATCAGCCCGGGCAATCTGTACTACCACTACCCGGCCAAGGACGAGTTGATCAACTCCTTGTTCGCCGCTTTCGAGCGCGGCCTGAACGATCTGCTGTCGGCGGCCGACAGTGTGCGCAATGTCGAGGACGCCTGGCTTTTCTTCCACATGCTGTTCGAGCTGATCTGGCAATACCGCTTCCTCTACCGCGACCTGAATGACCTGCTCAGCAAAAACCGCCGGCTCGAGACCCACTTCCAGTTCGTGTTGAAGAACAAGTCGCGCGCGGTGGCGCAGGTGCTGGACGGCATGAACCGCCACAGCACCATGCGCATAGACCGGCGCGAGGCCGAGCCGGTGGCCAGCAGCATGGTGGTGGTGTTGACCTACTGGTTGAGCTACGAGTACGTGCGCGACCCGCGCCGCGCACTCGAGCCCGAAAGCGCCGCCGCTGCACTGTCCCGCGGCGCCTTCCATGTGCTGAGCCTGCTGATGCCCTACCTGGCGCCGGCCGAGCGCGAACACCTGCACGCCATCGCCGGGGCCTACCAGCCCGCTGGCTGAAGGTTCAGCTCAACACCAGGTTGTCGCGGTGGATCAGCTCGGGCTCATTGGCAAAGCCCAGCAGGCCGGCAATCTGAGATGAAGGCTTGCGTGCGATCAGGCGCGCCTCGGTGCAGGCATAGTTGGCCAGGCCGCGGGCGATTTCCAGCCCGTCGGCCGAACGCACCGCAATCACGTCACCGCGCCTGAAGTCGCCTTCCACGCTGGTCACGCCGATCGGCAGCAGACTCTTGCCCTCGTCGCGCAGCTTGAGCACCGCGCCGGCGTCCACCGTCACCGCACCGCGCAGCTGCAGGTGGTCGGCCATCCACTGCTTGCGCGCCGCCAGCTTGGGCGTGCCGGCCAGCAAGGCCGTGCCGATGGCCTCGCCCGCAGCCAGGCGCAGCAGCACATCGGGCTCGCGGCCCCAGGCGATCACGGTGCTGGCACCGCTGCCCGCCGCGCGCTTGGCGGCCAGGATCTTGGTCAGCATGCCACCCCGGCCGATGGCCGATCCGGCGCCGCCGGCCATCAACTCCAGCGCCGGGTCACCGGCGGCGGCGGTGGCTATGAAGCGCGCATCGGCCACCTTGCGCGGGTCGGCCGAATACAGGCCGCGCTGGTCGGTCAGGATCACCAGCGCATCGGCCTCCACCAGATTGGCCACCAGCGCGCCCAGGGTGTCGTTGTCGCCGAACTTGATCTCGTCGTTGACGACGGTGTCGTTCTCGTTGATCACCGGGATCACCTGCAGGCGCAACAGCGTGAGCAGGGTGGACCGGGCATTCAGGTAGCGCTCGCGGTCGGCCAGGTCGGCATGGGTGAGCAGCACCTGGGCACTGCCCATGCCATGTTGCGACAGCTGGGTCTCGTACATCTGGGCCAGGCCCATCTGGCCGACGGCCGCAGCGGCCTGCAGCTCGTGCAACTCGGTCGGCCGGCTGCGCCAGCCCAGACGCTTCATGCCCTCGGCGATGGCACCCGAACTGACCATCACCAGCTCGCGCCCCTGGCCGGCCAGCAGCGCCAGCTGGCGGCACCAGTTGCCGACCGCATCGGCATCGATGCCCCGGCCCTCATTGGTGACCAGGCTGGACCCGACCTTCACGACGATGCGCCGGGCACCCTTCAAAGCGTCTGACATCTGTAACCCCTGCCGCTGCGCGCTTCAATCGTCCAGCAGGTCGGACCGCGGCTCGGGCGCTGCCAGCGGCGCATCAAAGCGCGGATCGACCTCGGGCGGCGCCTGCACCTTCACCGCCGCCACATGCTCGTAGATCGCCTGCACCATCGGGTCCAGGCCTTCGCGGGCCAAGGCCGAGATCTGGAACACCGGCCCCTTCCAGCGCAGGCGCTTGACGAATTCCTTGGCCAGGGCGGCGCGGTTCTCCATCGGCACCATATCGAGCTTGTTGAGCACGATCCAGCGCGGCTTCTCAAAGAGCGATTCGTCGTACTTGCGCAGCTCCTTGATGATGGCCTTGGCTTGCGCCACCGGGTCGACGCCGTCGAAGGGCGCCATGTCCACCACATGCAACAGCAGACGGGTGCGCTGCAGGTGGCGCAGGAACAGGTGGCCCAGGCCCGCGCCTTCTGCGGCGCCCTCGATCAGGCCCGGCAGGTCGGCCACCACGAAGCTGCGCTCGGGGCCGGCGCGCACCACGCCCAGATTGGGGTGCAGGGTGGTGAAAGGGTAGTCGGCAATCTTGGGCCGGGCATTCGAGATCGCGGTGATCAGGGTCGACTTGCCCGCATTGGGCATGCCCAGCAGGCCCACGTCGGCCAGCACCCGCAATTCCAGCTTGAGCTTCTTGACCTCGCCCGGCCAGCCCGGCGTCTTCTGGCGCGGCGCCCGGTTGGTGCTGCTCTTGAAGTGCAGGTTGCCAAAGCCGCCGTCACCGCCCTTGGCCAGCAACACCGGCACATCGGGCTCCAGCAACTCGGCCAGCAGCTCGTCGGTGTCCACATCGCGCACGATGGTGCCCACCGGCATGCGCAGGATGATGTCCTCGGAGGCCGCGCCGAATTGGTCAGACCCGCGGCCGGCCTCGCCATTGCGGGCTTCGTGGCGGCGCGCATAGCGGTAGTCGATCAGGGTGTTGATGTTGCGGTCGCCCACCGCATACACGCTGCCGCCCTTGCCGCCGTTGCCGCCGTTGGGCCCACCGAAGGGGATGAACTTCTCGCGCCGAAAGCTCATGCAACCCGCACCGCCGGCACCGGCGGCGATGTCGATGGTGGCTTCGTCGACGAATTTCATGGCTCAACTCCTGGTGGGCAGCGCATGCGCGGGCCCGAAAAACACAAAAGCCCCGGCGAGCCGGGGCTTGCGGACCCGCATGCAGCCGGGATCAGGCCGGGCTGACGATCACCATGTGGCGGTTGAGCGCGCCCTTGATGGCGAAAGACACCTTGCCGTCGGTCAGCGCGAACAGGGTGTGGTCCTTGCCCATGCCGACGTTGTCACCGGCATGGAAACGGGTGCCGCGCTGGCGCACGATGATCGCGCCGGCCGTGATGGTCTGGCCGCCGAACACCTTCACGCCCAGCATCTTGGGTTGGGAATCGCGGCCGTTGCGGGTTGAGCCGCCGCCTTTTTTCTGTGCCATGGTTCAAATACTCCTGGAGACGTGAGGGGCGGTCATGCGGCGATGGCGCCGATTTCCAGCTCGGTGAAGGTCTGACGATGGCCGCCGTGCCGCTGATAGTGCTTGCGGCGCCGCATCTTGAAGATGCGAACCTTGTCGTGCTTGCCGTGCGAAACCACGGTGGCGGTCACCGTGGCGCCGGCCACCAAGGGAGTCCCGATCGTCAGGTCTGCGCCGTTGCCGACGGCCAACACCTGGTCGATCACGATCTCTTGGCCCACGTCCGCTGCTATCTGTTCTACCTTGATCTTTTCGCCGGAAGCAACCTTGAATTGCTTGCCACCGGTTTTTATGAGCGCGTACATAAGTGCCTTTTGAAGCGTAATGCCTTTGAATGATCCGTTTTGAAACCCGGCCTGGCCCGCGCCGTTGAGAGCCCGGGCCCAGGTCAGCCACCCCGGGGCCTGCTCGCAAGCCTTGCCTCAGGACAGTACCGGCACAACACCGGCACAACACCGGTACACCACCAGGCCGGCGGCTCGGGCATCCCAGCCCAGCTGCCAACCCGAAGGAACCCAAAAGTATAACAGCCCGCCGAAGATTTTTCATCAGGCGCTTGCGGCCGGCAGCCGCGCGGCGGCGCTACCTATAATTTAAAAACTCCATGCGCGCCATCCCGTGACCCAACTCACCCCCTCTGCCCCGGCCGCTGCCGACCCGCTGGCCGCCGACATGCAGCAGGTCGACTTGGTGATCCGCCAGCGCCTGAGCAGCGAGGTGGCGCTGATCGACCAGATCTCGCATTACATCGTCAGCGCCGGCGGCAAGCGCATCCGGCCCCGGCTGGTGCTGCTGTTCTCCGAGGCGCTGGGCTATGCCGGGCCGCAGCGCTTCGAGCTGGCCGCCACGGTTGAATTCATCCACACCGCGACCCTGCTGCATGACGATGTGGTCGATGAATCGTCCCTGCGGCGCGGCCGCCAGACCGCGAATGCGCTGTTCGGCAATGCAGCCAGCGTGCTGGTGGGTGATTTTCTCTACTCGCGTGCCTTCCAGATGATGGTCGCCGTAGACCGCATGCGGGTGCTGGAGGTACTGGCGGACGCCACCAATGTGATCGCCGAAGGCGAAGTGCTGCAGCTGATGAACATGCACGACCCCGACCTGGCGGTGGACGACTACCTGCGGGTGATCCGCTTCAAGACCGCCAAGCTCTTCGAAGCCAGTGCGCGGCTGGGCGCGGTGCTGGCCGATGCCGGCCGCGAAGTCGAGGATGCCTGCGCCGACTACGGCCGCTCCCTGGGCACCGCCTTCCAGCTGGTCGACGATCTGCTGGACTATGAAGGCGACACCCTGGCCCTGGGCAAGAACGTGGGCGACGACCTGCGCGAAGGCAAGCCCACCCTGCCCTTGCTGGTGGCCATGGCGCGCTGCAGCCACGCCGAGCGGCAACTGATGCGCCATGCCATCGAGCATGGCGAGCCGGATCGCCTGGATGAAATCCTGGCCATCGTGCGCCGCACCGGCGCGCTCGAGGCTACCCGCGAGGCCGCGCGCGCCGAATCCGACAAGGCCCGCGAATCACTCGCGGCGCTGCCGCCATCGAGGGCCCGCGACGCTCTGCTAGAATTGTGTGCTCGGTCGGTCGAGAGATCTTCCTGACCAACACCCGCTCCCCGCCAGGGAAGCGGAGCCGAAAATGGCCAAGGGGACGCAAGACCCCGACGCGAGACGATTGACTGGTTGGACGGCCCGCGCTGCCTGCATCGTGCGAGGCCCCATCGGGGTGTAGCTTAGCCTGGTAGAGCGCTACGTTCGGGACGTAGAGGCCGGAGGTTCGAATCCTCTCACCCCGACCAAACCTTCATCGTCGGCCGGCAGGGCACAGCACCCGGTCCGTCTTGGCTTGTACCTGCTTGTACCGGCTCGCACCAGCCCGCTTTTGCCCCGTTCACAGGCGTGAACTGTGCCCGGTTCAGCGTGGCGCTTCGGGTTACAGTCAACATTTGACCGGCCATCGTGTGACGGTTGCCACCACCCGAGACTGACCCAGTCCCTGCCTTGGAAATCCTGGCCGACAACCTGCAATCCTCCCTCTCCGGCGTGGCGAGGGTATTGGTGTCTGCCAGCAAGCTCAGCAGTAAGGCCGCCGAAGACCTGGCCAAGTCGGCGCGCGAGCGCAAGATCAGCTTCATCGCGGCAGTCATCGCCTCGGGCGCCGTGTCTGCCTTCGACCTGGCCCATGCCTTGTCCAATGCCCTGGCCCTGCCCCTGGTCGACCTGTCTGCCGTCGACCTGACGCGCCTGCCCAAGGGCCTGGTCGACACCAAGCTGACGACCCAGTACCAATTGGTGCTGCTGGGCAAACGCGGCAACCGCCTGTTCATCGGCGGGGCCGACCCGACCGATCAGGAGGCGGTGGAACGTATCAAGTTCGCCACCCAGCTGTCGCCCGAATGGGTGGTGGTCGAGTACGACAAGCTGGCCCGTCTGATGGAGACCCACAGCGCCAGCGCCAGCGAGACCCTCGAGGCCCTGACCGCCGACGACTTCGAGTTCGATGTCACCGACGACAGCGGGCCGGCCGAATCGGCCGAGATCGCGTCCGAGGTCGAAGACGCGCCGGTGGTGCGATTTCTGCAAAAGATGCTGATCGACGCGATCAACCTGCGCGCGTCCGACCTGCATTTCGAGCCCTACGAGTACAACTACCGGGTGCGTTTCCGGGTCGATGGCGAGCTGCGCGAGATCACCCAGCCGCCGATCGCCATCAAGGAAAAGCTGGCCTCGCGCATCAAGGTCATCAGCCGGCTCGACATCTCCGAGAAGCGGGTACCGCAAGACGGCCGCATGAAGATGAAGTTCGGCAGCAAGGCCATCGACTTCCGGGTCTCCACGCTGCCCACGCTGTTCGGCGAGAAGATCGTGATCCGTATCCTCGACCCATCCTCGGCCAAGGTCGGCATCGAGGCCCTGGGCTACGAGAAGATCGAGAAAGAGCGCCTGCTCACCGCCATCGTGCGGCCCTACGGCATGATCCTGGTCACCGGCCCCACCGGGTCGGGCAAGACCGTGTCGCTCTACACCTGCCTGAACATCCTGAACCAGCCGGGGGTGAACATCTCCACGGTCGAAGACCCGGCCGAAATCAACCTGCCCGGGGTCAACCAGGTCAATGTCAACGACCGCGCCGGCATGACCTTCTCGGTGGCGCTCAAGTCCTTTCTGCGCCAGGACCCGGACATCATCATGGTCGGCGAGATCCGCGACCTGGAAACCGCCGACGTGGCCATCAAGGCCGCCCAGACCGGCCACATGGTGATGAGCACACTGCACACCAATGACGCGCCCACCACCCTGACCCGGCTGCTCAACATGGGCGTGGCGCCGTTCAACATCGCCTCCAGCGTGATCCTGATCACCGCCCAGCGGCTGGCGCGGCGCTTGTGCGAGACCTGCAAGACCCCGGCCGACTACCCGCGCGAGGCCCTGCTGCGCGCCGGCTTTCTGCCTGAGGACCTGGACGGCAACTGGCGGCCCTTCAAGGCGGTGGGCTGCGCGGCCTGCAACAGCGGCTACAAGGGCCGGGTTGGGGTCTACCAGGTGATGCCGATCAGCGACGAGATCCAGCGCATCATCCTGTCCGAGGGCTCGGCGATGGACATCGCCGCCCAGGCCAAGCGCGAGGGGGTGCGCGATCTGCGCCAGTCCGGCCTGATCAAGGTACGCGCCGGATTCACCTCGCTCGAAGAAATCATCGCCGTCACCAACCAATGACAGCCCTTTTCGAAGCGGCGGCACGCCGGCGCTGAAGGCGCCCGCCCCCCCGTATCCCGGAGCCCGAATGGCGACTGCATCAGCCGCACGAAACGTCAAGGACATGGTCTTCGAGTGGGAGGGCCGTGACAAGAACGGCAAGATCCTGCGCGGCGAGATCCGCGCCGGCGGCGAGGCGGCGGTCAGCGCCAGCCTGCGCCGCCAGGGCATCCTGCTGACCAAGGTCAAGAAGCGCCGCACCAGCGGAGGCAGCGCGGTCAAGCAGCGTGACATCGCGCTGTTCACGCGCCAGCTGGCCACCATGATGAAGGCCGGCGTGCCGCTGCTGCAGGCCTTCGACATCGTCGGCCGCGGCGCCACCAACCCGCGCATGACCAAGCTGCTGGGCGACATCCGCGCCGACGTCGAGACCGGCACCAGCCTGTCCTCGGCCTTCCGCAAGCACCCGATGCAATTCGATGCGCTGTACTGCAACCTGGTCGAGGCCGGCGAGGCCGGCGGCATCCTGGAGGCCCTGCTCGAACGCCTGGCGATCTACCAGGAAAAGACGCTGGCGCTCAAGAGCAAGATCAAGAGCGCGCTGATGTACCCGGTGGCGGTGCTGCTGGTGGCCTTCGTGGTGCTGGTGGTCATCATGGTCAAGGTGGTGCCGGCCTTCAAGGACGTGTTCTCGTCCTTTGGCGCCGACCTGCCCGGGCCCACCCTGGTGGTGATCGCGATGTCGGAGTTCTTCGTCGCCACCTGGCCCTTCATCATCGTCGGCCTGGTGGGCGGCGGCTATGTCTTCATGCAGTCGTGGCGCCGCTCCGAGAAGCTGCAGCTGGTGATGGACCGCCTGCTGCTGCGCATCCCGATCTTCGGCGTGCTGATCAACAAATCGGTGATTGCGCGCTGGACCCGCACCCTGTCCACCATGTTCGCAGCCGGCGTGCCGCTGGTCGAGGCGCTCGACTCGGTGGCCGGTGCGGCGGGCAATGCGGTGTATGCCGAAGCCACCCACAAGATCCAGCGCGATGTGTCCACCGGCAGCGCCCTGACCACCGCGATGCAGAACACCAATGTCTTTCCCACCATGGTGATCCAGATGGCGGCCATCGGCGAGGAGTCGGGCGCGCTCGACCACATGCTGGCCAAGTCGGCCGAGTTCTATGAAGAAGAGGTTGACGACATGGTCAAGGGCCTGTCCAGCCTGATGGAGCCGATCATCATCGTGATCCTGGGCACCCTGATTGGCGGCATCGTGGTCGCCATGTACCTGCCGATCTTCAAGATCGGCTCGGTGGTCTGAGCGGCATGGGCAGTGCTGCGGCCCAGGCCCCCTGGCTGACCTTGCTGCTGTCACCCTGGCCCCTGGCGATCCTGGGGCTGGCGATCGGCAGCTTTCTCAATGTGGTGATCTACCGTCTGCCGCTGATGCTGGAGCGCGAGTGGCTGGGCGACGCCGCTGGCTACCTGCAGGACGGTGCGGCCATCGGCCGGGTGCTGGGCGTGCCGGACGGTCGCATCGCCCAACTGGCCCAGCAGGGCCAGGCCCTGGCCGCCGATGTGCAGGCGCTGCCGGCGCTCAGCCTGGCGCGCCCACGCTCGCGCTGCCCGCAGTGCGGCCATCAACTGGCCTGGCACGAGAACCTGCCGCTGCTGGGCTGGCTGCGCCTGGGCGGCAGATGCGCGGCATGCGGCAGCCGCATCCCGGCACGCTACCCGGTGGTCGAGGCCCTGACCGGCGGGTTGTTCGCCGCCGCCGCCCTGCTGGCCGGCCCCAGCGCCGCCACCGCGGTGTATTGCGCCGCGCTGGCCCTGCTGGTGGCCGCCGCACTGATCGACCTGGACACCACCCTGCTGCCCGATGACCTGACCCTGCCCCTGGTCGGCCTGGGCCTGGTAGCGGCCTGGCTGCAATGGACCCCGGTGGCACTGCCGGACGCCGCCCTGGGCGCCTTCTTCGGCTATTTCTCGCTCTGGGCGGTGGCCTTTGCCTACAAGCGTTTGCGTGGCGTCCAGGGCATGGCCGAGGGCGACTTCAAGCTGCTGGCCGGGCTGGGCGCACTGCTGGGCTGGCAGGCCCTGCCGTCGATCATCCTGCTGTCCTCGGCAGTTGGCGCCGCGGTCGGCATCTTCCTGATCCTGTTCCGGGGCCACGGCCGCAATATCCCGATCCCGTTCGGGCCCTACTTGGCGGGCGGCGGTGTCGCGGCGCTGTTCTTCGGCGCTCAACTCAAGGCGCTGTGGCCCGGGTTGTGATGCCGGCAGCCTGGATCCGCAGCATCGGCCTGACCGGCGGCATCGGCAGCGGCAAGAGCACCGTGGCCGGGCTGCTGGCGGCCCATGGCGCCAGCCTGGTGGACACCGACGCCATCGCCCATGCCCTGACCGTGTCGGGCGGCGCCGCCATGCCGGCGCTGCGCCAGCAGTTTGGCAATGCCGTGGCAGGCGCCGACGGCGCCCTTGACCGCGCCCGGATGCGCGAACGGGTGCTTGCCGACCCGCAGGCCAAGGGCCGGCTGGAAGCCATCCTGCACCCGATGATCGGCCAGGAGGCCCAGCGTCAGGCCGATGCAGCAAGCCACAGCGTGGTGGTCTTCGACGTGCCCCTGATGAGCGATGCCAGCCCCTGGCGCCAGCGTTGCCAACGCATCCTGGTGGTTGATTGCTCGCCCGAGACCCAGGTGCAGCGGGTGGTGGCACGCTCAGGCTGGGCTGCCGAACAGGTCGAGCGGGTGATCGCGCTGCAATTGGCGCGCCCGGCCCGGCGCGCGCTGGCCGACGCGGTGATCCACAACGAGGGCCTCAGCCGCGCCGCGCTGGCCGCCGAGGTGGCAGCACTCTGGGCCGTCTGGTGCGGCCAGCCCGGGGCGCTATGGAACAATCCGCCAGGATGAGGCGGCCCGCTGCGGCGGCCGCTTGACGAGAGAGCCCGACTTGGTCCTGTACGAATACCCGTTCAACGAAAGCATCCGCACGATGCTCAGGCTTGAACACCTGTTTGACCGCCTGGGCCAGCTGCTGCCCCGCGACGCGGCGGTCGACCATCACTTTGCCCTGGTCACGCTGTTCGAGATTCTCGAGGTCGCCGCGCGTGCCGACCTCAAGTCCGATCTGCTCAAGGAGCTGGAGCGCCACAAGGCCCAGTTCACCGCCTACCGCAGCAACCCGCAGGTGTCGCAGGCCGCGCTGGACGGGGTCATCGGCCGCATCGACCAGGCCTTTGCCAAGCTCAACCAGCAGCCCGGCAAGGCCGGCCAGTCGCTGGCCGGCAACGAGTGGCTGACCAGCCTGCGCAGCCGCATCAGCATCCCCGGCGGCACCTGCGAGTTCGATCTGCCGGCCTACTACGCCTGGCAGCAGCGCGAGCCAGTGCGCCGCCGCGCCGACCTGATGGGCTGGGTGGCCACGCTGGCAGCGCTGGCCGAAGCCCTGCAGACCCTGCTGCAGCTGGTGCGCGAGGCCGGCGTGCCACACAAGGTGGCCTGCCATGCCGGGCAGTTCCAGCAGAGCCTGCCCGCCGGCAAGACCTACCAGCTGATGCGCCTGCGCCTGGAACCCGGCGAACACATCGTGCCTGAAATCTCCGGCCATCGGCTGATGGTGTCGGTGCGCCTGATGCAGCCCGACGCCGACGGCCGCCTGCGCCCGGCGCCGGTGGACATGCCCTTCGAGCTCACGCTCTGCGCCTGATGGACACCCCCCTGCCCACCCCGGCCCGCCGGGTGCCCTGCCCCACCTGCCGGCGCCCGGCCCTGTTCAGCCCGGACAACCCCGCGCGGCCCTTCTGCAGTGACCGTTGCCGCGGCGTCGACCTGGGCGCCTGGGCCAATGAGGCCTACCGGGTCGAATCGCCGCCCACCCGCGAAGACGACGACACCTTGCCGGACTGAACCGGCGGCAGCCGACCCGCCCGGGGCGCGCCCGGCTTGAAGCGGCCACGACCACGCAGTGGCTTGGGCGTGCCAGCACCCCCTTGAAAGTCGGTCAAGCGCCCCTATAATCATTTGCTAGCACTCATCAAGCATGAGTGCTAGCAAGCAACGGCGGCGCAAGCTGCCGGCGCGCCAAGCATGTGAACCGGCCCCATGACGGCGGCCTGTCCTTAACGCTGAAACCTGTTATCCAAGGAGATACGATGAAACTTCGCCCCCTGCACGATCGTGTGATCGTCAAGCGCCTCGAGCAAGAAACCAAGACCGCCTCGGGCATCGTCATCCCCGACAACGCCGCCGAAAAGCCTGATCAAGGCGAAGTGCTGGCCGTTGGCCCGGGCAAGCGCAATGACAAGGGCGATTTCATCGTCCTGAACGTGCAAGTCGGTGACCGCGTGCTGTTCGGCAAGTACTCGGGCCAGACCGTCAAGGTCGACGGCGACGAGTTGCTGGTGATGCGCGAAGAAGACCTCTTCGCCGTTGTCGCGAAATAAGGCTAATCGCGGCTGCCAGACGTTGTTGGGCGGTGCTCGGAATCCTCACGTAGCGCTGCTACGTTCCGGTTCCTGCGCTCCGTCCGCCTAGCCTGACAGCCGCTCGCTCCGCCTTCTTTCACGACAAGCGCGCGTTGAGCGAAGGCACCTAAACCCCATTCACTGATTCCGGAGATATACACATGGCAGCAAAAGACGTCATTTTTGGTTCGGACGCCCGTCACCGCATGGTCGAAGGCGTGAACATCCTGGCCAATGCGGTCAAGGTCACGCTCGGCCCCAAGGGCCGCAATGTCGTGCTCGAGCGCTCGTTCGGCGCCCCCACCGTAACCAAGGACGGTGTCTCGGTGGCCAAGGAAATCGAGTTGAAGGACAAGCTCCAGAACATGGGCGCACAGATGGTCAAGGAAGTCGCTTCCAAGACCAGCGACATCGCCGGTGACGGCACCACCACCGCCACCGTGCTGGCCCAGTCGATCGTGCGCGAAGGCATGAAGTACGTGGCCGCCGGCATGAACCCGATGGACCTGAAGCGC
>JANNZD010000173.1:0-25565 GCA_031410435.1 Betaproteobacteria bacterium | reverse complement strand
ATCGCGAGCGCTTTTTGCGCGGCGTCCGTCGCGCCTTTGTGATCGCGATTCCACAGGCTCCAGCGGGCCAGCCGCAGCCAGCCCGCTTCGTTTTCCGCGGTGGCGGCGTCCCGCGCCATGGCTGCCAGGTACGCGTCCAGCGCCGGCCTTGCCTCCGGCAGGCCCTCGACGATCGGCTTCGCGGACGCCGCGGACGGGTCGTTGCGAAAGGTTTCAAACAGCTTCTGATCGGATAGCTCCCGCTCTGCGTCAGTCTTGCTGAACTGCAGGGCCTTGGCGAAGGCGGCCTGCGCCGCTGCGAAGTCCCCGCGCGCGGCGTGCAACTCGCCGAGGGCGAATTGGAAATCGCGGGCCTCGGGCTGGAGCGCCACAGCCTCGGCCAGTTCGGCGGCGGCGCTCGCGAGATCGTTCTGCGTTTTGAAAACCTGCGCGTTGCGGAAATGCGCCGCGGCGCGCTTCTCCGGCGGGTCGCCGGCGATGACGAGGCGCGCGAGCGTCCGCTTCGCCTCGGCGTCGCGGCGCTGGGCAAAAAGGAAATCGGCCAGCGCCGTCACGGCTTCCTCCCCGCCGTTCGCGGCGTCGGCGGTGAGACGTTCCTCGACGAGATCAAAGAGCCGGTGCTGCTGGTAGAATAGTCGGCGAACGTGGTGGCCAGCAATATCCAGCACATCTTCAATGTCACGGCGCAGACCGGCGAAGGCACCCGCTCGACCGCGCAGATGGTGCGCGAACTCTCGCGCACGGCCGAGGAGCTGCGGCAATCGGTGTCGCGCTTCAAGATCGCCTGATCCAGCCGCCACCCGACTGACCGACCCCCTCCGCTCCCGGCAGCAAGGAACCCCAAAAGCCCATGTCGGCGAACAGCGATCCTGGTGTGCAGGACCCCTTAAGCGCCCTGTCCTGGGTGCAGGAAGAGTTGCGCCGTTCGCTCGAGTCGGCGCACAAGGCGTTGCGCCGCTACCTCAAGGACCAGGAGCAGCGCGGCGACCTGGATACGGTCGACCCGAATGTGCTGCGCCAGGCGCGCAGCCATATCCACCAGAGTGTGGGCGTGCTCGAACTGGTCGGCCTGGGCCGCGCGGCCGAGTTGCTGCGGGCGGCCGAGGCGGCGCTGCAGCGCCTGAGCAGCCGGCCCAAGCTGTTCAACACGGCCGCCGTGGATGCGATCGAGCATGGCTCCTTTGCCTTGCTCGAATTCATCGATCGGCGCCTGGCCGGCAAGCCGGTGTCCACCCTGTCCCTGTTCCCGCAATACAAGGCCTTGCAGGAACTGGCCGGGGCCCAGCGCATTCATCCGGCCGATCTGTGGTCGGTCGAGTGGGCCTGGCGCGAGGCCGTGCTGGACACCCAGGTGGCGGTGCGCCACCCTGACGAAGCCACGCTCAACCGGATCGAGTCCGACCTGCTGTCGATGATGCGCGGCGCGCCCCCCAGTGTGGCCGCACGCATGAGCGAGCTGTTCGCCGGGCTGGCCGCCGGCGCCCAGGCCACGGCGCAGGGCCAAGGCAAGCTGCAGGCTGGACCGCATGCACCGCATGCGCGCCTGGCCACCCTGTGGCAGCTGGCCGCCGGTTTCTTTGAAGCCCAGGCCGATGGCCTGGTGCAACTCGATGCCTACAGCAAGCGCCTGGGTTCGCGCCTGCTGTCACAGCTGCGCGCCGGCGAGGCCGCCGATCCGTCCGAGCGCCTGGCACATGACCTGCTGTTCTTCTGCGCCCAGGCGGTGCCGCGCGATGACCGCCAGGCCGGGCCGCGCCTGCAGGCGGTGCGCCGCGGTTACCAGCTGAGCGACGCGGTGGCGGTCGATTACGAACGCGCCAAGCTCGGGCGCTTCGATCCGGCCTGGGTGGCGCAGGCGCGCAAGCGCGTGATCGCGGCCAAAGAGGTCTGGTCGGCCGTGGCGGGGGGCGATCTGGCCCGCATCGGCGGTCTGGCCGAGCAGTTCGTGTTGGTCTCCGATTCGCTGGTGCGCCTCTACCCCGACGGCGGCCTGCTGGGCCGGTCGATGCAGGTGGCCATCGCCCACACTGCCGCGCTGGGCGTCGAGCCACCGGCCGACCTGGCGATGGAGGTGGCGACCGCATTGCTCTACCTCGAAGCGTCGCTCGACGATGGCGATTTCGACCATGCCGACGGCCCATTGCGGATCCAGCGGCTGGCCCAGCGCATCGACGCGGTGCGCCAGGCGCGCGACCCGGGCACCCTCGATTTGTGGATGGAGGAGCTCTACCGCCGGGTCTCCGACCGCCAGACCATGGGCAGCGTGGTGCAGGAATTGCGCGCCACGCTGTCTGAAATCGAAAAGAACATCGACCTGTATTTCCGCAACCCGCGCCAGCGCGAGGTGCTGATCCCGGTGCCCGCGCAGTTGTCGGCCATGCGCGGCGTGTTGTCGGTGCTGGGTCTGGACCAGGCCTCGCAGGCCGTGCTGCGCATGCGCGACGATGTGGACGCACTGGCCAGCACCGAGGTCCAGCCGCAGCGTGCCATCGAGACCGGCACCTTCGACCGCCTGGCCGACAACCTGGGCGCGCTGAGCTTTCTGATCGACATGGTCAGCGTGCAGCCGCAAATGGCCAAGTCGCTGTTCCGGTTCGATCCCGAGACCGGGTCGCTGTCGGCGGTGATGGCGCGTGAAGACCGGCCTACCGGCTTTGACGAAATCAACGGCCCGGCCACCGAACATGACCGCTCGCCGGCCGATACCGATGCGCTGGCGGTGACGCTGGAATTCGACCGCATCGTCAAACAGGCCCGGGTGGCCCAGCGCGGCGCGGCCAGCCTGGGCAGCCAGGGCCTGCCCATGTTGACCGGCCAGGGCGAGCGCAGCGCATCGGCCGCCCTGTCCAGCACCCAGCCCGGCGTGCATCCCTTTGCGGATGCCAAACCCTCGGGCCCGGATGCCGGCAGCCCGGGGTTGGCGCGTGGCCTGGACCTGCCGACCCAACCGGCGACCGGGCCGGCAGACCTGGACGCTGGCGGGGCCGCGCCGGCGCAGGTCTCGAGCGGGCTGGAAGACGACCCGGAGATGCGCGAGGTCTTTCTTGACGAGGCACGCGAGGTGCTGGAGACCGCCCGCCAGGCCCTGGGCGATCTGCAGAACCGCCATGACGACCGCGAAGCCCTGACCACGGTCAGGCGCGCCTTCCACACCCTCAAGGGCAGCGCCCGGATGGTCGGGTTGCGGCCCTTCGGCGACGCTGCCTGGGCCTGCGAGCAGATGTACAACGCGCGGCTGTCTGAAAGCCCCGGTGCCGTCGATGCCGAAATGCGCGAGTTCAGCCTCGAGGCCTGCCAGTATTTCGATCAATGGGTCGCGGCGCTGGAGGCCGGTGATGCACAGGCCTTCGACCCACTGCGCTTGATCGAGCCGGCCGAAGCCTTGCGCGGCGGCCAGCGCCGCTCGGGCGCGGCGGCGCTGGGCGCACTCTTGCAGACCGTCACGCGGGTGGCCACGCCCCCGGCGGATGTTTTGCAGTTGCGCGTGCCCGGCCTGCCGTCTGCACAAGACCTGGATTTGCTGCCCGACAGCCTGCCGCTGCCGCTGCTCGATAGCCCGGTGCCGGGCGCCGACACCGTGGCGGGTGGCCTGGGGGGCGACACCGCCTTGCCCGACCTGGACCTGCAGCCACTGCAGCGGGCCAGCGTGCCGGCGGCGCCCGAGCCCGCCGTCTTGCCGGACACCGTCACCGCCGGGCCGGCCGATCTGGCGCTCGACCTGTCGCCGCTGCCGGGCCCGGATTCAGGCCCGGCTGCCGACGCCGCCATGGGCCGGCCGGCGCCGGTGTCGGCGCTGGACGAACCGATCCCGGTGGCCGAAACCCTGTCGCTCGACCTGGGCCTGGACGACCTGGGGCTGGAGGCCCTGGGATTTGCACCCGCGATGCCGGTGCGCCCGGTCGAGCCCGTTGCGGCGGCGCCGGCTGCCGATGCCAGGCTGGGCGGCGGCGCGGCCGATCACCTGAGCCTGGACCTGATGCTCGACGAGCTCGAGCCGATGCCGCCGGCGCCAGCGCCGGCGCTGCCCGACCCCACCGAGGTGCTGGCCGGCCCGGCGCCGTCGCGACCCGATCCGGCTCCGAGCGAGGCTGTCGCGCCCGAGGGCACCGGCCGGATGCCTGGCAGTGGCCAGGTTGACAGCGAGGCCTACCGCCAGATCGGGCCGCTGCGCATCGGCATCCCGCTGTTCAATATCTACCTCAACGAGGCCGACGAGCTGTCGCGTCGGCTCTCGGTCGAGCTCGCCGAATGGTCTCTCGAGCAGCATCGCCGGGTGGGCGAAGTGGCGGTGGCCCTGGCCCATTCCTTGGCCGGCAATTCCGGCGCGGTGGGCTATACCGAGCTTTCGCAGCTGGCGCGCGAGCTTGAACATGCGCTGGACCGCTCGCAGGCACGCGGCCATGGCCAGGGCCAGGAGGCCCGTGTCTTCGTGCAGGCGTCCGATGAAATCCGGCGCCTGCTGCATCTGTTCGCGGCAGGCTTTCTCAACAGCCCCGATGCCGCGCTGTTGAAGGCCTTGCATGGCTTGTCCCATGCCGCCCCGCAGGCCGAGGCAGCGCCCGAGCCGGCACCAGCGGCAGCCCCGGTGCCCCCGGCGCCCGCCCCGGTAGCCTTGCCTGGCGCCGAACTGGGCCGCCCCGCCCTGCGCCCCTTCATGGCGGCGGCCGCGCCAGCGCCCGTGCCGCAGCGGGTGTCGGATGCCGGCCCGGCCTTCGACGACGACATCGATCAGGTCGATGCGGTCGATGCCGAGCTGTTCCCGATCTTTGTCGAAGAAGCACAGGAATTGCTGCTGCAGTTGCAGACCCGGCTGCGTGAATGGGTCCAGCACCCTTCGGCACGCGCGGCCGCATCGGCCTGCATGCGCAGCCTGCACACCTTCAAGGGCAGTGCCCGCCTGGCCGGCGCGATGCGTCTGGGCGAGCTGGCACACCGGCTGGAAACCCAGGTCGAACGCCTGAGCGCCGACCCCGAGCGCACCACGGCCGCAGCGGTGGAAGGCCTGGTTTCACATGCCGACCTGCTGGAAGCCGGCTTCGACCTGCTGCGCAAGACGCCGGTGGCGCCACCGGCAGCGCCCGAGTCGGCACCCGCCCGCGCGATGGCGCCGGTCGGGCCCGCCGCCGCACCTGCGCCAGCCGGCCTTGTGCTGCCTGCGCCAACGGCCCGCGCCCCCGTCCGGCCCAGTGCCGCAGCCGATGCGGGCGCGTTGCCGGTGGCCATCGACTGGCACCGGTTCGTGCCGGACCCGGACCAGGCCGCCGCCGGCGAAGTGCGTGCGGCGGGCCTGGCGGCAGCCGGTTCGGTGCGGGTCAGCGCGCCCTTGCTGGACCGGCTGGTCAACCACGCAGGCGAGGTGAGCATCACCCGGGCCCGCATCGAAAGCGATGTCACCCAGCTGCGCGGCGGCCTGAGCGATCTGACCGACAACCTGGAACGCCTGCGCTCGCAGTTGCGCGACATCGAGCTGCAGGCCGAGACCCAGATCGGCACCCGGCTGGAGGCCGCGCGCGCCGCGCTGATGGAATTCGACCCGCTCGAGATGGACCGCTTCACGCGCTTCCAGGAGCTGACCCGCATGATGGCCGAGTCGGTGGCCGACGTGGCCACCGTCCAGCGCGGCCTGCAGCGTACCCTGCAGTCCACCGAAGACGCGCTGGCACACCAGGCCCGGATGACCCGCGACATGCAGGACGACCTGTTGCGCACCCGGATGGTCGAGTTCGAAGGCCTGTCCGAGCGCCTGTACCGGGTGGTGCGGCAGGCCGCCAAGGAGACCGGCAAGTCGGTCCGGCTTGACATCGAAGGTGGTGGCGTCGAGATCGACCGCGGCGTGCTCGACCGCATGTTGCCGGCCTTCGAGCACCTGCTGCGCAACTGCGTGGTGCACGGCATCGAGGCCCAGGCGCAACGCCAGGCCGCCGCCAAGGAGCCGGTCGGCACCATCACCATGGCCGTCACCCAGGTGGGCAACGAGGTGGCGGTGGAGGTGCGTGACGATGGCGCCGGCCTCGACCTGGTGGCCATCCAGGCGCGCGGCCTGGCCATGGGCCTGCTCGATGCCCAGGCCACGCCCGACCCGTCACAACTGGCCAACCTGATTTTCCAGAGCGGCTTCAGCACCGCCGCCACCATCACCGACCTGGCCGGTCGCGGGGTGGGTATGGATGTGGTGCTCACCGATGTGAATGCCATGGGCGGCCGCATCGAAACCGCCAGCGCGCCGGGCCAGGGCACCAGCATCCGCCTGGTGCTGCCGCTGACCACCGCTGTCACCCAGGTGGTGATGTTGCGTTGCGGCGAGCGCGCCTTCGCGGTGCCGTCCACGCTGGTGGAATTGGTGCGGCGCGTGCCGCTGGCCGAGCTGACGCAGGCCTATGAGACCGGCCAGTTCAACCAGGCCGGGCAGGCCTTGCCCTTCTACTGGTTCGACGGCCTGCTGCAGGGCAGCGCACGCGGCATCCTGGCCGGGCGCGCGGCGCCGGTGGTGATCATGCGCAGCGCGGCCCAGCGGGTGGTGCTGCATGTCGACGAGGTGATCGGCAACCAGGAAGTGGTGGTCAAGAACCTCGGTCCGCAGCTGGCACGGGTGCCTGCCCTGGTCGGCATGACCTTGCTGCCTTCGGGCCTGCCGGCGCTGATCTACAACCCGGTGGCATTGGCCACCTTGTACGGCGAGGCGGCGCATGCGGCCATGCGGGCCGCGCGCTTGGCCGACAGCCGGCCGCCCGCAGACGGCCAGCCACAGGTCGATGGCCCTGGCCGGCTGGCGCCGCTGGTGCTGGTGGTCGACGATTCACTCACCGTGCGCCGCATCACCCAACGCCTGCTCGAGCGAGAGGGCTACCGGGTGGCGGTGGCCAAGGACGGCCTGGATGGGCTGGACAAGCTCGGCGCCGAGGTGCCTGCAATGCTGCTGACCGACATCGAGATGCCCCGCATGGACGGCTTTGACCTGGTGCGCAATATGCGCAGCGACCAGCGCCTGAGCCAGCTGCCAGTGATCATGATCACTTCGCGCATCGCCCAGAAGCACCGTGATTACGCCGCCGAATTGGGTGTTGATCACTACTTGGGCAAGCCCTATGTTGAAGAAGAATTGCTGAGCCTGGTAGCGCGTTACGCACGTCGCGTGCCTGGCGTCTGATCAGGATCGGGGCGGGATCAGGGCCGCCAGAGCCCGTGCAAGCTAGGTTTCGGAGCAAGGCATGACCCAGGTGGTGGAACGGCTGGCAGATCTGACCGGATTTCGCGACCGCGATCTGCTCGACGTCAATCTGGCCGGTGTGCTGCAGGAGTTGTTGCGGCCGCTGGCGGTGTCGATCTACCGCTGCGTGGGCGATCCGTCCGACCGGCGCTGGCTGGCCCGGGCGCGCCAGGGCGCCGGCGATGCCGTGGCCCTGGCCGATCCGGTCTGGACGCCGCTGGAATCGCTGCCCCGGCTGGCCCAATGCCCGGCTCGCCAGCAGGCCCTGCTGGCCCAGGACGTGGTGCTGCAGACGGGCCAGCCCTGCCTGTCGGTGTTCCCGCTGTTCAGCGACCATCAGGTCGCCGGTGTGCTCGAGATCGAGACCGAACAGGCACTGTCCACCGCCGCGATCCGCCAGGTGGGCAGCATCCTGCGGGTGTTCCGCAATTTCCAGTCCCTGCTCGACTACAGCGAGCGCGACACCCTGACCGGCCTGCTCAACCGCAAGACCTTCGATGACGCCTTCAACCGCCTGGCGCTGACCGCCCCGGCCCAGCCGGCCGCGCCCCCTGCTGGCGCGGCCTTGGTGGTGGGTGCCGGGCAGCGCAGCCGGCATTGCGCAGCCCAGGCGCACTACATCGGCGTGCTCGACATCGACCACTTCAAGCGGGTCAACGACGCCTTCGGCCACCTGATCGGCGACGAGGTGTTGCTGTTGCTGTCGCGCCTGATGCGCTCGGTGTTCCGCTACCACGACCGGCTCTACCGCTTCGGCGGCGAAGAATTCGTGGTGCTGATGCGCTGCCGCAGCGATGCCGACGCCGGCCTGGCGCTGCATCGCCTGCGCACGGCGCTGCAGACATTCACCTTTCCGCAGGTTGGCGCGATCACGGTGTCCATGGGCTATGCCGAGGTGCTGCCGGGTGACACCCCGAGCCTGGCCTTCGACCGCGCCGACCGGGCGGTGTACTGGGCCAAGCACCATGGCCGCGACCAGGTCTGCAGCTTTGCCGCGCTGAGCGCCCAGGGCGAGTTGCAGGATGACACCAAGGCCGGCGATGTCGAGTTGTTCTGATCTGGGGGTGGCCGGCACGGGCCCGGGCCGGGCGGCCCGTGCGGCCCGGCAGGCGCGGGCCGGGCTGGCGGCGCTGCTGGTGCTGGTCTGTGGCGCGGTCGCGGCACAGGCCGACGCGCCGCTGGGGCAGCCACTGCAGGCCACTGCGGCGGCGTCTGCGGCCGCCGATGCGGCCTTCAGCGTGCAGGAGTTTGACTGGCACGACGCCCGCCGGGATCGCGCGGTGCCGGTGCGCCTGTACTGGCCGGCGCTGGCTTCGGTGCAGCGCCCGGTGCCCTTGATCGTGTTCTCGCACGGCATCGGCGGGTCGCGCCGCGGCTACACCTACCTGGGCCAATTCTGGGCCAGCCGGGGCTATGCCAGCCTGCACCTGCAGCATGTGGGCAGCGACCGCGCCATCTGGACCGGCAATGTGTTCAGTACGGTCGGCCGCCTGCAGGCCGCAGCGCAGGAAAGCGAGGCACTGGCCCGGGTGCATGACCTGCGTTTTGCGCTCGACCAGATCCTGGAGGGGCCCTTGGCCCTGCAGATCGACAGGCGCCGGCTGGTCGCCGCTGGGCACTCCTATGGTGCCAACACCACCCTGCTGGCGGTGGGCGCCCAGATCGAACGCAATGGCCAGGCCGTGAACCTGCGCGACCCGCGCCTGAAGGCCGCCATCGTGATCTCGGCCCCGCCCTTCTATGGTGAAGCCTCGGCAGGCCAGGTGCTGGGTGGCATCGGCGTGCCCAGCCTGCATATCACCGCCACCGAGGACATCATCCGCATCCCTGGCTATTTCTCGCCGGCCAGCGACCGGCTGGCGGTGTATGAAGCCACCGGGGGCGCTGCGCTCAAGGCGCTGGCGGTCTTCGAGGGCGGTTCGCACAACATCTTCAGCGACCGGGGCTACAGCGGCGGTGCCGGGCTGAATGCCCAGGTCAAGGCGGCCACCCAGGCCTTGTCGATGGCCTTTCTGGGCCAGGTCTTCGAGGGCGACGAAGCCGGCCTGAGCCAGTGGGCGCGCCGGTTTGGCGGCCTGCTGTCGCGTACCAGCATCGTCACGCGCTGAGCCGCAGCGAGGCCAGCGGACCGGCCGGCACGCGGCGGCCGGCTGTTGATCGGCACATCGCAGGCCCGGCGCCGTGGGGCCCGCGCAGCGTGATGATGCCCGGCGGCGGCAAGCTCAGCCGCCGGCGCGTCCGCCCTTGACCGCGGCATAGCGGGCCAGCGTGCGCTCGCGCGCCAGCTCATGCGCCACCACCGGCAGCGGGTAGTTGCCCCCCGGCACCACGCCGGCGGCCTGCAGTTCCAGCGGCCGGGCCAGCCAGGGCGCGTGGATCAGCTTGTCGGGCAAGGCCGCCAGCTGCGGCAAGTAGCGCCGGATGAAGCGGCCCTCGGCATCGAATCGCTCGCTCTGCGCCACCGGGTTGAAGATGCGGAAATAGGGTTGGGCGTCACAGCCGGTCGATGCCGCCCATTGCCAGCCGCCGTTGTTGGCGGCCAGGTCGAAGTCGTTGAGGTGGGTGGCGAAGTAGGCCTCGCCGCGGCGCCAGTCCAGGCCCAGGTCCTTGGTCAGGAAGCTGGCCACCACCATGCGCAGCCGGTTGTGCATATAGCCGGTCTGGTTGATCTGGTGCATTGCCGCGTCCACCAGCGGGTAGCCGGTGCGACCCTCGCACCAGGCCGCAAACAGCGCGTCGGCGTGTTTGCCGTGGTCCCACTTGAGCGCGTCGTACTCGGGCTTGAAGCTGTGGCCCACCACCCGCGGGTGGTGGTGCAGGATCTGGTGGTAGAAATCGCGCCAGATCAATTCCGACAGCCAGACCTCGGCGCCGCGCGATCCGCCCTGCATGCGCTGCCAGGCGGCATGGGCCAGCCGCCGGATCGACAAGGTGCCAAAGCGCAGATGCACGCCCAGGTAGCTGGGCCCCTTGATGGCCGGGAAGTCGCGGTGATCGCCGTAATCGTCGATGCGGTCGATGAATTCGTCCAGCAGGACCTGGCCGCCGCCGCTGCCCGCCGGCAGGCGCAGCTGGTGCAGATTGGTGGGGGTAAAGCCGATCTGCGCCAGGGTCGGGATGCCCAGGGCCACCGGCGCAGGCGCCAGCGTGGCCGCATGCCGGGCCACCGGGTAGGCCTTGAGGTAGAAGGGGTCGATCTTGCGCAGCCAGGCGTTCTTGTAGGGGGTGAACACGCTGTAGGGGCTGCCGCTGGCGGTGAGCACCTCGCTGCGCTCGAACACCACATGGTCCTTGCTGGTGTGCAGGGCCACGCCGATGTCGGCCAGGTGGCCGCGTACCCGGGCATCGCGGGCCAGCGCGGCCGGGTCGTCGTCATGGTTGGCGTAGACCGCCTGCACCCCCAGCTCACGCGCCAGCGTGGGCAGGGCCTGGCAGGCATCGCCGTGGCGCACGATCAGGCCTACCCCGGCCACGCCGTGCGCCAGGCCCAGGTCGCGCAGCTGGGTGTCCAGATCGACCAGGCTGTCACGGATGAACTCGACCCGCCGGTCGGCGCGCGGCAGGCCGTCGAGGATGGCGCTGTCGAAGACAAAGGCGCACCAGACCTGGCGCGCCGCCTTGAGCGCATGGAACAGCGCCGCATGGTCGTCCGCGCGCAGGTCGCGCCGGAACCAGACCAGCGCGCAGGCCATCGGTGGGGCAGGGTGGGTGGGGTGATCGGTCACCGCCGCAGTGTCCCCGATCATTAGAATCCCGCCAATGACGCCGGGCCGCATCGACCTCACCAACCAGTTCCTGATTGCCATGCCCGGCATGGTCGACGGCAACTTTGCCGGTGCGGTGGTCTACCTGTGTGAGCACACCGCGGAGGGCGCGCTCGGCCTGGTCATCAACAAGCCGATCGACATCACGCTGCAGAACCTGTTCGAGAAGGTCGATCTGACCCTGCAGCCTGGGCAATTGGGCGCGCAGCCGGTGTACTTTGGCGGGCCGGTGCAGACCGAGCGCGGCTTCG
Source organism: Betaproteobacteria bacterium (assembly GCA_031410435.1). Taxonomy (GTDB): domain Bacteria; phylum Pseudomonadota; class Gammaproteobacteria; order Burkholderiales; family Burkholderiaceae_C; genus Pseudaquabacterium. Next base: position 14,343 of record JANNZD010000173.1, on the reverse strand, counting down.
TGCTGCACGAGGCCCCGCCGGACAGCGGCAGGCTGGGCGCGGCGCAGTACAGCAGCACCCTCAAGATCCCCGGTGGCCTGCAGATGACCACCAGCAAGGACGTGCTGGAGGCGCTGGCCCAGGGCCACGGCCCCAAGCGCCTGCTCGTGACCCTGGGCTACAGCGGCTGGGGCGCCGGCCAGCTGGAGGACGAGCTTGGCCGCAACGGCTGGCTGACCGTGGACGCGGTGCCCGAGGTGATCTTCGACACCCCGGTCGAGCAACGCTATGCACGGGCGCTGGCGCTGCTGGGTTTCGATCCCCGCATGCTCAGCGCCGAGGCGGGTCATGGTTGAGCCTGTGCGCTGGGCGGCGCCGGGCCGGCCGGGGGTGACCGCGGCATGACCGGCGGGCGCCCGGCCACCTTGTCCTATCTGGCATTCGACTATGGCCTGAAGCGCACCGGCGTGGCCACCGGCAACACCCTGCTGGGCCAGGCCAGCCCGTTGACTACGATCGCCGCCGAGGGCGAGTCCCGCTTCGAGCCGATCGCCCGGCTGGTGCGCGAGTGGCGGCCCGACGCGCTGGTGATCGGCGTGCCGCGCCACCCCGACGGTGCGCCGCACGACAATACCCGGCGGGCCCAGCGCTTTGGCCGGCAGTTGCGCGGCCGCTTCGCGCTGCCGGTGCATGAGGTGGATGAACGCTACAGCACCACCGAGGCGCTGTCTGCCGGCGCGGCCGATGTCGATGCAGCGTCGGCTGCCGTCATCCTCGACCAATACATTCGCAGCCTGAACCAGGCCCCCCACCCATGAGCCCGCCGGGCCGCCCCGAGGGCGAATCCCGCAGTGCGCAGCACGAAGGCACGCCAGTGAGCAAGCTGAACCTCGACGCCGAGGCCCTCTACACCGACCTGCGCAGCGGCGTGCAGGCCCTGTGGCGCCCCGGCATGGCATTGATGGGCATCTGGTCGGGCGGCGCCTGGCTGGCCGAGCGCCTGGCCAGCGATCTGCCCGCGCTGGGCAAGCCCGCGGTGATCAGCAGCACCCTGCACCGGGACGATTTCGGCGCCCGCGGCATGGCCGGCGGCACCGACCCCACCCGGATCCCGTTTGCGGTGGACGGTGCCCATATCCTGCTGCTCGACGATGTGCTGTTCACCGGCCGCACCATCCGGGCGGTGCTCAACGAGCTGTTCGATTTCGGCCGGCCGGCCAGCGTCACGCTGGCGGTGCTGGTCGACCGCGGTGGCCGAGAGCTGCCGATCCAGCCGGCCTACGCCGCCGCCAAGATCAGCCTGCCCGCCGGCCAGAAGCTGGCCCTGGCCCGCGCCGAGTCGGGCGGCTTCACCTTCAGCATCAAGGGCTAGGCCGGCATGCTGCATAAACGCAACCCCCAACTCAACCGCCAGGGCGAGCTGATCCACCTGCTGTCCATCGAGGGCCTGCCGCGCGAGGTGCTGGCCCATATCCTGGACACTGCGGGCACCTTTCTGTCGGTCAATGACCGCGAGGTCAAGAAGGTGCCGCTGCTGCGCGGCAAGAGCGTGTTCAACCTGTTCTTCGAGAACAGCACCCGCACCCGCACCACCTTCGAGATCGCCGCCAAGCGCCTGTCGGCCGATGTCATCAACCTCGATATCGCCAAGAGCAGCGCCAGCAAGGGCGAGAGCCTGCTCGACACCATCGCCAACCTGTCGGCCATGCATGCCGACATGTTCGTGGTGCGCCACAGCGAGAGCGGTGCACCCTACCTGATCGCCCAGCATTGCGCGCCGCATGTGCATGTGGTCAATGCCGGCGACGGCCGCCATGCCCACCCGACCCAGGGCCTGCTGGACATGTACACGATCCGGCACTTCAAGCGCGATTTCACCCAGCTCAGCGTGGCCATCGTCGGCGACATCGTGCACAGCCGGGTGGCCCGGTCGGACATCCATGCGCTGACCACCCTGGGTGTGCCCGACATCCGCGCGGTCGGCCCCAAGACCCTGGTGCCGGGGGATTTCCAGGGCATGGGGGTGCGGGTCTGCCACGACATGGCCGAGGGCATCCGTGGTGCCGACGTGATCATCATGCTGCGCCTGCAGAACGAGCGCATGAGCGGCGCGATGCTGCCCAGCGCCGGTGAATTCTTCAAGAACTACGGCCTGACCGACGCCAAGCTCGGCCTGGCCAAGCCCGATGCCATCGTGATGCACCCCGGGCCGATCAACCGCGGGGTCGAGATCGCCTCGTCGGTGGCCGACGGCAGCCACAGCGTGATCCTGCCCCAGGTCACCTTCGGCATCGCGGTGCGCATGGCGGTGATGTCGATCATCGCGGGGAACGAAGCATGAAGATCCTCATCAAGGGCGGCCGGCTGATCGACCCCGCCTCGGGCCGCGACGAAGCAGGCGATGTGGCGATTGCCGCCGGTCGCATCCTCAGCCTGGGCCGGGTGTCCGCCGATTTCCAGCCCGACCGGCTGATAGACGCCACGGGCTGCGTTGTCGCGCCCGGCCTGGTCGACCTGGCGGCGCGCCTGCGCGAGCCCGGCCAGGAGCACGAGGGCATGCTCGAGAGCGAGCTGAGGGCCGCCGCCGCCGGCGGCGTGACCAGCCTGGTCTGCCCGCCCGACACCGACCCCACGCTGGACGAGCCCGGCCTGGTGGAGATGCTCAAGTTCCGGGCCCGCAAGCTCAGCATGTGCCGGCTGTTTCCGCTGGGCGCGCTGACCCGCGGCCTGGCCGGCCAGGCCCTGACCGAGATGGCCGAGCTGACCGAAGCCGGCTGCGTCGGCTTCTCGCAGGCCGAGGCGCCGATCACCGACACCCTGGTGCTGCAGCGCGCGCTGCAATATGCCGCGACCTTCGGCTACACGGTCTGGTTGCGGCCGCAGGATGCCTGGCTGGGCAAGGGCGTGGCCGCCAGCGGCGCGGTGGCCACCCGGCTCGGCCTGTCTGGCATCCCGGCCATCGCCGAGAGCGTGGCCTTGCTGACCCTGATCGAGCTGATGCGCAGCACCGGTGCCCGGGTGCATCTGTGCCGCCTGTCGTCGGCCGCAGGCGTGGCCCTGCTGCGCGCCGCCAAGGCCGAGGGCCTGCCGGTGACTGGCGACGTGTCGATCAATTCGCTGCACCTGACCGATGTGGACATCGGCTTCTTCAACCCGGCGATGCGCCTCACGCCGCCGCTGCGCCAGGGTGCCGACCGAGCGGCCCTGCGAGCCGCGCTGGCCGACGGCACCCTGGACGCGCTGGTGTCCGACCACAACCCGGTGGGCGCCGACGAAAAAAACCTGCCTTTTGGCGAAGCCGAGCCGGGGGCCACCGGGCTGGAACTGCTGCTCAGTCTGGCGTTGAAGTGGGGCGCCGACAGCGGCTTGTCCTTGCCCGCCACCCTGGCCCGCATCACCAGCGGGCCGGTGCGGGTGCTGGGTGATGCGCTGGGCTCGCTGGCTTCGTCGGCTGGCCAACTGGTGGCGGGTGGGGTGGCCGATCTGTGCATCTTCGACCCCCAGGCCACCTGGACGGTGGCCCCGCAGGGCCTGCTCAGTCAAGGCAAGCACACGCCGTTTGCGTTTGAGGCCACGGGCACGGCCCTGCCGGGCCGGGTGCGGGTGACCGTGGTGGCGGGCACGCTGGCCTACCAGGCGCCGGCCGCAGTCCAGCCCGCCTGATGAAGCGCTGGCCGCTCGCGCTGTGGCGGGTGCTGCGCCTGGCGATGCATGTGCTGCATGGCGTGGCGCTGATGGCCCTGCGCTTCCCGTCGCTGGACCCGGCCGGGCGCCAGGCCCGCATCGGCTGGTGGTCGGCCGGCTTGCTGCGGGCCCTGGGCGTGGGCCTGCAGGCCCGGGGCGCGGCGCGGCCGGGCGCCACCCTGCTGCTGGCCAACCATGTGTCCTGGCTCGACATCGCCGCCCTGCATGCGGTGGTGCCCCACGCCCGCTTTGTCTCCAAGGCCGATGTGCTGCGCTGGCCCTTGCTCGGCTGGTTGATCCGGGGTGCCGGCACCCTGTTCATCGAGCGCGAGCGCAAGCGCGATGCCTTGCGGGTGGTGCATGCGATGGCCGAGGCGCTGCGCGCCGGGCAGACTGTGGCGGTCTTTCCCGAGGGCACCACCGGCACCGGCCCGGTGCCGCTGCCCTTCCATGCCAACCTGCTGCAGGCCGCAGTGGCCACCGGCACGCCGGTACAGCTGGCGGTGTTGCGCTTTGCCGATCACCGGCACCACTGCAGCCCGGCGGTGCATTACATGGGTGACACCTCGCTGCTGCAAAGCCTGTGGCGGGTGGCCTGTGCAGACGGCCTGCGGGTGCATGTGAGCCTGCTGCTGCCGCAGGCCACTGCGCATGCCGACCGGCGCGCCTTGGCCGAGCACCTGCGCCAGCAGGTGGCCGAGCAGTTGCAGCCCTGACGCCGCACGCCGGCGGCCCCGGGCGCAGGTCTGTACGGCCTTGGCATGGCTGTTCTGCCCACCAGGCCGGGCAGGCCGCGCTTAAAGTGGCCGGGTGGCAGTACCGCGCAGCCCGGGGCCAGGCTGCTGATGATCCTTCCGAGGCCTGACTGTGGCCATAGACCTGCTCCGGCTGGTGACCGACCAACTCAAGGTCGGCCAGCCCCTGCCCTTCGGAGTGCGCGACGACAGCGGCAAACTGCTGCTGGCACGCGGCCGGGTGGTGGAAAACGAGGCCCAGCTGCAGGTGCTGCTGGCGCGCGGCCTGTATGTCGACCATGACGATCCCCAGCCCGGCGAGACCGAGCCTGGCGCCGACGGCGTGGCGCGCAAGCCCACCCTCTTCGATCTCTGGAAGCAGACCACCGCCCGTCTGGACGTGCTGCTGTGTGGCATCGACAAGCCCGGCTTCGCGCAGCGCTGCGACACCTTCGCCAGCCAGCTGATGGCGCTGATCGCGCGCGACCCCGACATCGGCATCTACCACTCGGTGCGCCAGGACCCGAACCGGCTGAGCCTGTACGGCCTGAGCCATGCGCTGCATTGCGCCCTGGTCGGCCAACTTGCGGCCACCCGGGTGGGCTGGGCGCCCGAGCGGGTGCAGACCCTGGTCAAGGCGGCGCTGACGATGAACCTGAGCATCGTCGACGTGCAGGGCCGCTTTGCCGCGATGGGCCGCCTCACCGACGGCCAGCGCGCCCAGATCCGCGCCCACCCGCAAAGGGCGGTAGAGCGGCTGCAGCAGGCCGGCGTGACTGAGCCTGAATGGCTGGCCGCAGTGCTGGAACACCATGAGCGCCCGGGCGGCGGCGGCTACCCCCATGACCTGAAGCAGACCGGCGAGATGGCCGACCTGTTGCGCATGGCCGATGTCTTCATGGCCAAGATCAGCCCGCGCACCGAGCGGCCGGCCTTGCCCATCCTGGATGCCGCGCGTCAGATGTTTGCCGAGGCCAAGGGCAGCCCGATGGCCGCTGCCATCATCAAGGAGTACGGCATCTACCCGCCGGGCAACTTCGTGCAGCTGGCCTCGGGCGAGATGGCCGTGGTGATCCGGCGCGGCGCCACGGCCCACAGCCCGCTGGCGGCGGCCGTCACCGACAACCACGGCATCCCCATCGTGCGCACCGTCAAGCGCGACACGGCGCAGCCGGGCTTTGCGATCAAGTCGCTGATCTCGGGCAACAAGACCTTGCTGCGGGTACCGCCCGAGCGGGTCTACGGCCTGGTCACCTGAGCCCGGCCGCGCCGCCGGTGCGGCTCAGCCTCTCAGGCCTTGCCCTGGCTGGCCACGGCGGCCGCCGCGCGGGCAGCGGCTTCGGGGTCGCCCAGGTACTGGCTGTGGATCGGCCGCAGGTCGGCGTCGAGCTCGTAGACCAGGGGGATGCCGTTGGGGATGTTGACCCCCACGATGTCGGCGTCGGCGATGCCGTCCAGGTATTTCACCAGCGCACGGATCGAATTGCCATGGGCCGCGATCACCAGGCGCTGGCCGCTGCGGATGGCCGGTGCCAGCACCTCGTTCCAGCAGGGCATCACGCGGGCCACGGTGTCCTTCAGACACTCGGTCAGCGGCACCTGGCCTGGCGCCAGGCGGGCATAGCGCAGGTCGCCCAGCTCGCAGCGCGCATCGTCGGCGGCCAGGGCCGGCGGTGGCGTGTCATAGCTGCGGCGCCAGATCAGCACCTGCTCGTCGCCATACTGGCGCGCCATGTCGGCCTTGTTCAGACCCTGCAAGGCGCCATAGTGGCGCTCGTTCAGGCGCCAGTCATTGACCACCGGCAGCCAGGTGCGGTCCATCCGGTCCAGGGTGTGCCAGAGGGTCCAGATCGCGCGCTGCAGCACCGAGGTGTAGGCGATGTCGAACTCGAGGCCGGCTGCCTTGATCAGCTCACCGGCCTGCCGGGCCTGGGCCACGCCGGTGGCGGTCAGGGGCACATCGGTCCAGCCGGTGAAGCGGTTTTCCAGGTTCCAGGTCGATTCACCGTGGCGGATCAGCACGAGCTTGTACATGGGTGGGGCAGCGTCAGGGGGGGCGGGGCTGGGGTGGCGTGGCCGGCCAAGCGCAGTGGGCTCGGGCCGGGCCGAGACCGGGCTAACCCTGAATTCTATAATTGCTGCTTTTACAGACCCAGGCGCCTACCCCGTGAAGTTCATCATCGATAACTGGATGCTCATCCTGATGGCGGCCGCCTCGGGCGGGCTGCTGCTGTTTCAGGCCCTGCAATCGCGTGCCGGCGGCGGCGTGGCCACCGCCGAGGCGGTGAGGCTGATCAACCGCGAGAAGGGCGTGCTGATCGACGTGTGCGAGCCTGACGAGTTTGCTGCCGGGCATGCGGTGGGGGCCCGCAACATCCCGCTGGGGTCGCTGGAGGGCGCCAAGGGCCTGCCGACCAACAAGACCCTGCCGGTGGTGCTGCTGTGCGCCACCGGGGCCCGGGCCAAACGCGCTGCCGCGCAGCTGCGCCAGGCCGGCCATGACAAGGCGGTGGCGGTCACCGGTGGCCTGCCCGCCTGGCGCGAGGCCGGCCTGCCGATCGAGAAGAGCGCCACCTGAGCCAGGCCGGCGCGGCAAGCCAGTGGGCATCCCGGGGCTATTGCACTGTGGTGACAATCCGGGTCTTTGTCGCCTGGCCTTGAGTTGAAAGTCCCATGAACGCTGTCCGCATGTACACCACGCAGGTCTGCCCCTACTGCGTCCGGGCCAAGGCCCTGCTCAAGCAGCGCGGGGTCGACCAGATCGACGAGGTGCGCATTGACCTCGACCCCGGCCAGCGCGACCAGATGATTGCGCTCACCGGCCGGCGCACGGTGCCGCAGATCTTCATCGGCGACACCCATGTGGGCGGCTGCGACGACCTGATGGCGCTCGACCGCAGCGGCGCGCTGGCACCCCTGCTCAGCCAGGCCTGATCGGCTGAGCCCGGCCCGGCCGGGCTCGCCGCCCGGGCGGCCGCCGGCCGCTGGCATTGCCTGGCGGTGCGTGGCGCCAAGCATTGCGCCCAGGCCGGGCATCCGCCACAGACCGAAGGGCCAGAGGCGCCGACCCCTGCGCCATAATCCGCGCCGCAGCCAGCCCGTCGCCCGTCGGTGAAGGGCTTTTGTTTTTCCTCAGGACCTCAAGCCATGGCCGACCAAGACCCCACCCCCGTGTTCCAGATCCAGCGCATGTATCTGAAGGATCTTTCGCTGGAGCAGCCGAACTCGCCGGCCATCCTGCTGGAGCAGCAGCAACCCCAGGTGGACATCAACCTGGCGATGTCGGCCGGCGGCGTCAGCGACGGCATCTACGAGGTCACCGTCACCGCCACCGTAACCACCAAGCTCAAGGACCGCACCCTGTTCCTGATCGAGGCCAAGCAGGCCGGCATCTTCGAGATCCGCAACGTGCCCGACGAGCAGCTGCAGGGCATCCTCAGCATCGTCTGCCCGCAGATGATCTACCCCTACCTGCGCGCCATCGTCTCCGACATCTGCACCCGTGCTGGCTTCCCGCCCATCATGCTGACGGAAGTCAATTTCCAGGCCATGTTCGAGGCCCAGCAAGCCCAGGCGGCGGGCAACGCCAGCATCGGCAACTGAGCCACCCGCACCCCGCCCATGGCCGCCGCGCAGCTGGTGGTGCTGGGGGCCGGCGCCTGGGGTACCGCGCTGGCGGTGTCCGCCGCACGCCGGCAGCCGGTGCTGCTGTGGGCCCGCGACCCCGGCCAGGCCGCAGCCATGCAGGCCCAGCGCGTGAACACGCGCTACCTGCCTGGCGTCATGCTGCCGGCGCAGTTGCAGATCACTGCTGACTGGGCGCTGGCGCGGGCCGCCTGCCAAGCCGGCCTGGTGATCATCGGCACGCCGATGGCGGGCCTGCGCGACAGCCTGGGCAGCTTGCCTGCCGCCGCCCGCACCTTGTGGCTGTGCAAGGGCTTTGAGGCCGGCGGCGGTGCCCTGGGCCATGAGATCGCGGCATCCTTGCGCCCCGATCTGCGCTGGGGTGTGTTGTCGGGGCCGAGCTTCGCGCTGGAAGTGGCGCGCGGCCAGCCGACGGCCCTGGTGGCCGCCTGCAACGACGCCGCACTGGCCCAGCAGGCCGTGCAAGCCCTGCATGACGACAACCTGCGCATCTATACCTCGTCCGACCCGATCGGCGTGGAGGTGGGCGGTGCCGTCAAGAACGTGATGGCGATCGCCACCGGCGTCGCCGACGGCCTGCAACTGGGCCAGAACGCCCGCGCCGCGCTGATCACCCGCGGCCTGGCCGAGATGACCCGCCTGGGCCTGGCCCTGGGCGCGCGCGCCGAAACCTTCATGGGCCTGTCCGGCCTGGGTGATCTGGTGCTCACCGCCACCGGCGACCTGTCGCGCAACCGCCGGGTCGGCCTGATGCTGGCTGCGGGCCAGGCCCTGCCCGATGTGCTGGGTCAACTGGGTCATGTCGCCGAAGGCGTGCTCACCGCGCCCACCCTGCAAGCGCGCGCGCGACAGCTGGCGGTGGATCTGCCGATCACCGACGCGGTGGTGGCGCTGCTGGCGGGCCGGATCGCACCGGCCCAGGCCCTGCGCCAGTTGATGGCCCGCGAGGCCCGCGCCGAGGCTTGAGGCTTGCTGCGGCGGGTGCGCTGGCGCTCAGCCGGCGCCCGCGTAGCCCTGCCGGCGCCAGGCCTCGAAGACCACCACCGCCACCGCATTGCTCAGGTTCAGGCTGCGCTGGCCCGGCCGCATCGGCAGGCGAACCCGGCAATCAGCGGCCAGGCCGTCGCGCAGGGCATCGGGCAGGCCGGCGGTCTCGCTGCCGAACACCAGCCAGTCGCCGGGCTGGAAGTCTGCTGCGGCCAGGCTGCCTGCGCCCCGGGTGGTGAAGGCCCACAGCGCGCCGCCGCGGGCCTGGCACAGCACCATCAGCGCGGCCCAGTCGGCATGCCGCTGCACGGCGGTGAACTCGTGGTAATCCAGGCCGGCGCGGCGCAGCAGTTTGTCGTCCATCGAGAAGCCCAGCGGCTCGACCAGATGCAGGCTGCAGCCGGTGTTGGCGGCCAGCCGGATCACATTGCCGGTGTTGGGCGGGATTTCGGGGTGCACCAGCACGATGTTGAACATGGTGGCCGGATTGTCGCGGGGCCCCGGGCCTCAGCCAGCGTCGGGCGCGCCGCCGGCTGGCGTGCGGGCCAGCACCCAGACCTGGACGCTGGCCGCGCCGGCGTCCAGCAGGGCCAGGGTGCCGGCGCGGGCGGTGCCGCCGGTGGTCAGCACATCGTCCACCAGGGCCACATGCCGGCCGGCCAGGCTGGCCACGCGGCGATCTGCCCACAGCGCATCGTGCAGATTGCGTTCGCGCTGGTGGCGTGACAGGCCCACCTGGTGGGCGGTGTCGCGCAGGCGCAGCAGCAGGTCGGCACGCGCGGGCAGGCCCTGCAGGCGCGCCACCCGGCGCGCCAGTTCCCAGGCCTGGTTGTAGCCGCGTTCGGCCAACCTGGCCGGGCTCAAGGGCACCGGCAGCACCCAGTCCACGCGTGCCGCAGCGGCCGGCGCGGCGCCCTGCAAGGCCTGGTGCATCAGGCCGGCCAGCAGGCTGGCCAGTTCGGGCTGGGCCTGGAACTTGAACCGCGCCACCAGCCGATCCCAGGGGAAGCCATAGCGCACCGCCGCGACACAGGCGGTGTAGGGCGGCGGCTGGCGCAGGCAGGCGCCGCAGACCTGGCCCTCGGGGCTGGGCAGCGCGCAGCGCGGGCAGACCGCGGGCTGGCCCCCGGCAAAGCGCTGTGCGCAGTCTCGGCACAGGCCGCTACCTTGCCATTGGCTGCAGATCTCACACGGCCAGGCCAGGCGTGGGGTCGGGCGGCGGCCGGCCGGTGGTCCGGTCGCGCTGGCGGAGTGATCGCTGGCGTCGCGCATCGCCTCAATATACTGGCTAGCCATGCCTGCTGCCCCTGCGTCGCCCCCGTTGACCGATGCCCCCGCCCTGGCCCATGTGCTGGCGCGCCAGGCCCGGTCTGCCGAGCCGCCCTGGCTGCATCGTGAGGTGGCACGCCGCATGGCCGAGCGCCTGCCGGTGATCCGCCAGGCGCCCGAGAACTGGCTGGACTGGTGGGGCTTCACCGGTGCCGGTGCCGCCGCCGTGCAGGCGGTCTGGCCGCAGGCCCGGCGCAGCGTGGTCGAGCCCAGCGCCGCGCTGGCCCAGCGCAGCCGCAGCGCCGGCGGGCTGGCCTGGTGGTCACTGCTGCAGCGCCGCCGCCATGCCGCCACGCCGGTGCTGATGCCCCAGCAGGTAGCCCCCGCGCAGGCCGGCATGCTGTGGGCCAATCTGGTGCTGCATACCCAGGCCGACCCGCCGCAGGCGCTGGCCGAGTGGCACCGGGCCCTGGCGGTGGACGGCTTCTTGATGTTCTCGACCTTCGGCCCCGACACCCTGGCCGAGCTGCGCGCGCTCTATGCCGAGGCCGGTTGGCCGGCACCGCACCCGCCCTTCGCCGACATGCACGATGTGGGCGATGCGCTGGTACAGGCCGGCTTTGCCGATCCGGTGATGGACCAGGAGCGCCTGCAGCTCACCTGGACATCGCCGCAGGCTTTGCTGGCCGAGTTGCGCTCACTGGGTGGGCATCTGGGCCGGGAGCGCTTCGCCGGCCTGCGCACGCCGCGTTGGCGCCAAGCCCTGCTGGCCGCGCTGCAAAGGCGCGCCGACGCGCAAGGCCGGATCATGTTGGGCTTCGAACTGGTCTACGGCCATGCCTACAAGGCAGCACCGCGCCCGGCGCGCGGGGAATTGGCCACGGTGTCGCTGGACCGCCTGCGCGCGACGCTGCCCCCGCGCCAGCCCTGAGGGATTGCATGGGATTTGAGGCGCATCACACCTGATGGGGGTAGCTCTGGCGCTCCGTTAGAATGAAAGCCTGAGTTGGCGGGCGATCGGCTCTGGTTGAACCGGGCCCGTGCCGGGCCGACATTTCAAACTGGAATTTGCCGGCTGGCCCCGTCTGCGGCCCAGTGAACTCGTTTTTTCAAAAGCCCATGTCCATCACCCTTGCCCCGAGCCCCTGGCCTGCGCCCGCAGCACCGCGGCTGGCGTCTGGCTGGCGTTTTGCCCGGGAGCTGGCCAGCCCGGCCGGCTGGTTGTTCGAGTTGCGCCGCAATGTCTCGATCACGCCACGCCAGTTGCTGGCCGCCTATGGCCTGCTGTGTGGCATTTCATTGCTGGTGGCGGCGGGCTTCTGGTGGCAGGGCGTGCTGGTGGTGGGTTTGTTCACCGGCCTCGAATTGCTGGCCGTGGGACTGGCCCTGCTGGTGGTGGCGCGGCATGCCGGCGACCGTGAGCTGATCACCCTGGCCGAGGGCGAATTGGCGGTGGAGCAGTGCTATGGCCCGGGCGTGGTGCACACGCGCTTCCGCGCCGCCTGGGTGCGGGTCGAGCCGGCCGCCGACGACGGCTCATTGATCGAGGTCTCGGGTGAGGGCCGCCGTGTGCGGGTGGGGCGGCATGTACGTCCGGAATTGCGGGTGGCGTTGGCGCAAGAGTTGCGGCGCGCTTTGCGCCTGGCGCAGCGTGCCGGCGAACGGGTTGTGGATCACGAACTTAAAGCATGATGATGATGACGACAAATGCGCTTGTGTCTCGGGCCCGGCAGGGGTTTTTGAGCTTGGGGGCCCTGCTGGCCACCCAAGCCGCGATGGCCGGAGACCTGGCCGGCGGGCCGGCCAAGAACCAGCTGGATCTGCACCCACCGATCACCAAGCTGGCCAGCGACATCCAGGGCCTGCATTACTTCATGCTGATCATCTGCACGGTGATCTTCCTGGCGGTGTTTGGCGTGATGTTCTATTCGATCATCAAGCACCGAAAATCGGTGGGCCACAAATCGGCCAACTTCCACGAGAGCGTGGCGGTCGAGATTGCCTGGACCATCGTGCCCTTCGTGATCGTGGTAGTGATGGGCATGGCCGCCACCAAGACGGTGGTGGCCATGAAGGACACCAGCAATGCCGACCTGACCATCAAGACCACCGGCATGCAGTGGAAATGGGGCTATGACTACCTCAAGGGCGAGGGCGAGGGCATTGGTTTCGTCTCCACCCTGGATGTGGCCCACCGCACGATGTCGGATTCGGGCAAGCCCGCTGGCGATGACTACCTGCTCAAGGTCGACAACCCGCTGGTGGTGCCGGTCAACAAGAAGATCCGCATCATCACCACCGCCAATGACGTGATCCACTCATGGATGGTGCCGGCTTTCGCGGTCAAGCAGGACGCCATCCCCGGCTTCGTGCGCGACACCTGGTTCCGCGCCGAGAAGACCGGCGATTTCTATGGCCAGTGCGTCGAGCTGTGCGGCAAGGAGCACGCCTACATGCCCATCCACGTGAAGGTGCTGTCGGCCGAGGACTACAGCAAGTGGGTGGACGGCAAGACGAAGGAGATGGCCGCCAAGGCCGACGACCCGAAGAAGGTCTGGACGCTGGAGGCGCTGGCGGCCCGCGGCGAGAAAGTCTATACCGCCAACTGCGCGGTCTGCCACCGTCCCGACGGCAAGGGCGCCGGCCCGATCAAGCCGATCGACGGCGCGGCCGTGGTGCTGGACGCCGACAAGACCAAGCAGATCGCGGTGCTGCTCAACGGCCAGAACAACGGCGCGATGCCCTCGTGGAAGGCGCTGTCGGACACCGAGATCGCCGCGGTGATCACCTTCACCAAGAACAACTGGTCGAACAAGACCGGCCAGCTTGTGCAGCCCGCTGACGTCGTCGCGCTGCGCAAGTAAATCTCACATCCCTAGATAGCCGCTGAAAGGCCACGCCATGAGCGCCGTCCTCCCCCACCACGGGTCGCACGACCACGGTTCACACGACCACGAGCACCACGACGACCACGACCATGGCCCGATCAAGGGCTGGCGCCGCTGGCTGTATGCCACGAACCACAAGGACATCGGCACGATGTACCTGTTGTTCTCGTTCACCATGCTGATGGTCGGCGGCATCCTGGCGCTGTGCATCCGCGCCGAGTTGTTCCAGCCGGGGCTGCAGTTCTTCAACCCGCAGCTGTTCAATTCCTTCACCACCATGCATGGGCTGATCATGGTGTTCGGCGCGATCATGCCGGCCTTCGTCGGCTTCGCGAACTGGATGATCCCGATGCAGATCGGCGCGGCCGACATGGCCTTTGCCCGCATGAACAATTTCAGCTTCTGGCTGTTGATCCCGGCCGCATCGATGCTGGTGGGATCGTTCTTCATGCCCGGCGGCGCGCCGGCCGCCGGCTGGACGCTGTATGCGCCGCTGACGCTGCAGATGGGCCCGTCGATGGACGCCGGCATCTTCGCGATGCACATCATGGGTGCCTCGTCGATCATGGGCTCGATCAACATCATCGTCACCATCCTGAACATGCGCGCCCCGGGCATGACGCTGATGAAGATGCCGCTGTTCTGCTGGACCTGGCTGATCACCGCCTACCTGCTGATCGCGGTGATGCCGGTGCTGGCCGGGGCGATCACGATGACGCTGACCGACCGCCATTTCGGCACCAGTTTCTTCAGCCCGGCCGGCGGCGGCGACCCGGTGATGTACCAGCACATCTTCTGGTTCTTCGGCCATCCCGAGGTCTACATCATCATCCTGCCGGCGTTCGGGATCGTCTCGCAGATCATCCCGACCTTCGCGCGGAAGCCGCTGTTCGGCTACGCCTCGATGGTCTACGCGACGGCGGGCATCGCGATCCTGTCGTTCATCGTCTGGGCGCACCACATGTTCACGACCGGCCTGCCGACCGCGGGCATCCTGTTCTACATGTACGCGACGATGCTGATCGCCGTGCCGACCGGCGTGAAGGTATTCAACTGGCTCGCTACGATGTGGCGGGGCTCGATGACCTTCGAGACGCCGATGCTGTTCTCGATCGGGTTTCTCTTCCTGTTCACGCTGGGCGGCTTCACCGGCCTCG
>JANNZD010000172.1:0-2162 GCA_031410435.1 Betaproteobacteria bacterium | reverse complement strand
CCGGCCTGCTGATCTCGGTGGCTGCGGCGATGGTGGTCTCGCGCGTGGGCAAGGAAGAGAACATCGGCAGCCAGATTGGCAGCCAGGTCTTTGGCAGCAGCAAATCGCTGGGCGTGACCGCCGGCATCGTCGGCGTGCTGGGCCTGATCCCGGGCATGCCGCACCTGGTGTTTCTGCTGATCGCCAGCGCCCTGGGCACGCTGGCCTGGTGGCTGGTCCGCCAGGCCAGAATCGCCAAGGCCACGCCGGTGGTGGCCCCCAGCGACGAGCCGCCGGCCCATGCCGAGGCCAGCTGGGACGACCTGCAGCCGGTCGACACCCTGGGCCTGGAGGTGGGCTACCGCCTGATCGCGCTGGTGGACAAGGCGCGCCAGGGCGACCTGCTCAGCCGTATCAAGGGGGTGCGCAAGAAGTTTGCGCAGGACGTGGGCTTCCTGCCGCCGGCGGTGCATATCCGCGACAACCTGGAGCTCAAGCCCAGCGCCTACCGGGTGCTGCTGCGCGGTGCGGTGGTGGGCGAGGGCGACGCCTACCCCGGCATGTACCTGGCCATCAACCCGGGCGGCGCCACGGTCAAGCTGCCCGGCAGCGTCACCACCGATCCGGCCTTCGGCCTGCCCGCCACCTGGATCGAGGAGCGCCAGAAGGACATGGCCCAAATGAATGGATTTACGGTGGTTGATTGCGCGACCGTGGTGGCCACCCATCTTTCACACTTGATGCAGGTGAACGCTGCCCGCCTGCTGGGCCGGATCGAGACCCAACAGCTGGTCGAACATGTCACCAAGCAAGCCCCCAAACTGATCGAGGATGTGATCCCCAAAATGGTCGGAATCGCCACCCTGCAGAAAGTGCTGCAACTGCTGCTGGAAGAAGGCGTGCACATCCGCGACATGCGCGGCATCGTCGAATGCGTGGCCGAGTTCGGCGCCACCGTCACCGACCCGGCCGAGCTGGCCCGGCGCATCCGGGTGCACCTGGCGCCGGCCATCGTGCAGCAGATCTACGGCCCCACCAAGGAGCTGGACGTGATCGCGCTGGAGCCCGAGCTCGAGCGCCTGGTGACCCAGGCCTTGACCTCGCCGCACGGCGCCGCGCTGGACCCCGGCGTGGCCGACACCCTGACCCGCGAAGCGGCCCAGACCGCCCAGACCCAGGAGGATCAGGGCCAGCCCGCCTGCCTGCTGGTGCCCGACAACATCCGGGTGCCGATGGCCCGCCTGCTCAAGCGTGCCGCGCCACGCCTGAAGGTGCTGGGCCACAGCGAGATCCCTGATACCCACTCGATACGCATCGGCTCGATCATCGGAGGTACGGCATGACGTTCAACCCGACAGGGCGCAAGGCGCCACGCTGGTCCGCTGACCTGGATGGCCGCGCCGGCGGCAGGCCCGGCCGGTGCTGGCCGCGCCAGCCCGACCCGACCCCCAGCCCTGCGGAGGCCGCATGAACATCAAGCGCTTCACTGCCCGCACCTCGCGCGAAGCCCTGGCCCTGGTGCGCCAGGCCCTGGGCGAAGACGCGGTGGTGCTGTCCACCCGGCCGTCGGCCGAAGGCGTGGAGGTATTGGCCCTGCCCGGCGACGGCATGGAACGCATCGAGCAGGCCGCCGCCCGCAGCGCTCCGGCGCGTGGCGCCAGCCCGGCTGCGGCGCCGGCCGCCCCGGTGCTGATCCCCGCCCCCACGCCGCCGCGTGCTGCCAGCCTGGCCGAACGCATCGCCGCGCGCGGCGAGCGTCTGCTTTCGCGCCCTGAGCCGCGGCCCGAAACCCGCATCGAGCCGCGCGTGGATGCACCGGCCGATGTCCCGCCCGCAGCGCGTGGCGACAGTGCCCGGGCTGGCCAGCGCCTGCCTGCGGCCGTGGATGCCGGCGTGGCAGACGATGTGCAGACCCTGGGCATGAGCACCCTGACCTTCCAGGACTATGTGCGCGAGCGCATGCTCAAGCGGCGCCAGGCCGAGCTCGGCCAGCAGGCCGAGAACGTGCCGGCGGCCTTGCTGGCCGGCGCCCAGCCGGCGCGGCCCCAGGCCGGCGCCGCCGCCGCGCAGGGTGCTGCCGAGGCCGGCGCCGCACCGGCCCTGCACGCCGCCCTGCATGCCGCCACCCAGCGCCGCGCTGCAGCGACACGCCCGGCCGCCACAGCGCCGCTCCAGCCCGCCGG
>JANNZD010000171.1:0-10961 GCA_031410435.1 Betaproteobacteria bacterium | reverse complement strand
CCGCCACCGGCCCGAGGGCCTGCCCGATCACACCATCTTCATGCAGATGGAGGGCACCGGCGGCCAAAGCTTTGCCGCCTTCCTGGCCAAGGGCATCACCCAGTACCTGATCGGCGACGCCAACGACTACACCGGCAAGGGTCTGTCGGGCGGCCGGGTGGTGGTGCGGCCCAGCATCGAGTTCCGCGGTGACGCCACCAAGAACATCATCATCGGCAACACCGCGCTCTACGGCGCCACCAGCGGCGAGGCCTTCTTCCGCGGCGTGGCAGGTGAGCGCTTTGCGGTGCGCCTGTCGGGCGCCACCGCAGTGGTGGAAGGCACCGGTGACCATGGCTGCGAGTACATGACCGGCGGCACCGCGGTGGTGCTGGGCAAGACCGGCCGCAACTTTGCCGCCGGCATGTCGGGCGGCATCGCCTATGTCTATGACGAGGACGGCCAGTTCGCCAAGCGCTGCAACCCGGCGATGGTGTCGCTGGAGAAGGTGCTCGGCGCCGACGACCAGGCCGCGCAGATCGACCGCGCGGTCTGGCACCAGGGCCAGACCGACGAAGAGCTGCTCAAGGCCCTGGTCGAACAGCACCACAGCTGGACCGGCAGCCTGCGCGCCCGCGACATCCTGGACGACTGGGCCAACGCGCGCGCCCGGTTCGTCAAGGTCTTCCCCAACGAGTACAAGCGCGCGCTGGGCGAGATCCATGCCGCCAAATTGGCCACTGCAGCCAAGGACGCCGCCCTGGCCAAGGCCCGGGGCGAGGCCAAGGCCGTGCCCGCCAAGTGAGCTGTAAGCCCGCCAAATATCAGGAAAGCATCATGGGAAAAGTCACCGGCTTCATGGAATACGAGCGCCTGGAGGAGGGCTACCAGCCCGTGCCCCAGCGCGTCAAGAACTACAAGGAATTCGTCATCGGCCTGAACGCCGAGCAGGCCAAGATCCAGAGCGCGCGCTGCATGGACTGCGGCACCCCGTTCTGCAACAGCGGCTGCCCGGTCAACAACATCATCCCGGACTTCAACGACCTGGTGTACCGGGGTGACTGGGCCAATGCCATCACGGTGCTGCACAGCACCAACAACTTCCCCGAGTTCACCGGCCGCATCTGCCCCGCGCCCTGCGAGGCGGCCTGCACCCTCAATGTCAACGACGACGCGGTGGGCATCAAGAGCATCGAGCACGCCATCATCGACCGCGCCTGGGCCGAGGGCTGGGTCACGCCGCAGCTGCCGGCCCTCAAGACCGGCAAGACCGTGGCGGTGGTCGGCTCGGGCCCGGCCGGCCTGGCGGCGGCCCAGCAGCTGGCCCGCGCCGGCCACAGCGTGACGGTGTTCGAGAAGAACGGCCGCATCGGCGGCCTGCTGCGCTACGGCATCCCCGATTTCAAGATGGAGAAGACCCACATCGACCGGCGCGTGGCGCAGATGGAAGCCGAGGGCGTGGTCTTCAAGACCGGGGTGCTGGTGGGCGCGATGCCGGCGGAGGGATCGGCCAGCAAGGTCACCAATGACGCCAAGGCCACGGTCAGCGCTTCAGACTTGAAAGCCCAGTTCGACGCGGTGCTGCTGACCGGCGGGTCCGAGCACAGCCGCGACCTGCCGGTGCCCGGGCGTGACCTGGACGGGGTGCATTTCGCGATGGAGTTTCTGCCGATGCAGAACAAGGTCAATGCCGGCGACAAGTTGAAGGGCCAGATTCGCGCCGACGGCAAGCATGTGATCGTGATCGGTGGCGGCGACACCGGCAGCGACTGCGTGGGCACCAGCAACCGCCATGGCGCGGCCAGCGTCACCCAGTTCGAGCTGATGCCCCAGCCGCCCGATGAAGAAAACCGGCCGCTGACCTGGCCCTACTGGCCCACCAAGCTGCGCACCAGCTCCAGCCACGAGGAGGGCTGCGAGCGGGCCTTCGCGGTGGCCACCAAGGCCTTTACCGGCGCCAAGGGCAAGCTCACCGGGTTGACCACGGTGAACATCGAGTTCAAGGACGGCAAGCTGGTCGAGATTGCCGGCTCGGAGAAGCAGTACCCCGCCGACCTGGTGCTGCTGGCCATGGGCTTCGTCAACCCGGTGGCCAGCGTGCTGGACGCCTTCGGCATCGTCAAGGACGCCCGCGGCAATGCCAAGGCCCACACCGACGAGGGCGGCTACCGCACCAGTGTCGACAAGGTCTTTGCCGCCGGCGACATGCGGCGCGGCCAGAGCCTGGTGGTCTGGGCCATCCGCGAGGGCCGCCAGGCGGCGCGCGAGGTGGACCTGTTTCTGATGGGCGCTACCAGCCTGCCGCGCTGATCTGGCCGCCGCGCCCCGGGGGGCTGGGTCGGCGAATCGGTGCAATCCCCTAGAGCCGCCGGTCAGCGTGCGAGAATATTTTCTTCGCCACCGCTGGCCTGAAGGCGTTGGCCGGCGCCCACCGGGCGGCCGGGCCGGCTGCCAGACACAACCTTGAGCAACGACGCCCTGATCGAGATCGACCATGTCACCTTCGGGTACGACGAGCGTCGCGTCATCCTCAACGACCTGAGCCTGCGCTTTGCGTGTGGCAAGGTCACGTCGGTGCTGGGCGGCTCGGGCTGCGGCAAGACCACGCTGCTGCGCCTGATCGCCGGGGTGCATGGCGCCGACAGCGGGCGGGTGGTGTTCGATGGCGAGTTGATCGACGCCCGCAACCGGGCCCAGCTCTACCGGCTGCGGCGGCGCCTGGGCATGCTGTTCCAGTTCGGCGCGCTGTTCACCGACCTGTCGGTCTACGACAACGTGGCCTTCCCGCTGCGCGAGATGACCGACCTGCCCGAGGCCCTGATCCACGACATCGTGCGGTAGAAGCTCAATGCGGTGGGCCTGCGCGGCGCCGCCAAGCTCAAGATCAGCGAGGTCTCGGGCGGCATGGCCCGGCGCATCGCGCTGGCCCGCGCCATTGCCCTCGACCCCGAACTGATCATGTACGACGAGCCCTTTGCCGGGCTGGACTTGATCTCGATGGGCGTGGCGGCCAAGCTGATCCGCACCCTGAATGATGTGACCGGCGCCACCTCGCTGGTGATCTCGCACGATGTGCCCGAGTGCATGGCCATCAGTGACCATGTGGTGCTGCTGGCCAACGGCGGGCGCATCGTGGCTCAGGGCAGCCCGGCCGAGCTGATGGATTCATGCGACCCCGAGGTGCGCCAGTTCGTGCGCGGCGAGCCCGACGGGCCGGTCAAGTTCCACTATCCGGCGCCCGAGATGGCCGACGACTTCGGCCTGGCGGCCGGCAGCGGGGGCGGGCGGTGAACGGCCTGGCTGCGCTGGGCGCACGCGTGCTGCGGGTGCTGCAGGGTTGGGGCCATGCGGCGCTGTTCTTCGTCGACCTGCTGCGGGTCTTGCCGCAGGCGCTGCGCCGCTTCGGCCTGGTGCTGGTGCAGATGCATGCGATCGGCAACCGCTCCCTGGTGATCATCCTGGCGTCGGGCCTGGCGGTGGGCTTCGTACTGGCCCTGCAGATGTATTACGCGCTGGTGGCCTATGGCGCGGCCGAATCGCTGGGCCTGGTGGTCAACCTCACCCTGGTGCGCGAGCTCGGGCCGGTGGTCACCGCCCTGCTGTTTGCCGGCCGGGCCGGCACTTCGCTTACCGCCGAGATCGGCCTGATGAAGGCCGGAGAGCAACTCGCCGCGATGGAGCTGATGGCCATCGACCCGCGCGCCCGGGTGCTGGCGCCGCGCTTCCTGGCCGGCATGCTGTCCATGCCCCTGCTGGCCGCGCTGTTTTCGGCAGTGGGCATCCTGGGCGCCTGGGTCGTGGCTGTGGGGCTGATCGGCATCGACGGCGGCAACTTCTGGTCGATCCAGCAGAATGGTGTGGATGTCTGGCGCGATGTCGGCAATGGCATCGTCAAGAGCGCGGTCTTCGGGGTGATCTGCACCTTTGTCGCGCTGTATCAGGGTTACGAGACCGAAGCCACGCCCGAGGGCGTGGCCTATGCCACCACCCGCACGGTGGTGCTGTCGTCGCTGGCCGTGCTGGGCATGGACTTCATCTTGACCGCGTTGATGTTTTCGACGCGCTGAACCGAGAATCCTCACGATGTCCAAACGAAGCATTGAAATCCTGGTCGGCCTGTTTGTGCTGCTGGGCCTGGCCGCGGTGGTCTTCCTGGCGCTAAAGGCGGCCAACCTGACCACCCTGAGCAATGGCGACACCTACACCCTGGTGGCCCGCTTCGACAACATCGGCGGGCTCAAGGCGCGCGCGCCGGTGCGTGCTGCCGGCGTGGTGGTGGGCCGCATCACCAGCATCAGCCTCGACCCCAAGAGCTACCAGGGCGTGGTGACGATGGAGGTGCGGCGCGACATCGGCTTCCCCAAGGACAGCTCGGCCAAGATCCTCACCGCCGGCCTGTTGGGCGATCAGTACGTGGGCCTGGAACCCGGTGGCGAGCTGGACAACCTGGCCCCCGGCGCGACGGTCAAGCAGACCCAGTCGGCGGTGGTGCTGGAAAACCTGATCGGCCAGTTTCTGTTCAACAAGGCCGCCGATACCGGGGCCGGTGCGGAGGGGGGCAAGAAGCCATGAGCGCAGCGTCCGCGTGGGCCCCGATGCCGGGGCGGTGGCTGCCGCAGGTGCGCCCGGCCCGGGCCTGGCTGCGGCTGGGTTGGGCGCTTGTGCTGCTGTGGGTGCTGGGCGGTTGTGCGTCCTTGCCGGGCGAGGGCCGCAGCCGCAGTGACCCCTGGGAGACCTTCAACCGCCAGATCTTCGCCTTCAATGAGGTGGTGGACACCGCCGCCATCAAGCCGGCGGCGCAGGCCTACCAGGCGCTGGTGCCGCAGCTGGTTCGCACCGGCGTGAACAACTTCTTCGGCAACCTGGGCGATGTGTGGACCAGTGCCAACCTGCTGTTGCAGGCCAAGCCCCGGCCGGCGCTGGAAATGGGCATGCGCAGCCTGATCAACACCTTCTTCGGCCTGGGTGGGGTGCTGGAGGTGGCCGAAGACCTGGGCCTGGAGCGCAGCACCAGCGAAGATTTCGGCCAGACCCTGGGCTACTGGGGCCTGGGCAGCGGCCCCTACCTGATGCTGCCAGTGCTGGGCCCGTCCACTTTGCGAGATGCCACCGGCCTGGCACTCGACCTGAAGGACTCGCCCAATGGCAGGGTCTGGCGCGAAGCCCGCGACCGCAATATCGCCACCACTTTGCAGATGCTCAACACCCGGGTCAAGCTGCTCAATGCCGGCCGAGTGCTGGACGAGATAGCGCTGGACAAATACATCTTGCTGCGCGACGCCTTCCTGGCGCGGCGCAAAAGCCAGATCTACGACGGCGATCCGCCCGAGGACGATGCCGCGCCCGCACCCTTCAAGAGCCTGATCAAGTGAGGCCGTGTGAACCGGCAGCCCCCCTGGCGCGTTGAAGCATGCGTGGCCGTCCCGGCCCGATTCCAAGGATGAGCTGATGTTGCGACCTACCCTGATGTCTTCGCTGGCCCTGAGTGCGCTGCTGCTGGTGGGTACCCCTGTGCGCGCCGAGCCCGTGGCGGCCGATGCCTTCATCCAGAAGGTGGCCGGCGAGGTGATCGATGCCGTCAAGGCCGACAAGGCGATCCAGGCCGGCGACGTGTCACGCATCCGGCAGCTGGTGGACGCGCGGGTGATGCCGCATGTCAACTTCCAGCGCATGACGGCCAGCTCGGTGGGCCCGCAATGGCGCGGTGCCACGCCCGACCAGCAAAAGCGCATGCTGGTCGAGTTCCAGACCCTGATGGTCAACACCTACTCGGGTGCGCTCACCCAGGTCAAGGACCAGGCGGTGGTGGTCAAGCCGCTGCGCGCTGGCGCTGCCGATTCGGGTGAACTGGTGGTGCGCACCGAGGTGCGCGGCAAGGGCGACCCGATCCAGCTCGATTACCGGCTGGAGAAGGCCGGCGAGGGCTGGAAGATCTATGACGTCAATGTCGGCGGCTTCTGGCTGGTGGAGGCCTACAAGGGCCAGTTCGCCAAGGACCTGAGCGCCGGCGGCATGGACGCGCTGATCACCCGCCTGGGCGAGAAGAACAAGACGCTGGCCTCGTCCAAGAACTGAGCCCCTGCGGCAGCGCGCCATGAGCACCCTCACCCTGCCGGTCCGATTGACGATGAGCGATGTCAGCGCCGAGCTGGCCCGCCTGCAGCCGCTGCTGCAGGCGGCAGACGATCCGGTGCTGGACGCGTCTGCGCTGCAGGACCTGGACACCGCTGCCCTCGCGCTCTTGATGGCCTGCCAGCGCCAGGCTGGTGCGGCCGGCCGGGCCCTGCGGGTGACGGGTGCACCGCCCAAGCTGGGCCAGCTGGCCCGGCTCTACGGGGTCGAGGCCCTGCTCGGCCTGCAGGGCTGAGGCGCAAGCCGCCAGTTCAGGCCGCGTTGCTGTCGTCGCGATCGGCCTGCATATAGCGCTTGGCGCGCAGGTTGCGCTTGATCTCCTGCATCATCGGCCGCAGCGCCGGCCCTAAGCGCAGCGCCACGCCGGTGGTCAGGATGTCGATGATCAGCAGGTGCAGCAGGCGCGACACCATCGGGCTGTAGCGGTCATAGTCTTCCGGATGGTCGGCCGCCAGCAGCACCTGGTTGTGGCTTTGGGCCAGCTGGGCCAGCGGTGATCCGCTGGCGCTGATCACGATCACCGTGGCGCCCTTGCGGCGGGCGATGTCGGCGGCGTCGATCAGGTCGCGGCTGCGGCCCGAGTTGCTGATCACCACCGCGCAGTCGCCCGGCCCCAGCATGGTGGCGCTCATCACCTGCACATGGCCGTCGCTGCAGGCGATGGTGTTGACACCCAGGCGAAAGAACTTGTGCTGCGCGTCCTGGGCCACGATGCCCGAATTGCCGACGCCGTAGAACTCGATGCGTCGTTGCAACTGGCCGGCCTTGGTCAGGGCGGCGATGGCCTGCTCAAAGGCATGGCCGGCGGCGTTGTTGCGGTACTTGAGCAGCGCCGCCACCGCGTTGTCGACCACCTTGACGATCAGGTCGCCGGGCTTGTCGTCCTCGTCCACCGAGCGGTGCACGAAGGGCACGCCCTCGTTGACCGTGCCGGCCAGCTTGAGCTTGAAATCGGCCAGGCCGTCGTAGCCCACGCTGCGGCAGAAGCGCACCACCGTGGGCTTGCTGACATGGGCCCGGTCGGCCAGCTCGCTGACCGGCGTGGTGGCAAAGCTGCGCGGGTCGGCCAGCAGCAGCTTGGCCACCCGCTGCTCGGCCGGCGGCAGCGCCGGGATCGAGGCCTTGATGCGGTCAAGCATGGCCCCCCCCCGATGCGCCTTCGGCGCCTCCCCCCCAGGGGGGCGCCGCCAGCGGCCCGGCCAAGCCGGCTCCGCGGCGGCCGCTTGGGCGATCGGCGGCGATGGGTGGGGTCATTGTTCTTCGTCCCAGGTGCAGCCGTCACGCGCCACCATCGCGCTGGACGCCGGCGGGCCCCAGGTGCCGGCTGCATAGGCGCGCGGGCCGTTGGGGTCGGCGGCCCAGGCGGTGAGGATGGGTTCGACCCAGCGCCAGGCCTGCTCCTGCTCGTCGCTGCGCACAAACAGATTCAGGCGACCGGCGATCGCGTCCATCAGCAGGCGCTCGTAGGCGCCCACGCGCTCGCTCTCGAAGGCCTTGTCGAAGTCCAGGTCCAGGCTCACCGGGGCCAGCATTTCGCCCTGGGCGCTGCCTTTGGCCGCCAGCAGGTGCAGTTCCAGCCCGTCTTCGGGCGCCAGCTTGATCACCAGCTTGTTGGCCCGCGCCGAGCCGGCAAAGATCGGGTGCGGAACCTCGCGGAAGTTGACCACGATCTGGGCATGGCGGCCGGCCAGGCGCTTGCCGGTGCGCAGGTAGAAGGGCACGCCGGCCCAGCGCCAGTTCTGCACCTCGGTGCGCAGCGCCACAAAGGTCTCGCAATGGCTGCCGGGTGGCACCTTGACTTCGTCCAGATAGCCCGGCACGGCACGTCCGTCCACCGTGCCGGCCTTGTACTGGCCCCGCACCACGTCGCGCATCACGCTCTCGGCCGTGAAGGGCTTGAGCGAGCGCAGCTCCTTCAGCTTCTCGTCGCGGATGGCGTCGGCATCGTTGGTGGACGGCGGCTCCATCGCGATCATCGTCAGCAACTGCAGCGCGTGGTTCTGCACCATGTCGCGCAGCGCGCCGGTGGTGTCGTAGTAGTCGCCCCGGGTGCCCACGCCCAGGCCCTCGGCCAGCGTGATCTGGATGTTGGCGATGCTCTCGCGCCGCCACAGCGGCTCGAACAAGGCATTGCCAAAGCGCAGCGCCATCAGGTTCTGCACCGCCGGCTTGCCCAGGTAGTGGTCGATGCGGAAGGCCTGGGTCTCGCTGAAGGCACCCCGCACCGCGCGGTTGATGGCCTGGGCGCTGGCCAGGTCGTGGCCGAGCGGTTTTTCCAGCACCACCCGCACGTTCGGGCCGTTCAGCCCGGCCTGGCCAAGCTGGGTGCAGACCACCGGGAACAGGTAGGGCGCGGTGGCCAGGTAGAGCACCACGGTGTCGGCATTGCGCTCAGCCAGCCAGGTCTTCAAGCTGTCATAGTGCTCGGGCTGGGACAGGTCCATGCGCCGGTAGTGCAGCATCTCGGCAAAGCGCGCGAACTCGTCGTCGCTGGGCCGTTTGGCGCTGTCGACCTCGACGAAGCGCTCGCGGATGAAGGCCCGGTACTCGTCGTCGCTGCGCTCGTCGCGTGCCACCGCCAGTATCCGGCCGCCGGGCGGCAGCTTGCCGTGGCGGAAGGCCTGGAACAGCGCGGGCATCAGCTTGCGCCAGGTGAGGTCGCCGGTGCCGCCAAAGAAGACAAGATCGAAGGACATGGTGGATGCGGTTCTGGGGGTGTGGTGATGTAACTTTGTTACATGCCCGATGATGCATCAGTTTCCAATACCGGTCAATCTGGCCCGCGCCAGGCCGGCCTGGCCGGGGACGCAGGCCGGGCCGATGCGGCCGGCACCGGGCCGAAGCGGTCCCGGGCCGAGCGCCCGTCGGGGCCCAGCGCCAGGCTGCCCGGGCCGAGGTAGCGGTTGTCCTGGCTGTCGACGTCCAGGCTGCCGGGCGCCAGGCGGTCGGCCCAGACCCGCACGAACCAGCCGCCGCTGGGCAGGCGGTTGATGAAGGTGTTGCGGCGCAGCGTGAGCCGGTTCAGCGGCCAGTGCCCGCCTTCGGCACCGTAGGACAGCATCACCGGGTTCTGGGTGCCGGCGGACTGACCCACGGTGTTGCCCACGACCAGGGCCTCGCCGCCCTCGGGCAGGTCGATCTCGTAGGAGGCCTGGCCGGTCGGTCCATCGTCCAGGACGTTGTCGATGAGCGTCGACTGGCGCGCCCTCGACTTGATCAGGTGGCCTTCGTGGCCGGCCCGGAAGCGGCTGCCGTGGATGCTGACCTGCGCGATCCGCCCAACGTACAGCAGGTGCGGCAGGCTGCCCGGCTCAGCAGGTGCCTGGCCAAAGTCGCAGCCCTCGATGCTCAGGCTGCTGTCGATGTCGTTGCCGGTCAGGATGCCGTTCTGGTTGTCGAAAAAGCCGCATCGGGTCAAGCGCAGGCGGCCCTTCTCGAAGCGGATGCCCGCGCCGTTGCGATCGGCCACGCGGGCGCCCTCGAAGTGCAGATTGCTCACCTGGATGTCGCCATTGCGCACCACCCAGATCGCCTTGCCTTCGGCATGCCGGCCGGCGGCCGCCAGGCGGGGCCGGTCCTGCGGCCCACTGCCCAAGCCGACCAGGCTGAGGCGGCGCTGGTGAATCACGGCCACGTCGCCGGCATACACGCCGGGTTCAATCTCGATGGTGTCGCCGTCGGCGGCGCGCTGGATGGCATCGGCGATGCGGCTGATAGCCTGGCCGGCGCCGACGCGCCAGACCTTGCCGCTGCCAGGCGCGGGCCGGGCCGTCACGCGGCACAGAGGCCACAACAGGCTGGTGGCCAGCAGCTGGCGGCGCTGGTGGAGTCCGGTTGGCATCGGCCGATTCTGGCCGAGACCGGTGGCCGGGCATCGGGTTTGTCCGGTGCCCCGCCGGCCAGGCCAGGGCATGGGCACGGCTAGCATGATTGATTGCGCAGCCCCGCGCCCCTCTGGACCCCACACCATGCACCCACGCCGTTCCATCCTGCTCGGAGCCGTCCTGGCCCTGGCAGGCGCCGTCAGTGCCCAGGCCCAGGACGCCGGCCAGCTCAATGTCATCTGCTCGGTGCAGGCCGAGTGGTGCAACATGATCCAGACGGTGTTCGCCAAGACCACCGGCATCAAAGTGAACATGTCGCTCAAGGGCTCGGGCGAGGCGCTGGCCCAGCTGATCGCCGAGCGCGCCAACCCCAAGACCGATGTCTGGTTCGGCGGCACCGGTGACCCCCACCTGCAGGCCGCCGAGAGCGGCTTGTCGCTGGAATACAAATCGGCCGCGCTGCCCCAGCTGCATGCCTGGGCCCAGCAGCAGGCCCAGCAGTCGGGCTACAAGACCGTGGGCATCTACAGCGGGCCGCTGGGCTTTGGCTACAACACCGAGCTGACCGCCAAGAAGAAGCTGCCCATCCCGCGCAGCTGGGCCGACCTGCTGAACCCGGCCTACAAGGGCGAGATCCAGGTGGCCAACCCGGCCAGCAGTGGCACCGCCTACACCATGGTGGCCACGCTGGTGCAGCTGATGGGCGAGGACAAGGCCTTCGACTACATGCGGGCGCTGCACAAGAACATCAGCCAGTACACCCGCTCGGGCACCGGCCCGATCAAGGCGGTGGCGCGCGGCGAGACCACGCTGTCGATCAGCTTCGTGCATGACGGCCCGGGCGAGAAGCTGCAGGGCTTCCCGATCGAGACCATCACGCCGGCCGAGGGCACCGGGGCTGAGATCGGCTCGATGTCGATCATCAAGGGCGCCCGCAACTTGGCGCAGGCCAAGGCCTTTTATGAATGGGCGCTGACGCCGCAGGCCCAGCAGTTCGGCGCCGCGGCCAGGCAGTTCCAGCTGCCC
>JANNZD010000170.1:0-4705 GCA_031410435.1 Betaproteobacteria bacterium | reverse complement strand
CCGGGGCCGGTGCTGGCCAACTATGGGCTGGACACGCTGCGCTTCGTCAAGCCGGTGGGTATCGGCGACACCATCCAGGCGCGGCTTACCTGCAAGCGCAAGATCGACCGTAACAAGAGGGATGCCAGCGGCCAGGGCCAGGGCGTGGTGGCCTGGGACGTGGAGGTCAGCAATCAGCGCGGCGAGCTGGTGGCCAGCTATGACATCCTGACCCTGGTGGCCAAGCGGCCCTAGGCTTTGAAGTGAGCGCCTTGCCAGCACCCGATGTGACGGGCTTTGACCTGCGGGCCCTGCCCGAGGGCTTCCACGACGACCCCTATCGCTGGTATGCGGCGCTGCGTGCCCAGGGCCCGGTAAGGGGGATGCCCGACGGCGGCGTGCTGCTCACCGGCTACCGCGCCTGCGAAGCGGTCTACCGCGATGCGCGGGTCTTCACGTCCGACAAGAAGGCCGAGTTCGGCCCCAAGTACGGGGTGGGCAGCCCGCTCTACCAGCACCACACCACCAGCCTGGTTTTCAACGACCCGCCGCTGCACACGCGGGTGCGGCGCCTGATCGCCGGGGCGCTGACGGTGCGGGCCACCGACGCGATGGAAGCCAGCCTGACCGCCTGGGTCGACCACTTGCTCGACCGCTTGGCGGCCAAGGCCGCCGCCGGCGAGCCGGTGGACCTGATCGAGGATTTCGCCTCGGCCATCCCGATCGAGGTGATCGGCAACCTGCTGGGCGTGCCGCCGGCCGAGCGCGGCCCGCTGCGTGACTGGTCGCTGGCCATCCTGGGTGCGCTGGAGCCCAGCCTCAGCCCCGCGCAACTGGCGCGCGGCCATCAGGCGGTGAGCGGTTTCGGGGCCTACCTGCGCGGCCTGGTGGCCGACCGGCGCGCCCGGCCGGGCGACCCGGCCACCGATGTGCTGACCCGGTTGATCCAGGGCCTGGGCGGCGGTGAACAACTCAGCGAGGCCGAGCTGGTCCAGAACTGCATCTTCATCCTCAACGCAGGCCACGAGACCACCACCAACCTGATCGGCAATGGCCTGGTGGCACTGCTGCATTGGCCTGATCAGCGCCGCTTGCTGATCGACCAACCCGACCTGATCCGCGTAGCCGTGGAAGAGTTCCTGCGCTTCGAGAGTAGCAACCAACTGGGCAACCGCCTGAGCGTGGCCGACGCGGTGGTGGGCGGCGTGGCGCTGCCGGCCGGCACCCGCATCACCCTGGGCATCGGCGCGGCCAACCGCGACCCCGAGGTCTACACCGACCCCGACCGGCTGGACATCACCCGCAGCCCGAATCGCCACCTGGCCTTCGGTTTCGGCGCCCACCAATGCGTGGGCATGAGCCTGGCGCGGCTGGAGGGCAGGGTGGCGATAGGGCGCTTCCTGCAGCGCTTTCCGGGCTATGCGCTGGCCGGGCCGCCGCTGCGCGGCGGGCGGGTGCGGTTTCGGGGATTCCTCAGGGTGCCGCTGCGCGGCTTGTGAAGGGGCGCCTGTTCGGCCCGGCTCCAGCGGACTGGCATGATCGACAGCCCCGCCCTGACCCGCACTGCAACCATGCCCATCACCGGCCACACCCAAGTCTTCATGATCGTCGGCGACCCGATCGCACAGGTGCGCGCACCCGAGGTTTACAACCACCTGTTCCAGCGCCATGGGGTGGACGCGGTGCTGGTGCCGATGAAAGTGGCGCCCGACCGGCTGGCCGGCTTCGTGCGCAACGCCTTCGGCGCCCATAACCTGGCCGGGATGTGGGTGACCATCCCGCACAAGGCGGCAATGCAGGGTCTGGTGGACGATTGCGATGCGCTGGCGCAGATCGCCGGCGCCGTCAATGCGGTGCGGCGTGACGCGGATGGCCGCATCAAGGGCGCGCTGTTCGACGGCGTGGGCTTCGCCAAGGGCCTGGACCATTTCGGCATCCCGGTAGCCGGCCGGCGTGCGCTGGTGGTGGGCGCTGGCGGCGGCGGCCAGGCGGTGGCCGCGGCACTGGCCCAGCGCGGCGCCGCCCACCTGGCGGTCTACAACCGCAGCCCCGACCGCGCCGCGGCCCTGGTGGCCAGGCTGCAGCCCCACTTCGGCGTCGCGGTGGCGGTCGCCCCCAGCGCCGACCCGGCCGGCTTCGACCTGGTCGTCAACTGCACCTCGCAAGGCCTGAAGCCCGACGACGCGCTGCCCATCGACGTGGCCCGGGTGGACCGTGGCGCGGTGGTGGTCGACATCATCATGTCGCGCCAACCCACGCCGCTGCTGCAGGCCTGCGCGGCGCGCGGCATCATGGCCCATGCCGGCTTCGAGATGCTGGTGCAGCAGATCCCCGAATACCTGCGTTTCTTCGGCATGCCGGCGCTGGCGGCCACCTTGCAAGAGGATTTATCAGAAGTGCGCGGTCTGCTCTATCCGCGATGATGCGGCCACCCCCGGCCTCGCAGAGGGCCTCTCTGGAGACACACCCATGATCCTTTTCACCCGCCGTCTGCTGCCCGTCGCGATGGCTGCTGCCCTGTCCACCGGCGCCTGGGCCGCCGAGACCCTGAAGATCGCCAACATCGTCGAGCTCTCGGGCGCCGGTGCCACCTCGGGCACCAACTTCAAGAACGGCGTCGAATTGGCCGTCAAGGAGATCAATGCCAGCGGTGGCATCCTGGGCCGGCAGATCGAAACCACCACCGCCGACACCCAGAGCAACCCCGGTGTCGCCAAAGGCCTGGTCACCAAGGCCATCGACGACAACGTGTTCGCGGTCTTCGGCCCGGTGTTCTCGGGCTCGATCATGGTCAGCATGGCCGAGACCCGTCGCGCCGAGGTGCCCAACTTCACCGGCGGCGAGGCCGCAGCCATCACCAAGCAGGGCAACCCCTACATCTTCCGCACCAGCTTCACGCAGGACACCGCGATGCCCAAGGTGGCGCGCTATATCGCCCAGCAGCTCAGGGCCAAGACCGTGGCGTTGATCTATGTGAACAATGATTACGGCAAGGGCGGGCGCGACGCGATCATCAAGTCGCTCGACGCGCTGGGTGTCAAGGTGATCGCCGACATCTCCTCCGACCAGAACCAGATCGATTTCTCGGCACCGGTGCAAAAGGCCAAGCAGGCCAATGCCGATGTGATCTTCGTCTACACCAACGAGGAAGAATCAGCCCGCGCGCTGCGCGAGCTGCGCAAGCAGGGTGTCACCAAGCCCATCGTCGGCGAGACCACGCTGGTGGGCCAGAAGGTGATCGAGCTGGCCGGCGAGGCCGCCAATGGCGCGGTGGCCCATGTGGGCCTGACGGTGGACGCGCCGATCCCCGCGATGCGGGCCTTCCGCGCCCGCTTCGAGCGCGAGTACAAATACGTCACCGACCACAACGGCATCAAGGGCTACACCGGCATCTACCTGCTCAAGGCGGCGATCGAGAAGGCCGGCAAGTTCGACCGCAAGCTGGTGGCCAGCACCCTGCACGGCCTGCATGTGTCGGCCGCCCAGCACCCGGGCGTGATCATGGACGTGAGCGTGGACGCCAACGGCGACCTGGATCGCGCCAGCTTCCTGGTCGAGGCCCGCAATGGCAAGCAGGAGGTCAAGGAGACCTTGCCGGCCCTGGGCAGCGCGGCCAAGAAGTGAGGGGCGGCTGCCGATGAGCGTGTTCGACGAGCCCAAGGTTGATTGCCACAACCATGTGCTCGACCCGGCGCGCTTTGCCTATGCCCCCGACGTGGCCTACCGCCCGGCCGGCCAGGAGATCGGCACCCGCAGCCAGCATGCGGCGGTGATGGCGGCCTATGGCGCGCGCCACGCGCTGCTGGTGGGCCCCAACTCTGGCTATGGCAGCGACAACCGCTGCCTGCTGGACGCGCTGGCCCAAAGCGCCGGCCGCTTCAAGGGTATCGCGGTGGTGGCGCATGGCACGGGGCGCGACGAACTGCTGCTCCTGAAGGCTGCCGGCGTGGTGGGCATCGCCTTCAACCCGACGATCCACGGCGTGGCGCATTTCGACGATGCCGCGCCGCTGTTGCGCCGCCTGGCGGACCTGGACATGTTCGTGCAGTTTCAGGTCGAGGGCGACCAGATGGCGGCATTGGCGCCGATGCTGATGGCCAGCGGTGCGCGTCTGCTGATCGACCATTGTGGCCGGCCAGTGCCTGGCGCCGGCCTGCAGCAGCCCGGCTTTCAGGCCGTGCTGGCCCTGGCCAAGAGCGGTCGGGCGGCCGTGAAGCTGTCGGGCTATCAGAAGTTCTCTGCCCGGCCGCTACCCTATGCCGATGCCCGGCCCTACTTCGATGCGCTGGTCGACGCCTTCACGCTCGATGCCTGTCTGTGGGGGTCCGACTGGCCCTTCCTCAAGGCCTCAGAACGGCTGGATGTTGGTCCGCTGTTGCGGCTGGTCGAAAGCTGGCTGCCCGATGCCGCCGACCGGCGCCGGCTTTTTTGGGACACACCTCGGAGGCTGTTTGAATTTGCCAATGTCTGATGGGCGAGCCGCTTCGGCAGCGCGGCCAAGGGCGGCCTTGCCTGGCGAAGATTTGATCCGACGGGTCGTTTCGCGGGCCGAATTGGATTCGACCGGGTGATGGGGTAGGGCGGATTTGGGCTCAAGGCAGTCTTCCGGAGGGGCTGCTTCAGGGCACTGGGCCGAATGCACTTGAACGGGCGGAGCGAGGCCAAGGCCGCCGGGTGACCGGCTGACTCCGTGCCATTGGCCAGAGGCCAATGGCGTTCGCCAGGC
>JANNZD010000169.1:0-30153 GCA_031410435.1 Betaproteobacteria bacterium | reverse complement strand
CGGTGATCTCGTCGCGGCTGGCGCTCTCGATAGGCTCGAGATCACCCGGGGCGGGATGGCGAGGGGGCATGGCTGTCTCCGTCGGAAGTCTGGTCGGGCCGGGCGGGGGTTGGGTCAGTCGACCGCCACCACCGGCTTGCCCCGCGCGGTGTAGCTGCGGCCGCGGAAGGCCGCGATGCGCTCGCCACGCTGGTTGCGCACGTCGGCGTCGTAGACCCCGGTGCGGCCGGCCTTGCTCAACTCGGTGCAGGTGGCGGTGAGCACATCGCCCAGGCGGCCGGGGGCCAGCAGGTCGATGGAAAAACCCGAGGCCACCGTCAGCTCGTTGTAGCTGTTGCAGGCAAAGGCGAAGGCCGAATCGGCCAGGGTGGTGATCAGCCCGCCATGGCAGAGGGCATGGCCGTTGAGCATGTCTTGCCGCACCGGCATCTCGATCACCGCCCGGCCCGGGCCGACTTCGAGGATGCGCATGCCCAACATGCGGGTGGCCTGGTCGCCGGCCCACATCGCGTCGCGCACCAGTTCAGCCAGTTCCTGGGGGTTCGGTCTTGTCATGGGCAGCGGGGCCGTTCAAAAGAGGGATGCCACCACAGCGTCGGGCAGCGCTGGCGGGTTTTTGGAAATCGGTTGAAAACACTTTCGACCGACCGGTCGGTTAATATTAACGCGTCGTCAGGCCTGACGCAAGTCCAGCCCCCTGGGGTTTACCCGCCAGGGCCGGCGGGCCGGCCCGATTGCCATTGCGGGCGCACCCGGCAAGCGCCCGCGCCTGCCAGACCAACGACAATGGCCAACTGACCCTGCCCAGCCGCGCCGCGGCCACTGCCATGCCCGAAACGCCCGACACACCCGATCTGCCCGCAAGGCCCTTGCCGACCGCCGACGCAACCACGGTCGAGCCCACGCTGGCGGCGGCGGATTCGGCCCCGCTGGACAGCCGGCCGGCACGGGCGCCCGGTGCTGGCGCTCCGCTTGATGCCGCGCCCGACGATGCAGCCCAGGGCGAGGGTGAGTCCGACGCGGCGGGCAGCACCGCGCCCGCTGAAGCGCCAGCCCTGGCCGATGGCCCGGCCACCCGCGCCGCCGCCGGGCCTGATTTGTCACCGTCGGCTTGCGCGGAGCTGCTCAAGCAGCATTTTCCGGCGCTCTTCACCGGTGCACCCAAGCCGCTGAAGCTGCGTATCCAGGCCGATATCAATGCGCGCGCACCCCAGGTGTTCACCAAGGCGGCGCTGTCGGCCTTCTTCCGCCGCTACACCACCAGCACCGCCTACCTGATCAACCTGGGCAAGGCCACCCACCGATTCGACCTGGACGGCCAGCCGGCCGGCGAATTGAGCGAAGAACACCGCCAGCTGGCGCGTGAGGAACTGACCCGCCGGCGCCAGATCACGCGTGATCGGGAGTTGCAGGCCCAGGCCCAGCAACGCGCCCAGCATCAGCAGGCCCAACAAGCCCAGCAGGCCCAACTGGCCGAGGAAGCGCAACGCCAGCGCGAGGAGCAGCAAGCGCGCCAGGCCCGGCTGACCCTGCTGCGCGACTTTGATCGCACCACCCTGACGCTGGCCAATTTCTGCGTGCTCAAGGGCCTCAAACCCGAGGCCTTGACGCCGCTGCTGGCGCAAGCCCGCCAAGAGGCCGCCGAAGCGCCACCGCCCCGCCCGGACGCAGGCCGCAGCCCGTTTCGCCCGCGTCCCGACGGCGCACCAGGCGACCGCCGCGAGCGACAGCAGGCCAGCCCGGGTGACGGGCGCAATGACGGCCGCCCGGCGAGCCGCCCAGATAACCGGCCAGATAACCGCCCAGATAACCGCCCAGACAAGCGGCCAGATAGTCGGCCAGCCAGCCGCCCCGGCCCACGGCCGGCAGGCGCGGGCGAGGCCCGGGCCGGTGCAGGCCCAGAGCGGCGGCCGGCACCCACAGGCCGGCCGGACCGCCCGGGCGGCAAGCCCTCGGGCCCGCGCAACGGGGATTGAGGCGCCCACCCCGGCGCGACAGGCGGCGCGGCGCTGGGGCTCAGCGCCCTGCGGCTGCCTCGGTGATCAGCCGCACTTCCACCCGGCGGTTGGGCAGCAGGCAGGCCCGCAGCCCGGCCGGCGTGGCAAAGCGGCCCTGACAGGCCTGCAGCTGCTGGTCATTGCCCAGTGCTTCCAGGCCCACGCCGGTCGCCGGCAAGCCCAGCCGGGCCAGCAGCGCCTGCACGGTGGCGGCCCGGCGCTCTGACAGGCGCTGGTTGTAGCGCGCCTTGCCGGTGCCATTGAGCCGGTCGGCATGGCCGACCAGCTGCAGATGGCGCGGCACCAGGTTCTCTGCCTGCACCCGCTGCACCAGCGCCTGCAACTGCTGCCGGCTCTCAGGCCGCAGGCCGGCTTCGTCCGCGCGGTCGAAGTCAAAGATCACCACTGCCGACAACTCGACCCGACGCGGCAGGGCTGCAGCCGCCGGCGGCGCGACCGGCGCCACGACCACCGCCGGCGGCGGCGGCGGCATCATCACCGGCGCGGCAGCAGGCGGTGGTGGCGGTGGCGGATCGCAGCGTTCAGCCAGCACCTGGGCCTCGACCAACAGGTCTTCGGCGATCTGCATATAGGGCTTGGCATGGCGCCAGCCCTGCTGGGCCTGCTCATGGCCGGCGTGCACCAGCTCGACCTCGGCACAGGCGGCCTTCTGCGCGGCGCAGCGCCAGCCGCGCTGGCGCTGCAGCGCCCCGGCACGGTCCCACAGATCGGGCCGCAGGCGCTGCGCGCCGCTGACCAGCGGCGTGTCCAGCGTCAGCGCCGGCTGGCCGCTCTCCATGCCGCGGGCCAGCAGATGGGCCTGGGCCAGCGCATCCTGTGGAAACGGGCCGCGGTCATTGCGGGTGTATTCATGCAGGCTCACGTCCAGCCAGCACTGGGCCTTGGCCAGGTGGTAGTCGCGCAGCGGGCGGCCGCCGTCATTGACCGCCTTGAGCCGCGCCTGAAGCGCCTCGTAGGCTTGCTGGTCGGCCTGGATGGCGCTGTCGGTGATGCGGTCGGCCGGGGCGGTCAGGCGGGCCGCCGGGTCGACAGTCTGGGCCTGGACCGGCAGGCTGGCCAGGGCAGACAACAGGCCGGCAAGCACTGCCGGCCGAAGGGGATGAGGTTTCATGGAGGGCTCACTCGTTTAGCGGTCCAGGGCCCGGTCGAGGCTGCGGTTGACCTGCGGGTCGCCGCGCCGGAACAGGGTCTCGTCGAACTTGAAGCGCAAGCGCAGAAAACCACCCCGCTGGGTGTACTCATAGCCGACCAGGTCGGCATCGCCCCGGAAGCCGCTGAGGTTGTAGCCCGCCGACAGCCACAGGTTGGTCTGCAGCAGGTAGCCGGCCTCGACCCCCAGCGCCTGCTGGCGCGCACCCTGCTGGCCCAGCTGCACCGCGGCCATTGCGCCGATATCCCAGCGCTCGGTGATGTCATGGACCAACCGACCGGCCAGCAGGCGGGCATTGAAGTTGTCCAGCAGGCCGCCCTCCAGCCGGTCGGTCTGCCACTTGGCCGCCAGCCGCCCGGTCATCCACCAGGGCCGCGACGGATGCCAGTCGGCATGCGCCGAGGCGATCCAGGCGCGGGTCCGCAGATCGCCCAGCGCCGCATTGCTGGCATCGCGTTCGAGCTTGTGCTCCAGCTTGGCCAGCGCGTTCCAGCGGTTGTGGTCCACCGGCCGCCAGGCCAGGCCGACCTGGGCCCGGTCTTGCAGCACATCGCCCTTGGCCGCGTAGTCGGTGGCCAGCAGGTAGTTGCGGGCCAGCAGCGTCCAGTCGCGGTCCAGCTTGCGCGCTGCCATCAGCTGCCACAGCGTGGTGCTGAATCGATCATCGCCCGCGATGCCGGGGATGTCGCCGCTGCGGCGCAGTTCCAGCTTGGTGCTGGCACGCCAAAGGGGGTTGGCGCTGTAGTCCAGGCCCAGCAGCACCGCCTGGGCGCGCGCGGTGTTGCCGCTGATGACCTGCACCTGCTCATAGCCGGCCGAGGCGCGCCAGCCCGGCGCCAGGTCAAAGCCCTGCCGTATGCCCGAGGCCACCTGGGCATTGCGGCCGCTGAGGGCGTCGCGCAGCCGGTATTCGCTGAACACCTGGGTATCGCGCAGGTAGCTGCTGTCGATACCGAAGACCAGCGCATCGGCGCGCGTGCCGGCATCGGTGGCACCGGCCAGTTGCACCCAGCCGTTCTGGCGCTCCCAGCGGCCATAGGCCCGGGTGCGCTCGGCCAGTTGGTAATCGGCGCCGAGCGAGACGCGCTGGCGCGGATCGCCCGACAGCGCATGCTCGACCTGCGCGCCCAGCGTGACCCGTTCGCTGGCACGCCAGCCAGCCCCCAGGCGCAGGCCCTGGCTGGCCAGGTGGCTGCCAGCGGGCAGGCCGGTGACAGCCTGGGCCAGGCCGCCCTGGGCCACCACCGGCAGCCCGGTGGCCGGGTCCAGCGCCTGGTTGCCGAAGCCCAGCGCCCCGCCGCCGGCACCGCTGGCCAGGCTGCCGCTCAGGCCGGCGGTGTCGCCAAAGGGCAGGCTCATCAGGCCGTTGCCCTGGCTGCCCACGGTCTCGCGGTCACTGCGCAGGCTGGCGTCCAGCGTCAAGGTGTCGGTGGCCCGCCATTGCAGACCGGCGCCGGCCGCACTGCGGCGCCCACCGCCGGGATTGCGGTCTTCGCTGGCCAGAACCTGGGCCTGCAGCTTGAGCCGGTCGTTCAGCGCATAGCTCGCGTCCAGCGCGGTTTCGCCGCGCCCGCCATTGAGCGGCGCGGCCGGGTTGATGAAGGCCGGTGCCGACCGCCCGGCAAAGGCACGCGCCTGCAGCTTGTCGCCCTCATGCGCTGCCTCCAGACGCCAGGCGATGCCGCTGACCTCGCCTGCCAGGTTGGCAAGGGCCGGCGCGCCGGCCTGGTTGGCCGGGTTGGTGTTGATGCTGCTCTGGCTGCGCGCCAGCTCGGCCACCAGCGCGGTGCGCGGCCCCAGGCGCAAGGTGGCATTGGCGCTGGCAAGGTCGTAGTGCGCCAGCGGGTTGCGGTCCTGGGCCAGCGCGCCGCCCAGTTCCAGCCCGGGCGTCAGGCGCCATTGCGCATCGGCGCCCAGCACCCAGAACGGGTCGCCGCCCTGGTCCAGCTCGTAGCTCACCCGCAGCGACACCGGGTTGAGCTGCGCATCGAAGGCCGGCAGGAACTGGCTGAGCAGGATGCGGCCGGAGAAGGGCTCGAAGCT
Organism: Betaproteobacteria bacterium; assembly: GCA_031410435.1. Taxonomy (GTDB): domain Bacteria; phylum Pseudomonadota; class Gammaproteobacteria; order Burkholderiales; family Burkholderiaceae_C; genus Pseudaquabacterium. The sequence goes on along the minus strand of JANNZD010000169.1, from coordinate 24,942 downwards.
GTAGTCCACCAGCCGGGCCAGTGGCCGCACGCTGAGGATGCGTGCCGGCTGGGCCCGGTCGCGCACCAGCACTTCGAGCTTCTCGCTGCCCTCCACCACCGCGTTGTTGCGCAGGCCATAGGGCCCCGAGCCCTGGCTGGCGAACTCCTGCACCACTTGGCGCAGGCTGTCGTTGAAGGCATAGCCATTGGCCACCAGCGTGCCGCCGCCCAGCGCCTGCTCGTGGTGGCCGCGCAGGCCGGTGGCGCTGCGGTTGTACTGGCCCAGGCTGCGCTGCTTGAGGGGGGCACTGGCCCCTTGGCCCAGGGCCTGGGTGAAGCCGTCGCCGGTGACGAAGTCGCCGAACAGCAGGTAGCTGCGCTGCCGGTCAACCCGCACGAACAGGCGCGAACCCGAGCGCGCGTCCAGGCTGCGCAGCGCCGAGTCGCCATAGACCGGGTAGACCTCGTCAGGCCGGATGTCGCGCAGCAGCCGGGCCCGGGTGTCCTTGTCGCTGTCATAGGCGGCGGTCAGCAGCAGGTCGCCCCGCACCGTGCCCTTCAGGTAGAAGGCCGCCCGCGCTGCCACCTCGCCCTTGTCGCCCTCGAACTGGCGCGCCCAGCTGCGGATCTCGCGTTCGAACACATCGCCGCGCTGCACCGGCTGCACGCCGCCCTGGCGCAGCTGGATGATGCCCTCGACCAGGCCGGCGGCCAGCATCGGGCGCAGCTCGGGCACGAAGCGGATCTGGCCGCTGGCCTCCTGCTGGCCTGCCGATACCCGCAGCAGCACGTCCATGGCCTGGTCGGGCGCCAGCAGCGTGAACTCGGCGCTGCCGCCGTCCACCGCCAGCTGCACGCCAGGCGTGGCCCGGTCGGCGTCCTGGGCACGCGGCCCGAACTCGTCGGTGCGCGCACCCGGCAGCAGCACCCGGCCGCCCGAATGCTCGATGGTCAGGTACACCGTCTGGCGCAAGGGCTGGCCATCATGGCCCCAGACCAGCACCTTGAGCTTGACAGGGCTCTGGCCGTCCGCAGGCACGCCGTCACGGTCCACCTGCACCTGCAGACGGGCTACCGCCGCATTGGCGGCATAGGCCAGGCCTGGCCAGCCTTCGCTGCCGGCCCGCAGCACGCTGCCGGGTTCCGCATCCCGGCCTGGCGTGCGCGGCAGCAGCAGCGGCGCCTCATGCGCCGCAGGCAGCGGGCCGAATTGCGCCGCCGCGGCAGGCGCCGCAGCGGTTTGCGCACCCACCGGCGCCAGCCAGCCGGCCAGGGCCAGGCCGGCCAACAGACGGGCCAGCGCCTGGGGCTGCGGCGGCCGGGGTGGCCGGCGTAGCCGGGGTGGCCGGGGTGGCCGGGGCGATTGGCCCTGCGCCCACAGGAAGCGGTCAACGGCTGGCATCGCGGCCTCCTGCTGCGGGTGCGCCGGGCGCAGTGCCTGTGTCCCGACCCGGGGGTGGCGGTCGGTTCATGGGCAAGGCGGGTGTGGGCAGGGCCTGTTCATCCGGCAGCGCCGGGCCCTGGGCCGGCACCGTGCCGGCCTCGCGCGGCTTGGGCAGGCGCTGGTTGGCGCTGTCGCTGCCCTGGCTGGGCGTGCCCAGCAGGTCCAGGCCATGGGCCTTGCTGTCAAAGCGCAGCGCGGGCTGGCCACTGCGTTCGGTCTCGGGGGCGCGCACTTCACCCTGGGCACGGCGGGCCTTGACCTGGTCGAGCACGCTGTTGCTGCAACTGGCCTCGATGAAATCGGCGCGGTGCAGTTCGCCGTTCTTCAGATCCAGCCACAGGCTGCCGGCATCGCCCAGGTTGCGGTTGCTGCTGGTGCCCAGGCGGGCACCGCGCGGCAGGGTATGCGGGTCGGCCCGTATCACATGGCTGCGCGGCACCAGCCCGCACACGCTGTACTTGCCCTCCACGTCCGACACCAGGGTGGTGCCGTCGCTCAGCACCAGACGCACGCCGGGGATGCCCAGTTCTTCGGCGTCCTGCACATGGTTGCCGTTGCAATCGACGAACACCTTGCCCAGCACGCAGGCCTCGGCGCCGAACACGCCGCCGCTCACCCGCACCCGGTACTGGCCCTCGTTGGTGGCCACACTGCCGGCCAGCGGGGTGCGGCCGTCGGCGCCGACACAGCCCGCGGGCGTGCCGCAGGCATGGGCCCGGGCCCGGTTGATGCCGTCACCCTGCTGGCTGCCCACGCCCACCCGCAACCGGTACTGCAGCAGCTGGCGGTTGCCCGCCGGCATCGGCCCCAAGTTGAAGGCCAGCACCGGGCCGGGCTGGCCCAGCGGGTCGGCAATGGGCAGGCCGTCGACTGTCGCGCTGCCCCGCACATAGGTGAAGCCGGCCGGCAGGCGGTCCACCACCGTGGTCTGGCGCGGTCGGGCGCCGCTGGTGACCTGCACCGTGAGGCTGTAGCGCACGGTGTCGCCCAGCTCGGCCACCGCCCGGTCGCCGGACTTCTGCAGGTTGATGCCGGTGGGCAGGGCAGGGTCGATAGGGAGGTGGTTGTGCACGATATTGGCCACAGCCGACCCGGCGCTGACCTGCAGGTAGTACTGGGTGCCCGCGCCCGGCAGCGCCGTGGGCGCACCGGCCTGCGGCTGCACCGGGTAGACCGCAGTCGGCCCGCCCGGGGGCGCCAGGCTGCCCGGGGCCGGCGGGATCAGCAGCGAGGGCATGCTGTAGCCAGCCGGCGGCGTGACGCCGATGGCAAAGCTGCAGCTGGCAGGTGCCGTCGGGCCGAACAGGAACTGGTAGAAACCGTCCGCCCCCACCGTCATGGCCACGCTGTTGCCGCTGATGCGGTAGCCGCCGAGCGACGCGCCCACCAACTGGGTGCCCGGGTCCCAGCCGGGGCAGGCACCGACCGGGCTGAGCGCCACGCTGGCGCCCGCCACAGGCTGGCGGTTGCCCGAGTCATAGACCACGCCGCTCGGGTCGACCGGCAGGCTTTGCTGGGTCAGCTCCTGGCCGGGCGCCAGCACCACCTGCAGGAAGGGGTTGGCGCCGCTGCCGGCGCAGGAACTGGCCTGGCCCCGGCCGGCCGCACCGGCCGGGTCGCAGCCGGCACCCGACGCGCCCGGCGCGCTATGGCCATTGACAGGGTAGCCGAACACCACGCCTGAGACCGGGTCGCGGAAGCGCACCGCCAGCGCGATGCCCGGCACCAGGTCGGCCACGCGGTAGCTGCCGTCGGCGCCGGTGGTGGTGCTGACGATCACCCGCCCGCTGGCGGGATCGACGATCTCGACGATCCAGCCCGGCAAGCGCTTGTCAGCCGGGTCCAGCAGGTGCGCCGCGCTGCCGACGTCCGACCACACCAAGCCCGACAGCGCCGCTGCCAGCTGCACCGGTGCCGGGTCGCGGCAGGCGTTGTGCAGCAGCGCCGGGTCGCACAGCGGCAGGCTGGCCGGGTCGCCGTTGAACCAGGCACGCTCGGCATCGCTGGGGCGGCGGGCGGCTATCTCGCCGCCACCGTCCACCATCACCGCATTGCTCACCGGCGATGCCGGCACCGCCGCAGCGCCGACGTCCACCCCCACGGCAATGGCCGACGCGCCTGCCGCGCCGGCAGCGATCACCGTGCTGCTGCTGCAGTCGAAGCGGGTGGCGCCGGCGGCACCGGTGCAGACCCAGCCGCTGCCGGTGGGCGTGGCGGCCAGGGCCAGGCCGGCGGGCAGGCGGTCGCTGACGGTGTAGGCACCGGCAGTGGGCAATTCACCCGCATTGCGCACCTGGATGCTGTAGCTGGCGCGGTTGTTGACGGTCAGCGTGGCCGGCGCATGGGATTTGCTCACCCGCAGGTCGGGCGAATGGCCGATCTCGCCAAAGTTGTTGGCCGTGGCCTGGCCCCCCACCGGCAGCGTGATGCCACTCAACACCGACGGCGTGACGCCGGGTGCCGTGGCCGCCCCGCCCAGGCTGCCGGGGCTGGTGATGCCGTTGACCGTGCCGGCCGGTTGCTCCGGCTCGGTCAGGCTGTAGCTGCCGGGTCGCAGGTTGGCGAAGCTGTAACTTCCATCAGCCGCGGTCACGCCGGACAAGGCCACGGCCGCGCCCGTGTCATCGGTGCCGCTGAGCAGGATCGCCACACCGGCCAGGCCGGTCTCGGCGCCATCCACCCGGCCGTTGTTGTTGTTGTCGGCATAGACCAGGCCGGCCAGGCTGGCCGGCGGGATCTCGCCGAAGTTGTGGCCCGAGGAGGTTTGCGACAGGCCCAGGGCGATGCCGGTGATGGCGCTGGGCAGGCTGCCCGGCGCGGTGGCCACGGCACCGGCAGCACCGGCCAGGGTGCGGCCGGTCAGGGTACCGGCCGGCTGGACCGGTTCGCGCAGCGCGTAGGTGCCCGGCGCCAGGCCCTCGAAACGGTAGTGGCCGTTGGCATCGGTGGGGCTGCTGCGGCTGACCGCATTGCCGGCGATGTCGGTGCCGGTCAGTTCGATCAGCACATTGCCCAGGCCGGCCTCGGCGGCATCGATCACGCCGTCGTTGTTGAGGTCCAGCCAGACCCGGCCGGCGATCACCGAGTTGCTGGCGATCTCGCCGAAATGGTTGCCGGCCGAGCCCGCCACCGGCAGGTTGCTGATGGTGATGGCATTGGCCGCGCTGCTGCTGGCGCTGACACCCGGGTTCTCGCTGCCGTTCAGGTAGCCTGCCGGCTGGGTCTGGCAGACGGTGTAGGTCAACCCGGCGGCGGCGCCGCTGAAGCTGTAGTTGCCACTGGCATCGGTGGTGGTGGTGGCCACCAGGCTGCCGCTGCAGTTGAGGCCCAGCACCAGGCTGAGGGCGACGCCTTGGATGCGGCCGTCGGTGGGGCTGGGGTCGAGTGCGCCATTGCGGTTGAGGTCGATATAGACCGTGCCGGTGATCGGCGCCAGGCCGAGCTCACCGAACAGGTAGCCGCCGGCCTGTGCCCCGGCTGTCAAGGCGATGCCGCTGAACTGGTCGTTGACGGCGGCGCTGCCACCCGCGTCGCCCACGGTTTCGCGGCCATCGGTGTAGCTGCCCGAGGCCGGGGGGATGGCCCCTTCGGTGACGGTGTAGCCCGCCGCATTGGGCGGCAGCAGCCCGTCAAAGCGCCAGTTGCCGCTGCTGTCGGTGCGGGTGCTCAGGCTCACCGCATGGCCCAGCAGGTCGACCCCGCTCAGGCTGATGGGCACATTGGCGATGCCCACCTCGCCGGCGTCCTTGCTGCCGTTGTTGGCCTGCGCCGCACTGCCGGTGCCGTTGTCCTGGTAGACCGTGCCGGAAAGCGACGCCAGGGTCTCGCCAAAGTGGTTGCCGGCCGAGCCGCCGAGCGGCAGCGCGGTGATGGCAATGCTGTTGCTGGCCGGGCTGCCATTGCCGTAGCCGGCGGGTTGGGCTTCGCAGACCAGGTAGGTCTGCCCGACCACCGCATTGTCGAAGCGGTAGCTGCCATCGGCGGCCGTGGTCACGCTCTGCTGGGTGCTGCCACTGGCGCAGTCAGGGCCCTGCACCAGGCGCAGCATGACCCCCGGGATGCGCCCGGTGTCGCTGGCGTCGAGCGCGTTGTTGCGGTTGGCGTCGACATACACCAGGCCGCTGATGCTGGCCGGCACCCGCTCGCCGAAATTGAACACGCTGCCGTCGGCGCCGCTGCCCAGATCGATCGAGGCGATCCGGTCGGTGCCGGCGGCAGGCGTGTCGGGCTGGGCGGTGCAGCCGCTGGCGCAGGCCGCAGCGCCGATCAGGCCGGGGTTGACCGGGCCGTTGATCAGGTTGGCCGGGCTGCCCGGCAAGGGTTGCTCCAGCAGGTAGAGGCGCAGCGGGTCGAGGTTGCTGAAGCTGTAGGCGCCGTTGCTGTCGGTGGTTGTGCTGGCCAACAGCTCGCCTGTGCTGGCGTCCAGCAGGCGCATCATGGCATTGGCGATCGGGATGTCGCTGCCGGGGTCGCGCACCCCGTTGGCATTCAGGTCCTGGTAGACGAATCCGCTCAACGAGGGCCGCCGCAGCTCGGGGAAGTTGTAGCGGATGGCCGCGGTAGATGCCGCCAGCACCACCCCGGCGTGGCTGGAATTGCCATTGCTGCCGCCGGCGGCGTAGACCCCGCCCGCAGAAGGCGCATCGGCGCCGCCGGACGGCGTGGCCGAAGGGCTGTTGACGAAGCCCGCCGGCTGGGTCTCGGTCACGGTATAGCCATTGGCATCCGACGGGGACAGCGTGGCAAAGCTGTAGTTGCCGTTGGCGTCGGTGATGGCGGGCAGGCTGATCGCATTGCCGAACAGGTCGGTACCGGTCAGCTGCAGCGCCACACCGGCGATGCGCGGCTCGGCCACTGCGGCCTGCGGCGTGCCGGCATTGGCGCCGCTGCGGTCGCGGTCCTGGAACACGGTGCCGGCCAGCGAGGCCCGGGTCACGGTCACCGCGCTGCTGCCGGTGTTGTTGCCGCCGGGGGTGTCGATGCCGCCGGTCTTGAGCGGGTCGGTATCCACGGTGGCGCTGTTGCTGGCACTGGCGCTGTTGCCGCTGCTGCCCGGGAAGGTAGTGAATCGCACCGGCAGCGTGATCAGCGCCACGCCGGTGGCCGCCAGCTGCCCCAGCGCGCAACGCACCACGCTGCCGGTCACGCTGCCGGTCACGCTGCAGCTGCCGCTGCCGGCCGGCAGGCTGCGGGCAAAGGTCACCGCACCGGTCAGCTGGGCGCCGGCAGGCAGGGTGTCGGTCAGGTCGGTCTGCAAAGACGCACCCGGCCCGTTGTTTTCAACCCGCACGGTCCAGTTGAAAGGCTGGTTGATCGCCACCGAAGCCGCGCTGCTGGTCTTGCTGACCCGCAGATCGATGCGCTGCCGGGTGGTGGTGGCTTCGTTCTCGCTGTTGTTGGCCAGGTTGGTGTCGAACTCGTTGCTGCTGGTGCTGACGCTGTTGTTGTACACATCGCCATTGGGCAAGGGCGAGTCCACCGCCTCGAAGCGCAGGAAGATGGTCTTGGTCTGGCCATTGGCCAGGTCGCCCCGGCTGCTGCCGGTGGTGCTGGTGCCGGCGGGCAGATCGCAGGTGAAACTGGGCAAGGCGCTGCCCGCGCCCGAGACGTTGCCGGCGGTCGAACACAGCGTGGGCGCGTTGCAGGTGGCGCCGCCGGCGGCGCTGGTGTCACAGACAAAGCGCACCACCTTGCCGGCGGGCGGCAGCATGTTCTCGGTGATCTTCACGCCGGTGGCGTAGGACGGCCCGGTGTTGCTCACCGCCACCCGGTAGTCCAGGAAGGTGGCCCCGGTGAAATAGGCCACCGGGTCGCGCACATCGGTCTTGTTGACCAGCAGGTCGACCTCGGCCGGGTTGACCGTCAGGGTGGCGGCCCGGCGGTTGTTGCCGTTGTCGCCGCCCTCGGGGTTCTCGCGGCTGGTGGTGGCGACATGGGCGTTGTTGCTGATGCTGCGCACTGCGCTGCCCGGCATGAAGTTGGGCCGTACCACCAGGGTCACGGACTGGGCCTCGTCATTGTCCAGGCTGCCGATGGTGCAATTGAAGCCGGGCGCCGCCGGGGTGATCTGGTTGCCGGCGCCGAGGCTGCAGGTCGAACCCGTCTTGGACGAACGGACCGACACCACGGTGAAGCCGCTGTCGCCGGGGGCGAAGACGAAGCTGTCGTCCAGCGTCACGCCCTGCGCGGCCGAGGGCCCGTTGTTCTTGAAGGACAGCACATAGCTGGCCTGCTCACCCGCCTTGATGGCCGCCGGGGTGATCTGCTTGCCGGTCATCTCCACATCGGCGATGGGTTCGATCACCACCTGGCTGGTGGCGCGGTTGTTGTTCGGGTTCGGGTCGCCTTCTCGGCTATTGCCCACCGTGGCGGTGTTGTCGAAGGGCCCGCCTGACCGCAGCGGCCGGTTGACCTGCAGATCCACCGTCACGGTCTGCCCGGGCGCCAGCGCGCCGCCGGTCTGGTTGCAGGTCACCGTCGGGGCCGCGGACGTGGTGCAGTTGAAGGTGGCAGTGCCGGCCGACACCAGCGACGTGACCGTGCCGATGCTGCTCTTGCCAGCGATCCAGGCCGGCACCGTGTCACTGATCGTCACGCCGGTGGCGGCATCACCGCCGCTGCTGAGATTGCTGACGACCAGGCGGTAGGTGACCGACGATTCGGTGACGCTGACGAGGTTGTCGCCACCGGTGGGCGTCAGGGTCGTCTTGCTGATGGCCAGGTCGGGGCGCACGGTGGTGGACAGGGCCGTGACCGTGACGCAATCGTTGCTGGTGTTGGGGTCGCCTTCGACCGGCGGGCGGGCCTGGCCCGGGCTGCCCAGGGCGGGCAGCGAGCTGCCGGTGCAGGCCTCGTTGCTGGCGCTGCCAGCGACCGTGGCAAGGCTGGTAATCAGCAATGTGGGCAGCGCGGCGTTCACCGCCAGGCCTGCGCTGTTGGGGTGCTCGCAAACCACCGCCGCGCCGGCCAAAACGCAGACCCAGCCGCTGCCGCTGGCACTGACGAAACTCTCGCCGGTCAAGCCTTCGACCACCCGCAGCGGCCCGGTCGCCACCCGCGGGCCGCCGTTGCTGACGATCACCGTCGACACCATGGTCGCACCCAGTGCCACCGGGTTGGGCGTCTTGGTCTTGGACAGGCGCAGGTCGGCGCCGTCACGGCGCACCGTGAGCGTCACCGACCCGCTGTTGTTGCCGGCCACCGGGTCGGGCGTGTCGCTGGCGATGCTGGCGCTGTTGGTGAAATCGCTGCCGGCTGGTGCCACCGCCGCACTGGCCGGCGCGGTGGCCACCACGGTGATGTCATCGATGGCGCCCATCGCCAGGCTGGCCCGGCTGCAGCTTACGGTTGGGCCGCCGACACAGGTCCAGTTCGGGCCGCTGGCCGAGACAAAGGTCCAGCCGGCCGGTAGCGCATCGGTCACCACGACATTGCTGGCCAGCGCCGGGCCGGCATTGCGCGGCTGGATCTGGAAAGTGACGTTCTGCCCGGCCGTGGCCGGCGACGCCGAGGTCACGGCCTTCTGGGCGATGTTGACATCGGCCCCCGGGGTGACCTGCACACTGGCCAGACGGGTGTTGTCGCTGCTGTCCGGGTCGGCCACGCCGCCCTCGGCCGGCGCCAGGGTGGCGCTGTTGGTCACGGTGCCGCCCGACACATTGACCCGACCCACCAGCGTCACCGGCGCAATCGGCTCGCCCGCGGGGTGGCTGCCGCTGCGGCTGCAGGTGACCACGCCGGCTGTATGGCTGCAAGACCAGCCGCTGCCGGCGGCCGAGACAAAGCTCACCGACGGCGGCAGGTTGTCGGTGAGCACCATCGCGCCGCCGGCATTCGGGCCCGGGTTGCTGGCGGTCAGGGTGTAGGTGACCTGGGCGCCGCCCACCACCGGGTCGGGCGCCGCGGTCTTGGTCAGCGCCAGGTTGGCGCCGGCTATCACGGTGGTGGTGGCGGTCTGGCTATTGTTGGCGGGATTGCTGTCGTTGTCGGCTGTCAGCACCGCCGTGGCATTGACCACCGCCCGGCCGGGCACCGTGGCACGCCAGGTGAGCACGATGCTGCGCACATCGCTGCGCAGCCCGCCCAGGGTGCCGAGATTGCACTGCACGGTGCTGCTGCTGCCGGACAGCAAGGCGCAGTTTTGCGAGGCCGGTGCGGCCGAGACGAAGCGGGCCCCGCTGGGCACGGTAAAGGTCAGCAGGGTGCCGGTGGCGGCATCGACAGCGCTGTTGTCGATGCCCAGGGTGTAGGTGTAGAGGCCCCCTGCAGCCACCGGATCCGGGTCATCCACCAGCGATGCGATCTGCGGATCGGCAGCCCAGGCCAGGGCGGGCAGCAGCAAAGTCAACAGCCCACCCCGCGCCGCGGCCGCCCCGAACTGCCCGAGCCTGCAAGCCGACGCGCGCGCCACCTTCGCCAGCCGCCCTGCCCATTGCCCGGCCTGCGACGATTCGATGCCCTTGCCCACGGTGATCCCCTCGGTACTGCAGGGACTGAACTGGGGCGGCCCGATCAGCAGCCCGTCCAGCCTCTTTTTAACCCCGGTGGATCATAGGCGCAGGCGTCTGCCTGGCCCGGCGACGGCACACGGGCCGGTGTGTGCATTTGTTGCCATTTCCTGCCCGGCCCCCTGCGCCGGGGGCGGCGCATCAGGCCAGTTTCAGGGTTTGCGCCAGGGCCCAGGCCTGGTCCGCCAAGGGGCGGGCACGGCGTCCTGACTCCAGCGCCTGCAGGTTGGATGCATTGCCTTGCAGCGCCCGGGCCATGATGCCTTGCAGGATGCTGGCCAGCCTGAACATGTTGAACACCAGGTAGTAGCCCCACTCGCCGGTGCCGACCTGGCGCCCGCCCTGCCCGGTGCGCTGCAGGTAGGCCTGCAGGTAGGCGTTCTCGTCGGGGATGCCCAGCGCCGCCAGGTCCTGGCCGGCCAGGCCGCGGGCGGTCGGGCCATTGCTCATGTGCCAGGTCATGCAGTGGTAGGCAAAGTCGACCAGCGGGTCGCCCAATGTGGACAACTCCCAGTCCAGCACCGCCAGGATGCGCGGCTCGGTCGGGTGCAGCATCACGTTGTCCAGGCGGTAGTCGCCATGCACGATGCGGGTCGGCCCTTCGGGCGGCAGATGGCGCGGCAGCCAGTCGATCAGGGCGTCTGCCGACGCGATGGTCTCGGTCTCGGCAGCGCGGTACTGCTGGGTCCAGCGCTTGACCTGGCGCTCGACATAGCCACCCACCTTGCCGTAGCCGTCCAGCCCCACGGCCGACGGATCGACGCAATGCAGCGCGGCAATCACCCGGTTCAACTCCGCGTAGATCGCAGCCCGCTCGGCCGGCGCGAAGCCCGGCAGTGCCGGATCCCACAGCACCCGGCCGTCCACGCAGTCCATCACGTAGAAGGCGGTGCCGATCACTGCCGGGTCCTCGCACAGCACATGGGCCCGCGCCACCGGCACGTCGGTGCCGCCCAATGCGCTGATGACGCGAAACTCGCGGTCTACCGCATGCGCCGATTGCAGCAGCTGGCCGGGCGGCTTGCGCCGCAATACATAACGCTGACCGTCGGCGGCCGTGAGGCGGAAGGTCGGGTTCGACTGCCCGCCCTTGAACTGCTCGACCTGCAGCGGGCCCGGCGCCAATGCCGGCATGTGGGCATGCAGGTAGGCGGCCAGGCGCGACTCGTCAAAGGCATGCTGGGCCGATACCGGCCGCGTACCGGTGAACTGGGCATAGGGGTCGGGGGCGGGCTGGTCGCTCATCGGTTCTCCTCGGGTGCCATCATCGACGGCAGGTCAGCGGCAGATCAAGCACGGGCCACATGCCGGTCCAGCAGGGCGGCAAAAGCCAGCGGCTGATCGACCATCAGGTGGTGGTCGGCGTCGTCCAGGCTCAATGCTTCGGTGCCCGGCGGCGATTGTGCGGCCATCCAGGCTAGGCGCTCAGCCGAGACCAGCTGCGAGCGGCCGCCGCGCACCAGGCTCAGCGGGCAGCGGGCCTGGGCCAGATCCTGCAGCGGATGGCCGAGGTCGAAATGACGAAACAGGAAGGGGTCGAAACGCCAGGCCCAGCCTGGCCTGCCCTGTGGGCCGGTAACCTGCTTCAAGCCGCGGCGGGCAATCAGGTCGGCGACGAAGGGCAAGGCGCAGGCCTGCGCTGGCAGGAATCGAAAGCGCGCCAAGGCGTCGGCCAGGCTGTCGTAGACCCGTGCCGAGCGCAGCGTGTCGGCATGCTGGCGCTGGGCCCGGCCCGACCGCGACGGCGGCCTCAACGGCGTGTCCATCACCCAGGCCCGCGCCCATTCATCGCCAAATCGCGCCGCCAGATTGAGCACCGGGAAGCCGCCAAAGGAATGCCCCACCAGCACCGGCGCCACGGGCCCGGCCATCAGGCCGCTGGCGCGCGCCACGGCCATCACCTCGTCGGCCCATTGCGCAATGCTGTACTGGGTGCGCCAGCCCGAGCCGCCCATGCCCGAGAAGCTCATCGCCACCACCCGGCGCCCGGGCCGCAGCAGCGGCGCGATGAAGCTGTACCAGTCGGCATGGGCGCCGTTGCCGTGCAGCAGCATCAGGCCCGGGTCGCCCCGGCGGCCCCAGGCCAGGGTCTCGATCTGCGCGCCCTGCGCCTGGGTCCAGCTGCGCTGTGGGGCGTCGGCCAGCGCCTGCACAAACCAGTCGGGCGCCTCGGGTACCCGGCCGGCATAGGCCGCCAGGGGCGGTGGATGGTGGGGCCGCGGCGGCCGGGATTGTTGCGTCATCGCTGGGCGCGGCCGGTGGTCGGCCGATAACGGATTGCGAGCGGCGGGGTGGGTGCCGACAGGCGCGTGGGCAGCCGGGCCGAAGCTCAGCCACGCGCGGCCAGGGCCTGGCCAATTTCTTGCCGGCCCTGGGCGGCGCCGCTGGCGGGTACCTGGTCGCCCTCGCGCGCGCTGAAGCGCGCCCAGGCCTGGGCCAGTTGTTCGGGCGTCTCGGCGCCGTCGCCCAGGTGCAGGCCACGGCTCAGGGTGATGTGCGCGGCCTCGAAGCTGCCGGCCCCGGCACAGGCGATGGCACGGTTGGGCGCCTGTTCGCAAGCCAGCCACAGCAGCGCCGGCACCACCGCCGCCGGGTCCAGCAGGGCCAGCATGTCGGGCGGCAGCAGGCCGGCGGTCATCTGGGTGGCGGCGGTGGGCGCCAGGCAGTTGACCCGGATGCCATGCCGCTCGCCTTCGATCGACAGGGTCTGCATCAAACCCACCAGCGCCATCTTGGCCGCGCTGTAGTTGGCCTGACCAAAGTTGCCGAACAGGCCCGACGACGAGGTGGTCATCACGACCCGGCCGTACCGCTGCGTCACCATGATCGGCCAAACCGCCTGGGTGCAGTGCACCGCACCCATCAGGTGCACGTCCAGCACCAGCCGGAAGTCGTCCAGCGACATCTTGGCAAAGCTCTTGTCGCGCAGGATGCCGGCGTTGTTGACCAGAATGTCCACCCGGCCCCAGGCCGTATGACCTGGGCCACCAGCGCGGCCACTGCTGCGGGGTCGGCTACCGAGGCCGCCACCGCCAGGGCCTGGCCACCGGCTGCGTTGATCTCGTCTGCCACGGCCTGGGCCGGGCCGGCGCCGAGGTCATTGACCAACACCCGCGCGCCGCGCGCGGCCAGCGCCAGGGCATGCGCCCGGCCCAGCCCGCCGCCTGCCCCGGTGACGATGGCGACGCGTTCAGTAAAGTCGATTTTCATGCTGCAGCTCTGGGTTTGGAGTTTTCGGTACGGGCTTGGCACGCGTTATACCGTAAGTACCAATGGCGCCCGGCCCCGGGGATTGGAAAACTCGGTATTCCAACCCCCTCCCCTTCCAAAGGAATCAGCATGGGCTTGTTCGATCTTCAAGGCCAGGTCGCAGTGATCACCGGCTCATCACGCGGCATCGGCCAGGCGATTGCCGAACGCATGGCCGAGCATGGCGCCAAGGTGGTGATTTCATCGCGCAAACAGGACGCCTGCGACAGCGTGGCCAACGCCATCAACGCCCGGCACGGCGCCGGCACGGCCTTGGCGGTGGCGGCCAACATCTCCAGCAAGGACGCCCTGCAGAACCTGGTGGACCACAGCCTGGCCCGCTTCGGCCGGATCGACACCCTGGTCTGCAACGCCGCCAGCAACCCCTACTACGGGCCGATGGCGGGCATAGCGGACGAGCAGTTCCGCAAGATCCTTGACAACAACATCATCGCCAACCACTGGCTGATCACGATGGCGGTGCCGCAGATGATCGAGCGGCGCGAGGGCTCGATCATCATCATCTCGTCCATCGGCGGCCTGCGCGGCACCCCGGTGATCGGCGCCTATGGCATCAGCAAGGCCGCCGACATGCAACTGGCACGCAACCTGGCGCATGAATACGGCCCCCACAATGTGCGGGTCAACTGCATTGCCCCCGGCCTGATCCGCACCGACTTTGCCAAGGCGCTGTGGGAGAACCCCCAGGCCCTGGCCGCCCGCAGCGCGTCCACCCCCTTGCGCCGCATCGGCGAGCCCGACGAGATCGCCGGCGCAGCGGTCTACCTGGCGGCGCCGGCCAGCCGCTTCATGACCGGCCAGAGCCTGGTGATCGACGGTGGCGTGACGATCTAGCCGCCACCCGGCCAGCCTGGGCGGCCGGTGGCCGCGGCATCGCTGACAATCCGGCGCATGCCGCTCAGCTGGATCGACGACGACACCCCACTGCCGCCTACCGGCCTGGCGTTGGGCCCCGACAGCCAGGCGCCGGGCCTGCTGGCGGCCGGCGGCAGTGTCACGCCGCAGCGCCTGGCGCAGGCCTATCGGCGCGGCATCTTCCCCTGGTTCAGCCCGGGCGAGCCGCCCCTGTGGTGGACCCCCGACCCGCGCATGGTGCTGCCGGTGGCCGAGTTCAAGCTGGCGCCCTCGCTGCGCAAGACCCTGCGCCGCTTCGTGCGCGACCCGGCCTGCGAAGTGCGCATCGACAGCGACTTCCGCCGGGTCATCGAGGCCTGCGCCGCCAGCCCGCGCGACAGCCAGGCCGGCACCTGGATCGCGCCCGAAATCATCGACGCCTACAGTGCCTGGCATCGGGCCGGTGCGGTGCACAGCGTCGAGACCTGGGTGCAGGGTGAACTGGTGGGCGGGCTGTACGGGGTCGGGCTGGGGCGGATGTTCTTTGGCGAGTCGATGTTCTCGCTCCGCACCGACGCGTCCAAGATCGCGCTGGCGGCGCTGGTGGCCTTCTGCCGTGCCCACGGCCTGGCCCTGATCGACTGCCAGCAACGCACCGGCCACCTGGCCAGCCTGGGTGCGCGCGAGATCGACCGCGCGGCATTCGAGGCCCATCTGGCAGCGGCGGTAGACGCCAGCCCGCCGTCGGCCTGGACCTATGATCCAGATCTGTGGCAACACTTGGCGCTGTGGCCGGCAACGGCTGATGCGCCTGCCCACGCCGTCCCGACAGACGCCCCCAAACCGAGCTGATGCTGCCGTGACCCTTCCACGCGAGCTGCCGTTGGCGTCCTTGCAGTTCTACGCCACTGCGCCCTATCCCTGCAGCTACCTGCCCGACCGGCTGGCCCGCTCGCAGGTGGCCACGCCCAGCCACCTGATCCACGCCGACGCCTACAGCGCGCTGGTGGCGCGCGGCTTCCGGCGCAGCGGCATGTTCACCTACCGACCTTATTGCGACAGCTGCCGCGCCTGCATGCCGCTGCGCGTGCCGGTGGCCAGCTTTGCCGCCACGCGCAGCCAGCGCCGGGCCTGGGCCCGCCACCGCACGCTCAAGTCGCGGGTATTGCCGCTGGGCTTCGTGGCCGAGCATTACCAGCTCTACCTGCGCTACCAGTCGGGCCGCCATGCCGGCGGTGGCATGGACCATGACAGCGTTGACCAGTACACCCAGTTCCTGCTGCAGAGCCGGGTCAACTCGCGCCTGGTGGAATTCCGCGATCCGGCCGAGCAGGGCCAGAGCACGCTGCGCATGGTTGCCATCGTCGATGTGCTCAGCGATGGCCTGTCCGCCGTCTACACCTTCTACGACCCCGGCCACATCGGCGGCCTGGGCACCTACGGCGTGCTCTGGCAGATCGAGCAGACCCGCCAGCTCCAGCTGCCCCACCTCTACCTGGGCTACTGGATCGCCGAAAGCCCCAAGATGGCCTACAAGGCCGGGTTCGGCCCCTACCAGCTGCTGCAGGAAGGCGGCTGGGAATGGGCCCGCCCGCCGCCTGCGGCGGCGCCGGGCGCCAGCGCGCCGGCTTGACCCTCTCGAGGCACGCTACCGGGCAGGCCGGCTGCCCGGGTCAGCCCGGGCCGGCCTGACCCCGCGCGCCTACAATCAGTGCATGTCGATTTCCCCCGTTCCCGAGCTC
The DNA here is from genome assembly GCA_031410435.1 of Betaproteobacteria bacterium. GTDB lineage: Bacteria > Pseudomonadota > Gammaproteobacteria > Burkholderiales > Burkholderiaceae_C > Pseudaquabacterium. Next base: position 9,164 of record JANNZD010000169.1, on the reverse strand, counting down.
GTGGCCGAGCTGGCCGCCGGCCGCATGGTCATCCTGGTCGACGAAGAAGACCGCGAAAACGAAGGCGATCTGGTGCTGGCGGCCGACCATGTTTCGGCCGAGTCCATCAATTTCATGGCCAAGCATGGCCGCGGCCTGATCTGCCTGACCCTCAACCGCGAGCGCTGCGAGCGCCTGCAGCTGCGGCCCATGGCGGCGCGCAACGGCACGGTGCATGGCACGGCCTTCACCGTGTCCATCGAAGCCGCCACCGGCGTGAGCACCGGCATCTCGGCCGCCGACCGTGCCCGTACCGTGCAGGCGGCGGTGGCACGCGACGCCACCGCCGCCGACCTGGTGCAACCGGGCCACATCTTTCCGCTGCAGGCCCAGGACGGCGGCGTGCTGATGCGTGCCGGCCATACCGAAGCCGGCTGTGACCTGGCGGCGATGGCCGGCCTGACCCCGGCCGCCGTGATCTGCGAGATCATGAACGACGACGGCACCATGGCTCGGCTGCCGGATCTGCAGGTCTTCGCTCAGCAACATGGCCTGAAGATCGGCACGATCGCCGACCTGATCGCCCACCGCGCGCACAATGAAACCCTGATCGAGCGGGTGGGCGAGCGCGAGCTGGTCACGGCGCAGGGCCGCTTTGCCTGCCTGGCCTTCCGCGACCGCTCGGGCGGCCTGCACCTGGCCCTGCGGCACGGCGCCTGGGCGCCAGGCGATGAGGTGCTGGTGCGGGTACACGAGCCCTTCACCGCGATGGATTTGCTCGACGCCGGGCAGAGCGCGCACTCCTGGCCCCTGCCCAAGGCGCTGGCAGCGATCCAGGCCGCGCCGGCAGGTCTGGCAGTGCTGCTCAATTGCGGCAGCGATGCCGCCAGCCTGATGCCCCAGGTCTTGCCGCAACAGGCCAGCCGGCCCGGGCGCCCGCTGCAGATGGACCTGCGCACCTACGGCGTGGGTGCCCAGATACTGCGCGACCAGGGCATCACCCGGATGCAGTTGATGGGCAGCCCGCGCCGCATGCCCAGCATGATGGGCTACGGGCTGGAAGTCACCCGTTTCATGGCCGCCAACGCCTGACACCGAACCCCAGAAAGCCCCCACCCCATGCAACACGCCCAACAAGGCCAGGATGAGGTTGCCGACGCGCTGCTCGACGGCTCGCGCCTGTCCATCGGCATCGTCCAGGCCCGCTTCAACAGCGATATCACCGAGGCCCTGGCCAAGGGCTGCCTGGCCGAACTGGCCGACCTCGGTGTGCCGGCCGACAACATCCGACTGGTCACCGTGCCCGGTGCGCTGGAGATCGCCGTGGCACTGCAGGCCATGGCCGAAAGCGACGACTTCGACGCCCTGATCGCGCTGGGCTGCATCATCCGCGGCCAGACCTACCACTTCGAGCTGGTCGCCAATGAAAGCGGTGCCGGTGTCACCCGGGTCGGGCTGGACAACACCCTGCCCATCGCCAATGCCATCCTCACGGTCGAAACCGCCGCCCAGGCCTGGGACCGGGCCGACGACAAGGGCCGCGACGCCGCGCGTGTGGCGGTCGAGATGGCCAATCTGCTGGATACGCTGGCATGAGCGCGCCGGGCCGCTCCCAAGCGCGAATCCCGCAGTGCGCGGCGCGGAGGGTAGTCCAGTGAGCGCGCCGGGCCGCTCCCAAGCGCGAATCCCGCAGCGCGCAGCGCGGAGGGCAGTCCTGTGAGCGATCTTCCCTTGCCGGACCTGCCCGCCGCCGCCAGCGAGGACGCGGCTGCGGCGGCCAAGGCCAAGTCCAGCCGGCCCGGGCGGCGGCCCCAGGCGTCGATGTCGGGCCGGCGGCGCGCCCGAGAGCATGCGGTGCAGGGCCTCTACCAATGGCTGCTGAGCCGCGCCGATGCCGGCGAGATCGACGCGCATATCCGCGAGCAGGACGAGTTCGGGCAATGTGACCGCGCGCATTTCGATGCGCTGCTGCACGGCTGCATCGCCGAGGCCGCAGCACTCGACGCCGCGCTGTCACGCCATGTCGACCGCAAGACCAGCGACCTGTCGCCGGTCGAGCATGCGGTGCTGATGATCGGCGCCTACGAGCTCATCCACTGCATCGAGATCCCCTACCGGGTGGTGATCAATGAGGCGGTGGAGCTGGCCAAGAGCTTTGGTGGCACCGACGGCCACAAATATGTCAACGGCGTGCTCGACAAGACCGCCAGCGACCTGCGGCCGGTGGAAGTCAAGGCCCGGCAGGCACAGCGCAGCGCGCGCTGATGCCTGCAGCGCAAAGGCGGGCATGAAACTGGCACGCCGGCTCGACCACATCGAGCCCTTCTACGTGATGGAGTGCGCCAAGGCGGCGCAAAGCATCGCCGCCAGCCCCGCCTGCGATCCGGCGCTGGGTGGCGAGCGCATGATCTTCCTGAACATCGGCGAGCCCGATTTCACCGCCCCCCCGCTGGTGCAGGAGGCCGCCGAGCGCGCCATCCGCGCCGGCCGCACCCAGTACACCGAGGCAATGGGCCTGCCGGCGCTGCGCGAGGCGCTGTCGGCCTGGTATGCGCAGCGCTTCGGCCTGCAGATCCCGGCGCGCCGCATCATGATCACCGCTGGCGCGTCGGCCGCCTTGCAGCTGGCCTGCCTGGCGCTGTTCGAGGCCGGCGACGAGGTGCTGATGCCCGACCCCAGCTACCCCTGCAACCGCCATTTCGTTGCCGCGGTCGAGGCGGTGGCCCGCCTGCTGCCCACCGGGCCGGCGCAGCGCTACCAGCTGGACGCGGACGCGGTGGCCCGGGCCTGGAGCCCGGCCACCCGTGGCGTGCTGCTGGCATCGCCCAGCAACCCGACCGGCACCTCGATCCATCCCGACGAGCTGAGGCGCATCGACGCGGTGGTGCGCGGCCATGGCGCGGTGACGGTGATCGACGAGATCTACCTCGGCCTGAGCTATGACGACACCTTCGGCCACAGCGCGCTGCGTCTTGGTGGCAATGCGGGCGAGCACATCGTCTCGGTCAACAGTTTCAGCAAGTACTTCAGCATGACCGGCTGGCGCCTGGGCTGGCTGGTGCTGCCCGAGGCCCTGGTAGCGCCGGTGGAGCGGCTGGCGCAGAACCTGTTCATCTGCGCGTCCACGGTGGCCCAACATGCGGCGCTGGCCTGCTTCCACCCCGAGTCGATCGCCGAATACGAGCGCCGCCGCGCCGAATTCAAGGCCCGGCGAGACTTCGTGGTGCCGGCGCTCGACCGGCTGGGCCTGCGCGTGCCGGTGCTGCCCGATGGCGCCTTCTATGCCTATGCCGACTGCAGCGCGCACAGCCCCGACAGCTGGGCCTTCGCCTTCGACCTGATGGAACGCGCCCATGTGGCACTGACCCCGGGCCGCGACTTCGGCCGGCATGACCCGGCGCGCTGGCTGCGCCTGTCGTTTGCCAGCAGCCGCGAGCGGCTGGACGAAGCGCTGCACCGCCTGCAGCGCACGCTGGCGTGACCAGCGTCGTCTTCAGCCATGCGCTGCGGGTGTACTGGGAGGACACCGATGCCGGCGGCGTGGTGTTCTACGCCAATTACCTGAAGTTCTTCGAGCGCGCCCGCACCGAATGGCTGCGTGCGCGCGGCATCGGCCAGCAGCGGCTGCGCGACGAGTCGGGCGCGATCTTCATCGTCACCGACACCGCGCTGAAGTACCTGGCCCCGGCGCGCCTGGACGATGCATTGCAGATCAGCGTCGAGCTCAGCGCGCTCGGCCGGGCCAGCCTGGTGTTCCAGCAGCAGGCCTGGCGCGCCGACACCCTGCTGTGCCAGGGCAGCATCCGCGTCGGCTGTGTCGACGCCCTCACCTTCCGCCCGCGGCGCCTGCCGCCCACCGTTCTTGAAGCATTGACGCCATGAACCAGGACTTTTCAATCATCACGCTGGTGCTGCATGCCAGCTTCGTGGTGCAGTTGGTGATGGCCGGATTGCTGCTGACCTCGCTGGCCAGCTGGACCGTGATCTTCTCCAAGATCTTCAGCCTGCGCCGCCTGCGCCAGGGCAACGATGCCTTCGAGCAGGAATTCTGGTCCGGCAAGCACCTGACCGATCTGTACAACGCCGCCGCCAGCCATGCCGACAGCGCCACGCTGGAGCGCATCTTTGCCAGCGGCATGCGGGAATTTTTGAAGTTGCGCGAGCGCCGGCTCGACGCCGCCGCGCAACTCGACGGCGCGCGCCGGGCCATGCGGGCCAGCCTGCAACGCGAGCTCGATGCAATCGAGGGCAATGTCGGCTTCCTGGCCAGCGTGGGCTCGGTCAGCCCCTATGTGGGCCTGTTCGGCACGGTCTGGGGGATCATGCATGCCTTTGTCGGCCTGTCCAATGCCCAGCAGGTGACGCTGGCCACCGTGGCGCCGGGCATTGCCGAAGCGCTGGTGGCCACCGCCATCGGCCTGTTTGCCGCCATACCCGCTGTGGTGGCCTACAACCGCTTTGCCCGAGACATCGACCGCACCGCCATCCAGCTCGAGAGCTTCATCGAGGAGTTCTCCAACATCCTGCAGCGCAACGCCGGCGCCCCGGCGGCGGCTGCGCGCTAGGTCGTCATGCCCGCCGTCGCATCGCGGGGCCGGCGCGGCCGCCGCGCCATCGCCGAGATGAACATGGTGCCCTTCATCGATGTGATGCTGGTGCTGCTGATCATCTTCATGGCCACCGCACCGCTGATCACCACCGGCGTCGTGGACCTGCCCAGCGTGGGCAAATCGGCCACCCGGCCGACCCGGGTGGTGGAGGTGATCGTGGGGGCGGATGAAAAGCTGCGTCTGCGCCTGGACGGCGGCGAACCCCAGGCCACCAGCCTGGCGCGGCTGGCGGCGGCGGTGAAGCTGCTGCAGGCCGGCAATGCACAGGTGCCGGTGGTGATCTCGGCCGACAAGGCGGTCCGCTACGAGGCGGTGGTCAAGGCCATGGACACCCTGCAAAAGAGCGGCGTGCAGCGCGTCGGTCTGTCGGTGCGCCAGGGCGGCTGATGGCGGCGGTGCTGCAGGCCCACGATGCACTGCGGCCGCGCGGCGACGGCCGGCTGGGCTTGGGCGCGGCCCTGGCCCTGCTGGCCCATGGCGGCCTGGTCGGCGCGCTGGCCCTGGGCCTGAACTGGCGCCTGCCGCCCGCCGACAGGTCGGTCAGCGCGGAGCTGTGGGCGGCAGTGCCCCAGGCTGCGGCACCGGCAGCCACGCCAGCACCCCCACCGCTGGTGGCGCAGCCGGCACCAGCACCGGCACCGGCACCGGCACCTGTACCGGCACCGGCACCGGCACCCGCGCCCGCTCCCGCCCCGGCACCGCCACCCTCACCCGCCCCGGCGCCGGTAGCGCCTGCACCGCCGCCGGTGCCGCCCGGCCCGACACAGGCCGAACGCGAAGCCGCCATCGCCCTGGAGAAGGCCCTGACCCGCAAGCGCGAGCTCGAAGCGCAGCAGGCCCAGCAGGCGCGCGCGGACGCGCAACGAAAACTGCTGCAGGCGCAGCAGGAAAGGCAGGCCGAGCAGCAGCGCCAGGCCGAGGCCCAGGCCCGCCAGCGCGAGCAACAGGCCAAGGCCGAAAAGCTGGAAAAGGCCGAACGGGCCGAAAAAACTGCCAAGGCCGCTGAAAAGGCTGCCGAGGACAAGCGCCAGAAAGCTGCGGCCGAAGCCCGCCTGCGGGCCCAGCAGGAGGCCGAAGCCCTGGCCCAGGAGGCGCAGCTGGCCAGGCAGCGCGAAGAAAACCTCAAACGCATGATGGGCCAGGCCGGCGCTACCGGCCCGGCCGCGGCCACCGGCACTGCCGCGCGTGACGCAGCGCCCTCGGCGGCCTATGCCGGGCGCATCAAGGCTTTCATCAAGCCCAATATCCGCCTGCCGGTGGAGGTGGCGGGCAACCCGGTCACCGAGGTGGAAGTCAAGCTGGCGCCCGATGGCAGCGTGATCAGCCGCCGCATCAGCAAGCCCAGCGGCAACGCCACCTGGGATGCCACGGTGCTGCGCGCCATCGACATCACCGCCACCCTGCCGCGCGACAGCGACGGCCGGGTACCACCGACCATGCTGCTGGTGTTCCCGCGCCAGGAATAGCGCGGCTGCCCTGCCGGCCGGGCGCGCGCCGCTCAGTGGTTCTCGCGGGCGTGGTTGATGGTGTATTTGGGGATTTCGATCACCACGTCGGTGTCGGCCAGGATGGCCTGGCAGGCCAGGCGCGAATCCGGCTCCAGGCCCCAGGCCCGGTCGAGCAGGTCTTCTTCATCCTCTTCCATCGCATTGAGCGAGCGCAGGCCCTGGCGCACGATCACATGGCAGGTGGTGCAGGCGCAGCTCATGTCGCAGGCATGCTCCAGTGCCACGCCGTTGTCCAGCAACGCCTCGCACAGGCTGGTGCCGCGCGGTGCGGTGATCTCGCGCCCGGCAGGGCAGAGTTCGGAATGGGGCAGGATCTTGATGACGGGCATGGCGGGCTCGGGTGTCAGAGGTCGTTGAGCTTGCGGCCGGTCAGCGCGGCCTGGATGCCCCGGTTCATGCGCGCGGCGGCAAAGGCTTCGGTGCCCTGGGCCAGGCGCTCGACCGCGCTGTCGATGGCGCGGTGGTCGTCGCCGGCGGCGATCCGGCCCAGATCCTGCAGCAGGCCCTCGATGGCGCTGTGTTCGGCAGGGTCGAGCAGTTCACCATCGGCCGCCAGGGCGGCCCGGGTGGCCAGGGTCATGCGCTCGGCTTCGACCCGGGATTCGCGCAGCGCGCGCGCCACCATGTCGACCTCGGCGCTGGCAAAGCCGTCCTTGAGCATGGCCGCGATCTGGTCGTCGGCCAGGCCATAGCTGGGCTTGACCACCACCGCCGCCTCCACGCCCGAGCCCAGCTCGCGCGCCGCCACGCTGAGCAGGCCGTCGGCATCGACCTGGAAGGTGACCCGGATGCGTGCCGCGCCCGCCACCATCGGCGGGATGCCGCGCAGCTCGAAACGGGCCAGGCTGCGGCAGTCGGCCACCAGTTCGCGTTCGCCCTGCAGCACGTGGATGGCCATCGCGGTCTGGCCGTCCTTGAAGGTGGTGAAGTCTTGCGCCTTGGCCACCGGGATCGTGGTGTTGCGCTCGATGATGCGCTCTACCAGGCCGCCCATGGTCTCCAGCCCGAGTGACAGCGGGATCACATCCAGCAGCAGAAGTTCACCATCGCGGGCATTGCCGGCCAGCGCGTTGGCCTGGATCGCCGCGCCCACCGCCACCACCTCGTCGGGGTTCCGGTTGACCAGTGGCGGCCGGCCAAACAGCTCGGCCACTGCAGCGCGCACTGCCGGCATGCGGGTCGAGCCACCCACCATCACGACGCCGGCCACCGCGTCGGGTTTGAGCCGGGCGTCGCGCAGCACCTTGCGCACGGCGGACAGCGTGCGGGCTATCAGTGGGCGGGTGAGTGCATCAAACTGCGCGCGGTTGACGGTGACGGCAAAAACCTGGCCGCTCAGATTGCATGTCAGGCTGGCTTGGGGCGTATCGGTCAAGGCCTCTTTGGCCGCCCGCGCGGCCACCAGCACCGCGCGTTTGTCATGCGCGCTGACAGCCACGCGGCCGGCCTGCGCCAGTGCCCAATCGGCCAGTGCCTGGTCAAAGTCGTCACCGCCCAGGGCCGCGTCACCGCCGGTGGCCACCACCTCGAACACACCTTGCTGCAGCCGCAGCAAGGAGATGTCAAACGTGCCGCCACCCAGGTCGCACCCCGCGTACACCACCTCGCTGCCGTTCTCCCGCGCGTCGGCCACGGCCGCAGCGGTGGGCTCGTTGATCAGCCGCAGCACATGGATGCCGGCAAGCTGCGCGGCGTCCTTGGTGGCCTGGCGCTGGGCATCGTCAAAGTAGGCCGGCACGGTGATCACCGCGCCAAACAAATCGTCGTTGAAGGTGTCTTCGGCGCGGTAGCGCAGCGTGGCCAGGATCTCGGCCGACACTTGCACCGGCGTCTTGATGCCTTGCCGGGTCTGGATCGCCACCATGCCGGGTTGGTCGACAAACTGGTACGGCAGGCGCTGGTGGCCGGCCAGATCGGCCAGGCCCCGGCCCATCAGCCGTTTGACGCTGACGACGGTGTTCTCGGGGTCGTCGGCCTGCTGGGCCTGTGCGTCAAAGCCGATCTGCCGGCCCTCATCTTCCAGATAGCGCACCACCGACGGCAGCAGCACCTGGCCCTGGGCATCGGGCAGGCACTCGGCCAAGCCGTGGCGCACCGCCGCCACCAGCGAGTGGGTGGTGCCCAGGTCGATGCCCACGGCGATACGGCGGCTGTGTGGATCGGGCGCCTGGCCGGGTTCGGAGAGTTGCAGCAACGCCATCGGGTGTCGGGGTCTGGGTGAGAGAGAAGATCAAGCGTCCAGCGCTTCAAGCCGCCGGTGGATGTCGTCGCGGAAACGCGCTACAAACATCAGCGCACGCACTTGCTGCGCGGCGGCGGTAACGTCGCCCAGCGCGTCCAGTGTGTGGCCCAGCTCGGCCAGCAAGCGCTGCTGGTCGGCGGCCACCAACGCATCCAGTTGCTCCACCGCGGCGATGTGCTGCGCCTCGTCCAGCGCCTCGCGCCAGGCCATCTGCTGCATCAGAAACGCGCTGGGCATCGCGGTGTTGTTCTCGGCCTGGATAGGCGCACCGCGTTGCTCGCACAAATAGGCGCCGCGCTGCAGTGGATCCTTCAAGCGCTGGTAAGCCTGGTTGATGCGCATGGCCCACTGCATCGCCAGCCTTTGCGCGGCCGCACCCTCGCTGGCAAAGCGGTCCGGGTGCACGCGGGCCTGCAGCGCGCGCCAGCAATCGTCCAGCGCGGCGCGGTCCAGTGCAAAGCGCGGCGGCAGGCCAAACAGCGTGAAATCGTCGTCGCTCAGGTTCATGGCAGACAAAACAAAAGCGCGGGATGCACACACCGCGCCTGGGTACTTTTGATTTTGCAAAGCCCGGGCGAAAACCCCGGAAAACCGCACTACACGCGGAACTACACGCGGAACTACACGCGGAACTACACGCGGAAGGATTCTCCGCAACCGCAGCGGTCTTTCTCGCGTGGGTTGTGAAACTTGAAGCCCTCGTTCAGGCCCTCGCGCACAAAGTCCAGCTCGGTGCCGTCCAGGTAGGGCAGGCTCTTGGGGTCGATCAGCACCTTGATGCCACGGGCTTCGAACACATGGTCTTCGGGCGCCACGTCGTCGGCG
>JANNZD010000168.1:0-6348 GCA_031410435.1 Betaproteobacteria bacterium | reverse complement strand
TCTGTCCCGGCTGCGCCAGCTGGGGCGCAAGGTGATCACCTATACCGGCCTGGCCGAGGACGCCATCCCGCCCGCCACGTCGGTGAACCACTATGAGCGCGTGGCAGCGGCCGCCGGTGGCATGGGCGAGGCGCAGACCTTTGTGCGCCTCTACCTGGTGCCTGGCAAGGCCCACAGCTCGCAGGGCCGCGGCTGGGTGGTGGGCAGCGCCGCCGACGCCAGCCGCAACAACAGCGTGCCCTTGCCCGCCCTGCCCGGCGCCGGCAACCAGGCCCCGACGCGGGAGAAGGACCAGATGTTCACCGCCCTGCAGGACTGGGTGGAAAACGGCCGCGCGCCCGGCAGCATCACCCTCAGCTCACGCGACAACTCGGTCAGTTACCCCATCTGCGTCTATCCACAGAAGGCGGTGTGGGACGGCCATGGGTCGCCCAAGCTGCCCGGCAGCTACGCCTGCCGCTGAGAGCGCCGGCCCAAAGGCGGCGTTGCCGCAGATCACCCGCCAAACCGGTAACGCAGCCCCAGTTGCACGCTGCGCGGCGCGCCCGGCGCCAGGAAAGTGCTGTGCACCAGTGGCCGGTCGCCGTTGGCATCGGCCGCAAACGGCCGGGCGACGAAGTTGCCGTTGGCGTCGAAGGCCGTAGCGCCCAGCTGCGCGGCCGTGCTGTAGCGCCGGCCCAGCAGGTTGTTGACTTGGGCAAACAGCGTCAACCCACGCAGCGCCGGGCCGGCCGGCTGCCACTCGGCGCCCAGGTTGAGCACCGCATAGCCGGCGCTGAAACCCCCGCCCAGGTAGTGCAGGCCGTCGGGCTGGTGCTGGCCGTTCTCGTTGCCGCGCGCCAGCGATGCACTCACGGCATGCATGTCGGCATTGACCGTCACCCCGGCGCCCAGCGGCAGGTCGGCAAACAGCTTCAGCAGATGGCGCGGCACCAGCGGAATGCGCTGACCGGCCTGGATCTCGATGTTGCCATCGACCCCCGGAAAGCCGGCCTGAGCCGCGTCATTGCTGCTGTTGCCGGCGCCGCCCAGCAGCTCGGCGCTGCGGAAAGTGGCGTCCAGCCAGGTGTAGTGGGCACCGACGCGGGCACCGGCCAGCGTGGTACTGAAGCCGGCCTCCAGGCCCTGCCGGCGGGTGGCGCCGAAATTGCGGAAATAGCCGTAGCCAGCGGCGTTGTCGGCCACGAACAGGATGTCGTCGCGGTTGTCGGCGCGGAACAGGCCGATGTTCCAGGCCAGGCCCCCGGCCCCGCGGCCGCGCAGGCCGGCCTCGACCGTGCTGGTCACCACCTGGCGCAGCGGCGGATCACCGGCCATGGCGTTGGGCAGCTTGCAGGGGTTGGCCGGGTCGGCACAGCCCAGCTCCACCGCCGACGGTGCCCGGCTGCCCTGGTTGGCCCCGGCATACAGGGTGAGCGCCGGGCTGGCGGCGAGGGTCAGGCCCAGCGCCGGGTTGAAGCGGGCGAAGACTTGGTCGCCATCGAGCGAGCCGCTGCCGCCGCCCGGCGTGATGGCGTCGCGGTTGGCCACGCGGCTGCGGTTGTAGCGGCCGGCCACGGTGAGGTGGGCACCGGGTGCCAGCGTCATGGTGTCGCTGGCCAGCAGGCTCCAGTTGCGGGTGCGGGCCGCCAGGTCGACCCGGGTGTCGTAGGGCACGCCATCGATATCGCCACCGCTCAGGCCGTCGCCAAAGGCGCCCACGCCGGTGATGCCGTGGTCAGGGTTGAGGTAGCCCAGCTGGCTGCCCTGGGTGAAGTGCACCTGGCTCCAGTCCAGCGCGGCCCCGGCCACCCAGCGGTGCGCCAGGCCGGCCCAACGTTGCTGGCCGCTCAATTGGGCCGACAGGCCGACCTGGTTCTGTTGCGTGGCCGACCGGTTGATCACGCCATTGCAGTGCTCGCCCGGCTGGTCGCGCCGCAGCGCATGGGCGATGCAGCGCCACTTCGGGAAGGGCGTGTTGGCCGCGTCTTCGCCGGCCAAAGGGAAGCCGCTGTAGCCGGCTGCCGTCAGCGCCGCCTGCTCGGCCGCATTCGGCTGGTAGGGGGACTGGTCGAGCGAGCGATCATTGACATCGCCATTGAGGGTGTGGCTGACGATGCGCCGCCCGTAGGCCTGGCCCGACAAGGTCAGCCCGTCCGACAGGGCCTGGGTGGCCGCCAGGCTGAACAGCGCCGCGCGGTTGCGCGTGATGTCGGGCCGGCTGTAGACGCTGCGGTAGTCCTGCGCGAGCAGGCGCTGATCCTGCAGGCCGGTGCCCTTGAGATCGGACTCGGCCAGCGCGGCGCTCAGCGTCAGGCGGGCATCGCCGGCCTGCCAGCCCAGCTTGCCGAACAGCTGGCCGATGTCGGTGGGCGTGCCGCCGCGCCAGCCACCGTCCTGGAGCTTGCGGCCCGTGACAAACCAGTGCGCACCATCGGCCCGGCTGCCGCCGGTCTCGAAGCCCAGCGTTGCCCGGCCATGGCTGGCGCCGCTCAGCTCCAGCTGGGTGCCGGGAGACCTCAGCCCGTCCTTGGTCGTCACGGCCAGCGCGCCGCCCAGGGTGTTGAGGCCGAACAGCGGGTTGCTGCCGGGCATCAGCGTGATGCCGGCGATGGCCGAAGGGGGGATCAAGTCCCAGCTGACCACATCCCCGAAGGGCTGGTTCATGCGCACGCCGTCGAGGTAGAGCGACAGGCCCTGGGCGGTGCCCAACAGCGGCGAAGCGGTGAAGCCGCGGTAATTGACATCCGGTTGCACCGGGTTGCCCTGCATCTCGTTGAGGTGCACCCCGCCCAGGCGGCGGTTGAGGAACTGCGACAGGTCACCGGCATGGCTGCGCGCCAGGTCGGCGCCGGTAGCGGTTTGCACCGCTGCCGGCAGCTGGTCCTGGGGCAAGTCCAGGCCGGGCAGCGGCGTGACGCCGACCACCTCCACCCGCTGTGCGGTGGTTTGCGCCAACGCCGCGCAGCCACCTGCACAGGCACTGGCCAGTGCCAGGACGCGCAGCGCAAAGGCGGGACGACGGCCGAGGGGGCGACACAACATGCAGCTTCCAGTCTCGAATGGGGGGAATCGCGTGGGTGTGCCGCGCTGGCGAGACTGTCCGCAAGAAATGCAGCCTTGACACTGGGAAATGTTCCCGACCTGTGCCCCCGTGGCTGCCAGGCCACGGCCGATCAAGCCGGCAGCAGCCCGTGTCGGCGCGCGTAGTGCAGCAGGTCCATGGCAGTCGACAGGCCCAGGCGCTGGCGCAACTGGGTCTGGTAGTTCGACACCGTCTTGGCACTGAGGTGCAGGCGCATGGCGATCTGCTCGACGCTCAAGCCCTGGGCCAGGCCGCGCAGCACCTCGAACTCGCGCGCCGTCAGCACCTGGTGCGGCGGCGCGGCGCCGGGCGCCTGCGCGGCACCAGCGATATCGGGTGACAGCACCGGCGCCTCGCCCGCGGCCACCCGGCGCAAGGCCGCCACCAGCAGCGCCGGCTCGCTGCTCTTGGTGATGAAACCGGCGGCACCCGCGGCCAGGGCCTGGGCCACCATCGCCGGGCTGTCGTGCATCGAGAACACCAGCACCCGCAGGCTGGGCCAGCGCAGGCAGGCCCGGCGCAGCATGTCCAGGCCGCTGCGCCCGGGCATCGAAAGGTCGAGCACCAGCACATCGGCCGTGGCTTGGGCCTGGCGACCCAGTGCCGCATAGGCGGCATCGGCGTCGCCGTGTTCCGACAGCACCTGCAGGTCGGGCTCGTCCTCGATCAGGCGGCGGTAGCCGGCGCGCACCACCGCGTGGTCGTCCACCAGCATCACCCGCAAAACCGGCGCACCCGGCGTGCCCGGGTTCATGCCAGCAGCCGGGCTGCGCCGCTCGGCAACAACCGGGTCTGCAACTGCGCCGCCAGACACAGGCCGGGCCGGGACGACGCGGCCCCCGCCGGGCCGACCTGCAGCTCACCGCCCAGGGCCCACACCCGCTCCTGGATGCCGGCGATGCCATTGCCGCGGCGCAACGCGGCCTCGGCCGAGGGCAGACCCAGGCCGTCGTCGCAGACCGACCAGGCGACCGCCAGCGCGGCATCCGGCGCGGCAACACCGCTGCATTGCAGGCGCAGCACCACCTGGGTGGCATCGGCATGGCGCGCCACGTTGGTCAGCGCCTCCTGGCTGATGCGGTAGATCGCCAACAGCAAGGGGCGCGGCAGGCACAGCCGGTCGGCCAACGCCGGCTCGGGCCAGGGCTGCTCGGCGCCGTTGCCGGCGTCTTGCCAGGCCAGGTCGAGGCGATAGGCAGTGGCGGCTTCGCGCCCGGGGGTGGCCCATCCCGCCACCAGCCGGTGCAACAGTGCCGTGAGCCGCGACAGGCTCTCGCCGGCCGGTTCCGCGTCGCTGACCACGCCGAAGGGCTGCAGGCGCACGAGCAATGAGCGGATGTCCTGCTGCACCCGCTCGCATTGCTGCGACATGCCGTCCACCACGGCCTTCAAGCTCGGCTGGTCGGCTACGCGGCGCGCCAGCCAGGCGGCGTCCACCCGCAAGGCCGTCAGGCGCTGGCCAAACTCGTCATGCAGCTCACGCGCCAGCCGGGCGCGTTCGTCCTCCTGCAGGGTCAGCACTTGCTGGCTGAGCAAGCGGCGCTGCGCCTCAGCCGATTCGATTGCGCTGCCCAGGTGCCGCAAGGCCAGGGCCACCGCTTCGAGCTCGCGGATCGGCATCGTCGGCAGGCTGCGCACGGCCTGCGGCTGGTGCGCCTCGATCCCGGCGATGGCGTCTAGCAAGCGGCCCAGCGGCGCCAGCGCGCGGCGCAGGTTCCAGCGCATGGCCAGCAGCAGCCCGGCCACGCACAGCCCCAGCAGCAGGAGCATGCCGAGCAGGCTGACCATGGCTTCGCGGCGCTCGCTGTCGTGCGACGCGGCCAGCGCCACGGTCCAGGGCGCGCCACCCGGCCGCGGCACCGTCCACGCCACGCGCCGGCTGTCGGGGGCGCTGAGCAGTTCGCGGTGCAGCGCCAGCAGCCAGCCCAGCGGCCGGGCCACCGGCGCCGGCGCCGGCGGGCCCAACAGCAAGCGGCCATCCGCGGCATGGACCTGCAGTTCGAGGTGGCGCAGTGGCTGCGTGCCCAGCAGCTGGCGCAGCGATGCGATCACCTCGTCGTCCTCGGCTTGCGCCAGATTGCCCAGGCGGGCCACCACGCCGGCCAGCGCCATCGCCGCATCGACTTCGCCGTCGATGTCCTCGTTCATGCGCAGCACGCCCAGCAGCACCGCCAGCAGCACCACCAGGCCGGCCACCAGGCCGGCGCGGCGCATCACCAGACGGGTCAGGTCCAGGGGTGGCAGGGCGCGCGGGGTAGGGCCAGGGGTGTCAGGCAAGGTGGCGAATTGTGGCGCCACCCTGGCCCCCAAGGGCCAGGCCGCGCTGCCCCCGTGCAGCACCGGCCCGGGCCGGTGAAGGCCTCAGACCTTCTTGTAGGCTACGCACCAGCCGGCCGCCGCGATCTGCTTGCGCCCGAACATCGAACAGCCGCCCCAGGCATCGGTGGCCGAGCCCTGCCAGAACTGGCAACCGTTGCACTTCTGGTCGGGCTTGTGGGTGGTGTACTTCTTGCCGTCGACCTTGCTGGTGTCGTGCTTGTAGCCCAGCGCCACTGCGGTTTCGTCCGCTTCATCGACACGGCTCTGGGCTTGCGCCGCAGCGGCGGCCAGCAGCGCAGCGCTGCTGGCCACGCGCAGCAGGAATACCCGGCGGGGACGGGATGGGGCCATGGTGAGGGGTCCTTGGGTTGCGATTGAAGCGAGCTCGAAAAAAGGGCCGCCTTTTGGCGGCCCCTTCATGCCTTGCCGGTGGCTTACTTGGGGATCTTGAAGACCCAGACCGAGCCGCCCTGCTCCAGGTAGTTGACCTTGCTGGCCACGTCCCCGCCCCACAGCGGCACCGCACCGCCCCAGCCCGAGGCCACGGCCACGTACTGCTCACCCTTGTCTTCCCAGGTGATCGGGGGCGCCACGACGCCCGAGCCGGTCTGGAACTTCCAGACGATCTTGCCGGTCTTGGCGTCCGCCGCCTGCAGGAAGCCCTCAGGCGTGCCCCAGAACACCAGGTTGCCGCCGGTGGTCAGCACACCGCCCCAGAGCGGCGCGTTGTTGGGTGCTTCCCAGACGATCTTGCCGGTCTTGGGGTCGATCGCGCGCAGCGCGCCGATCGGGCCGTCGGACAGGGTCTTGATCGTGAAGCCAGCGCCCAGGTAGGCCGCGCCCTTCTTGTAGGTGACCGGCTCGTTCCAGATCTCCATGCCCCATTCATTGGCCGGCACGTAGAACAGCTTGGTGTCGGGCGAATAGGCCATCGGCATCTGGTTCTTGCCACCCAGGAAGGACGG
>JANNZD010000167.1:0-22557 GCA_031410435.1 Betaproteobacteria bacterium | reverse complement strand
CTGGCCGCCGGCGGCGCGGCGCGCGGCGTGTCGGGCAACGCGGTCTGGGGCTACCTCTCGGGCAACGGCCTGCTCAGCGCGGTGGCCGGCGGGCGCATCGCGGCGGCCACCGCCGCGCAACTGCTGGAAGGCACGCCATGAGCACGCTGCAACAGCGCCTGGCCGAACCCCGCGCTCTGCTGGCCCCGGGCGTCTACGACGCGCTGTCGGCGCTGATCGCCGAGCAGGCCGGCTTCGAGGCGCTGTACCTGTCGGGCGCATCGATCGCCTACACCCGGCTGGGCCGCTCCGACGTCGGCCTGACCACCTACACCGAGGTGGCCGATACCTTGGCGCGCATCACCGAGCGGGTGCAGCGGCCGGTGATCGTTGACGCCGACACCGGCTTCGGCAATGCGCTGAACGTGCAGCGCACGGTGCGCGGCTTCGAGCGTGCCGGCGCGGCGATGGTGCAGCTCGAGGACCAGGACTTCCCCAAGCGCTGCGGCCACCTCGACGGCAAGACGCTGATCCCCGCGGCGCAGATGTGCGGCAAGCTGCGCGCCGCCCTCGACGCCCGCCACAGCGCGACGACGCTGGTGCTGGCGCGCACCGACGCGCTGGCGGTCGAAGGGCTGGACGCCGCGCTCGACCGCGCCGAGGCCTACCTGGCCTGCGGCGTGGACGCCTTGTTCATCGAGGCGCTGCGCACGCCCGAGCAGATGCAGGCCGCCTGCGCGCGCTTCGCGCACCGGGTGCCGCTGCTGGCCAACATGGTCGAAGGCGGCAAGACGCCGCCGATGACCAGCGCTGAGCTGGGTGAGCGGGGCTTTCGCATCGTGATCTTCCCGGGCGGCACGGCCCGCGCGGTGGCCCACGCGCTGCAGGGCTACTACGCCAGCCTGCAGCAGCATGGCGGCACCGGCCCGTGGCGCGAACGCATGCTCGACTTCGACGGGCTGAACGCGCTGATCGGCACGCCCACGCTGATGGCGCTGGGGCGGCGGTACGACGCGGGCGACGCCTGACCCGGATGGATAGGCGCCCCTCGGGACGCCGACCGCCGGAGACGGCACGGGATGCCCGCGATCCGTGCGACCGCCAGCCCCTCGTACTAACGCGCGTTCAAAGATATCAATGTAATTCAGCCAAAACCGGTCATTGACGTGGTGCGGACTGGGTCGGTCTCCAGTGCAGCCAGTGCGGCAGTGAGGGTGCGTTCGACGCGGTCAAGGTCGCGCAAGGCGTTGTTGGCGACGCAGTCTTCGCGCAGGGCCAGCCCCAGGTGCTCGGCCGGGTTGGGTTCCGGGCTGTACGGCGGCCGGAACATCAAGCGCATGTTGGCTGGCACGCTGAGCTCACCCGTGATGTGCCAGCCGGCTTGGTCCATGACCATGAACACGAATTCCTCGGCGTGGCGCTGGGAGACCTCGGGCAGGAGCATCGCATCGTCTCAGCGCTGACCCAGGGCAGCACCAGACTGTCCATCAGGCCGTCGTGAGGGCTGACGTCGCCGAAGGCGCAGAGGTACTTGCGCTCCAGTCGCGCCCACCACCGGACGCTGGCCGGCGCGGCGCCCAGCACCCCCGCGCCCCCCAGCCGCCAGGTGGTGGGGTTGGCCTCCTGGCCAAAGATGACCACGTTGTCGATATTGCCGCCGTGGGCCTCGATGAACTTGCCGCTCTGCACGAACATGCCGCCCGAGCCGCAGCAGGGGTCGTAGACCTTGCCGTGGTGCGGCGCCAGCACGGCCACCAAGGTCTTGACGATGGACACCGGCGTGTAGAACTGGCCACCGCGCTTGCCCTCGGCGCTGGCGAACATGCCCAGGAAGTATTCGTCGACCTGGCCCAGCACGTCGCGCGCGGTGGCGGCATCGGTACCGAAGCCGATGGTCGACATCCTCGACAAGCGCTATGCCCGCGCCCAACTGCCCAAAGGCAAGCTGGACGAGTTGGTGGACCTGATGTCGGGCGCCCAAGAAAAAGGCCAGCGCGCTGGCTGGCCTCTGCTCGTGAACCCGCCTGCCAGCCTAGGGGCTGACAGGCAAGGTGACCATCTCTATTTCGACGCGGCGGCTGCCTCAGGCATGGCCGAGGCAGCCGCGCTGGCCGCCAGCGCCACCGGGGCAGCCGGAGCCGCAGCCATGGTGCTGGCAGCGGGTGCCACCATCGCCACCGGTGGCTTGGCTGCCTCGCCATGGCCGGTGCTGCTGGCACCGCCGGGCATCGGCAGCAAGGGCACGATCAACAAGGCCACGATGTTGATGATCTTGATCAGCGGGTTGACGGCCGGGCCAGCGGTGTCCTTGTAGGGGTCGCCCACGGTGTCGCCAGTGACGGCGGCCTTGTGGGTGTCGCTGCCCTTGCCACCGAAGTGGCCGTCCTCGATGTATTTCTTGGCGTTGTCCCAGGCACCGCCGCCGGTGCACATGCTGATGGCCACGAACAGGCCGGTCACGATGGTGCCCATCAACAGGCCGCCCAGTGCCGCTGCACCCAGGGTCAGGCCGACCACGATCGGCACCACCACCGGCAGCAGCGAGGGGATCACCATCTCCTTGATGGCGGCGGTGGTCAGCATGTCGACTGCCGCGCTGTAGTCGGGCTTGCGCTTGCCGGCCATGATCTGGCCGTCGGCAAACTGGCGCCGCACTTCCACCACCACCGACCCGGCGGCGCGGCCCACGGCCTCCATCGCCATCGCGCCAAACAGGTAGGGGATCAGGCCGCCGATGAACAGGCCGACGATCACCTTGGGGTCGCTCAGGTCGAAGGCTACGCTCATGCCGCGGCCGGCCAGCGAGTGGGTGTAGTCGGCAAACAGCACCAGCGCCGCCAGGCCGGCCGAGCCGATGGCATAGCCCTTGGTCACTGCCTTGGTGGTGTTGCCCACCGCGTCGAGCGGGTCGGTCACGTCGCGCACGCTCTTGGGCAACTCGGCCATCTCGGCAATGCCGCCGGCGTTGTCGGTGATCGGGCCGTAGGCGTCCAGCGCCACGACGATGCCGGCCATGCTCAGCATCGCGGTGGCGGCGATGGCGATGCCGTACAGGCCGCCCAGCGCATAGGCCGCCAGGATGGCAAAGCAGACCATCAGCACCGGCCAGGCGGTGGACCGCATGGACACGCCGAGGCCGGCGATGATGTTGGTGCCGTGGCCGGTGGTGCTGGCCTGGGCGATGTGCTTGACCGGCGGGTACTGGGTGCCGGTGTAGTACTCGGTGATCCAGACCAGCGCGGCGGTCAGCACCAGGCCCACGGCGCAGGCGCCGAACAAGCGCATCTGGGTGCCCGCACCCAGCGCATCGTCGGGCATCACCGCCTTGGTGACGAAGAAGAAGGCGACCAGCGACAGGCCGCCGGCCACCGCCAGGCCCTTGTACAGCGCCGGCATCACGTTCTTCATGCCGGGGCTGGCCTTGACGAAGCCGCAGCCGATGATCGACGCGATGATCGACACGCCCCCGAGCAGCAGCGGGTAGATCACCGCTGCCATCGGGGCCGCGGCCACCATCAGCGCGCCCAGCGCCATCGTGGCGATCAGCGTGACGGCATAGGTCTCGAACAGGTCGGCGGCCATGCCGGCGCAGTCGCCGACGTTGTCGCCCACGTTGTCAGCTATCACCGCCGGGTTGCGCGGGTCGTCCTCGGGGATGCCGGCCTCGACCTTGCCGACCAGGTCAGCGCCGACGTCGGCGCCCTTGGTGAAGATGCCGCCGCCCAGGCGCGCAAAGATCGAGATCAGCGACGAGCCGAAGGCAAAGCCGAGCAGCGGCTTGAGCACCGTTGCCAGGCTCTTGTCGGGCGTCAGGTTGCCGTTGCCGGTGATGAACAAGAAGAAGATGCCTACGCCCAGCAGGCCCAGGCCGACCACCAGCATGCCGGTGATGGCGCCGCCCTTGAAGGCCACGTCCAGCGCCGGGCCGATGCCCTGGGTGGCGGCCTGCGCGGTGCGCACATTGGCCTTGACCGAGACATTCATGCCGATGAAGCCGCAGGCGCCCGACAGCACCGCACCCAGCACGAAGCCCACCGCAGTGGTGCCGTCCAGGAACACGCCGATCAGTACGGCCAGCACCACGCCAACGATGGCGATGGTGCGGTATTGGCGCGCCAGGTAGGCCGCCGCACCCTGCTGGATGGCCCCTGCGATTTCTTGCATGCGGGCATTGCCCGCGTCCTGCTTCAGGATCCAGCTTCTCTGGACAAACCCGTAAAGCACAGCCGCGAGGCCGCACGCCAGCGCTATATAGAGCGCCATGTTGGTCGAAATCAAGGTATCTCCTTCCTCGGTACAAACCTGGTGATGGGTGCGCCTTGGATCGCTCGGAATGCGCAAGCGGAGTCACATCCCGAGGCCTTTGGTCGCCGCTGGAATGTACGGGACGCCGCAGGCCGGTCGAAACGGTGTTTTCCTGCGGTGGCACAAATCAGACTGTGCCGTCAGGGCGCGGCAAGCGCCGTTCGTAGAATGCGGGATTCCCAGTAGACCATTCACCCGCCAGCGAGCCTTCCACCATGAGCCTGCACAACGTGACGCCCGGCGCCAAGGCGCCCGAAGAGTTCAACGTGATCATCGAGATCCCGATGAACGCCGACCCGATCAAGTACGAGGTGGACCACGAAACCGGCGCGCTGTTCGTCGACCGCTTCATGAGCACGGCGATGCACTACCCGTGCAATTACGGCTACATCCCCAACACCCTGTCTGATGACGGCGACCCGGTGGACGTGCTGGTGATCACCCCGGTGCCGCTGATCCCTGGCGTGGTGGTCACCTGCCGGGCCATCGGCATGATGAAGATGGAAGACGAGGCCGGCGGCGACAACAAGCTGCTGGCGGTGCCCATCGACAAGGTGCTGTCGATCTACAGCCAGTGGAAGAAGCCCGAAGACCTGAACCCGCTGCGCATCAAGACGATCCAGCATTTCTTCGAGCACTACAAGGATCTCGAAGAAGGCAAATGGGTCAAGGTCACCGGCTGGACCGGCCCGGACGGCGCACATGCCGAGATCCTCACCGGCATCGCCAATTTCGAGTCCAGCCGGTCCAAGGACTGATCGCGCGGGCGCTTTGCCCGGGGGCCGGCCGGCCAGCGCTCAGGCGGCGCCCTTGAAGGGGTTGTGCTCGCGCAGTTCGTCCACGTAGGACGCGATGCCGCTGCCCTCGCGGGCCAGAAAATCCTGCACGGCACGCGAAAACTCGGGATGGGCCAGCCAATGCGCCGAGCGGGTGCCCACCGGCAGCAGGCCGCGGGCCATCTTGTGCTCGCCCTGGGCCCCGCCTTCAAAGCGCTGGTAGCCATTGGCGATGCACCATTGCAGCGGCTGGTAGTAGCAGGCCTCGAAATGCAGGCAGGGCACGTATTCGGTGCAGCCCCAATAGCGGCCAAAAGCCTGGCCCGTGGCCGGGTCGATCGCCACCAGTGAGGCACCCACAGGCACGCCGTCGCGGTGGCCGACGAACATCAGCCAGTGTCCGGGCAGGCTGGCAGCCATGGCCTCGAAGAAGGGCAGGGTCAGGTAGGGCGTGGAATGGTGGGCCTGGTAAGTCAGGCTGTAGCACTGGTAGAAAAAACGCCACAGTGCCGGGCTGATGGCGCTGCCCTGGTAGGTGCTGAAGCCGATGCCGGCCTCGGCCACCCGGCGCCGCTCCTGCTGGATCTTCTTGCGCTTGTCGCGCACCAGGCTGGCCAGGAAGGCGTTGAAGTCAGGCCTGGGAGCCTGCATGTCCTGGGTCCAGTGGAACTGCACCCCGTGGCGGGCCAGCCATGTCTGCGCATGCGTTGCGGGCCTGTCAAAGGTCTGGGCATCGTGCTCGTCATGGAACAGTACATGCACCGATGAGGCCTTGGCCTGGGCCGCCACCTGGCCCAGGGCGTCCAGCAGCCGGCCGCGGGCGGCATCGTCCAGCGCCAGCAAGCGGGTGCCCGGCACCGGAGTGAAGGGCACTGCCACCAGCAGCTTGGGGTAGTAGCGCAGGCCATGCCGCTGGTAGGCGTCGGCCCAGGCCCAATCGAAGACATATTCACCATAGGAATGGCTCTTCAGGTACGCCGGCGCGGCAGCCACCAGCTGCCCGTGGCGCTCCAGCGTGACGAAGCGCGGGGCCCAGCCGGTGGCCGCTACCGCGCTGCCCGAGGCGTGCAAGGCGCACAGGTATTCCCAACGCATGAAGGGTGTGGGCCGGGCCTGCCGGGCCAGCAGCGCATTCCAGGCCTTGGCGTCGATGCCGTGGGGGTCGGCATGGACCCGGATAACATCCTCTGACATGTTCTTGGTGCGGCTCTCTTCGATCAAAGTATGTCAACTCCTGTCCCTGCAAGCACCCAAGCGCCATTGCGGCTGGCCCTGGCCCAGTTCAATGCCACCGTGGGCGACCTGGCCGGCAATGCCAGCCGCATTGTGGAGTGCGCTCGGCAGGCCCAGGCCGCTGGCGCCCAGGTCTTGCTGACGCCCGAGCTGGCGCTGACCGGCTATCCCCCTGAGGACCTGTTGCTGCGCCCGGCCTTTATGCAGGCCTGCGCCCGCACCCTGGCTGACTTGGCGGCAGCCCTGGCGGCGCTGCCGGGCCTGACTGTGGTGGTGGGTCATCCGCACCAATTTGGTGAACTAGGCGATCTGCGCTCGCGCTCGCATGCCGTGCAGCGGCGCTTCAATGCGGCGTCGGTGCTGGCGGATGGCGCGATTCAAGCCACTTACTGCAAGCGCGAGTTGCCCAACTACCAGGTGTTCGATGAGCGCCGCTACTTTGCCTCAGGCCGGGATGCCGGGCAGGGCGCGGTGGTATTCGAGGTCGCGGGCCGGCGCCTGGGCTTGTTGATCTGCGAAGACGCCTGGTTCGATGAGCCCGGCCAGGCCGCCGTTGCGGCCGGTGCCCAGGCGCTGTGCGTGCTCAATGCCTCGCCCTTCCACCTCGACAAGGGCGGTGAGCGCGAGGCCCGCATGGTGCAGCGGGTGCAGGCCACCGGCCTGCCGCTGCTCTACGCGCATCTGGTGGGCGGGCAGGACGAAGTGGTTTTTGACGGGGCATCGTTCGCGCTGGACGCCCAGGGCCGGCTGGCGGCGCGGGGCGCCAGCTTCGAGGAAGGGCTGGTGCTGGTGGATTGGCATGACGACGGCAGGCTCACCGGCCAGCTTGCTCCGGTGCCCGAGATCGAAGCCCAGGCCTGGGCGGCGCTGGTCACCGGGGTGCGCGACTACATCGGCAAGAACGGCTTTCCCGGCGTCATCATCGGCTTGAGCGGCGGCGTCGATTCGGCCCTGGTGCTGGCCATCGCGGTGGACGCGCTGGGGCCCGAGCGGGTGCGCACCGTGATGATGCCGTCGCCCTATACCGCCGACATCTCGTGGATCGATGCCCGCGACATGGCCGGGCGCCTGGGCGTGCGCTATGACGAGATATCCATACTGCCGATGTTCGAGGCCTTCCGCAGCAGCCTGGCGGCTGAGTTTGCCGGCCTTGGCGAGGACACCACCGAAGAAAACATCCAGGCGCGTATCCGCGGCACGCTCTTGATGGCTTTGTCCAACAAGTTCGGCGCGATCGTGCTGACCACCGGCAACAAGAGCGAGATGGCCACCGGCTACTGCACGCTGTACGGTGACATGGCCGGCGGCTTTGCGGTGATCAAGGATGTCGCCAAGACCCTGGTCTACAGGCTGTGTGAATGGAAGAACCGCCAAGCCACCCGCCGCGCCGACGGCAGCATCGGTCCGGTGATCCCCGAGCGCATCATCACCCGGCCACCTTCGGCCGAGTTGCGCCCCGACCAGAAGGACCAGGACAGCCTGCCGCCCTATGAGGTGCTGGATGCCATCCTGGCGCGCTACATGGAAGACGACCAGTCCATCGACAGCCTGGTCGAGGCTGGGTTTGCCGTGGCCGATGTCGAGCGCGTGACCCGGCTGATCAAGATCAACGAGTACAAGCGGCGCCAATCGCCGGTAGGCATCCGCATCACCCACCGGGCCTTCGGGCGCGACTGGCGCTACCCCATCACCTCGAAGTTCCGTGCTTAAATTGAAACCGACCCCTACTTGCCTTCGGAGCCCGTCATGAAGCAGATCACCGCCATCATCAAGCCGTTCAAGCTCGAGGAGGTGCGCGAGGCGCTGGCCGATGTGGGCGTTTCGGGCCTGACCGTGACCGAGGTCAAGGGGTTTGGCCGCCAGAAGGGCCACACCGAGCTGTACCGGGGCGCCGAGTACGTGGTCGACTTTCTGCCCAAGGTCAAGGTCGAGGTGGTGGTCAAGGACGCCGACGTCGACCGCTGCCTGGAGGCCATCGTCAAGGCGGCCAAGACCGGCAAGATCGGCGACGGCAAGATCTTTGTCACCGCGGTGGAGCAGGTGGTGCGCATCCGCACCGGCGAGACCGACGAATCGGCGGTCTGACCGCCGCGCAGGGCGGCCCGTCCCGGGCAGTTCAGATCCTGCCGAAGTCGCCCAGGCTGGCCAGGCCCGCTTCGCGCGCAAGCCGGTCCAACAGGGCTTGCACCTGCGTATCGGTATGCAGCATGGCCATTTGGCCAGCGCTCATGAAGCCTTCGGCCACCGCATGCTGCAAGAAGGCCAGCATCGGTGCCCAGAAGCCTTCGGCATCCAGCAGGCCCAGCGGGCGCTGGTGGTAGCCCAGGTGGCGCCAGGTCCAGACCTCGAACAATTCCTCGAAGGTACCGATGCCGCCGGGCATCGCGATGAAGGCGTCGGCGCATTCGGCCATCTTCTGTTTGCGCTGGTGCATGGTCTGCACCACATGCAGCTCGCTCAGGCCGACATGGCCGACCTCCAGCTGCATCAGGGATTCGGGGATCACCCCGATCACCCGGCCGCCTGCGGTCAGGGTGGCATCGGCCACCAGGCCCATCAAGCCGGCCCGACCGCCGCCGTACACCAATTGCCAGCCGCGCTGTCCTATGGCCGTGCCCAAGGCCAGCGCCAGGGCCTGGTAGGCTGGCCTGATGCCTGCGCGCGACCCGCAATAGACGCAGATCGAGAGGCTGCTGCCGCTTTGAGGGGCCGGATTGCTGGCGGGTGAGCGGAGCATGCTGACGGGGCTCAGGCGCCCGGCGGCGCAGCTGCGGCGCGCCCGCGCGGTGCCTTGGCGGGCAAGGCCGGGCGCCAGTCCACCAGCCGGGTGCCGCAGACCGCGTCGTGCCAGAACTGGCGATCCGGGCGCAAGCGCGTCAGCGCCGCATAGGCGCCGACGCCGGCCAACATCAGGCCGGCCATCGCACCGCCGCCGTGCAGTCCGGCGAAATGGGCGGTGGCCCAGGCCGGCACAAACCACAGCCAGCTGGCCAGGTAGCGCAGCAGGGCGCGAGCCTGGCTGACAGGTTGGCCGTCGGCACGCACCAGGCGCAGGTGCCAGGCCTTCATCGCCACGGTCTGCCCGCCGTGCGACCACAACCAGGTGAAATAGATGGCCAGCACGACAAACAGAAAGGCCTGCAGCCCGGCCTTGCCTTGCAGCGCATGGCGCTGCTGGGTCAGGCTGGAATACAGATAGCCCGCGACCATCAGCACGCCGAACAGCAGGATGCCCTCGTAGACGAAGGCTGCCAGGCGTCGCGCCAGCCCAGGGGCCCGCTGCATCGTCAAGGGGTTGGCCCCGTCGTGCGCATTGACGGAGCCATCGGGGGCGGGGTCGCCCGCAGGGTCGACCGGCCTGGCAACCCCGCTCATGGCTGGCGGGAGGTGGCCGAAGCTGCGGCTTGCGGCCTGTTCTGTGGCAACAAGGTGCTGGGATTGACCTGGCCGGGCAGTGCAGCAATCTTGGGTTGCCCCGGCCGGTGGTGCACAGGGGGCTCGACCGGGGTGGTCATCAGGGTGGTGGTCGCACCTGGCTTGGCCTGCACCACGGTCGGGGCTACGGGCTTGGCCTGCTGTGCAGCCGCTGCCGAGGCTGGTTTGCCGGCGCTGGCGGGCTTGAGATGCGGCGCTTGCGCGGAGGCTGCGGGCGCAGCCGGTGCAGCACGTTCATCGGCGGGTTTTGCCCGGCTCGCCAAGGCTTTGCGCTGTTCGTCAGGCAATGCCTGGTAAGCCTCCCAGCGCGCCTGTTTCTGCTCGGGCGACATCTGCTTGGACTCCTGGAACGACAGGCGCGCGCTGCCCCGCTCGGCGGGGGTCATGCGGGCCCATTCGGCCATCCGCTCATGCACGCGCTGCTGGTCGCTGGCGGGCATAGCGGGAAAACGGCTGGCCACTTCGATCCATTTGGCCTTGCGTGGTGCGTCGATGCCCCCCCATTCGCGTTCGAGAGGCGCCAGGATGGTGCGTTGTTGTGGGCTGAGCGAGGCCCAGGTCGGCCCGGTCGGCGCGCGCAGCGGTGCCAGGGGGGCGCTGGCGCGCGGGCCGCCCGCAGTCGGGGCCTGGGCAAATGCAGACGTGCCGACAAGGACAACGGCTGCCAGGGCAGCCGTTGTCAGAACGAGGTTGCGAGGACGCTGGCTCACTCGGGTCCCGGACTCAAGGCGCCTCGGCGCTGCGCAAGAACTCGGTGAAGCCCGGGTCCCGGTAAGCGGCTGGCGGCAGTTCGTCGGCAAGCAGCGCACTGTCGATTTCGGCGGCGGCGGTGATCTGCTCCAGGTCATGGTGTTGCTGGATCAGAACCAAACCGGCCACCAACACGATCAAGGGCAGCGCCGACGCCAGGCGCAGCCAGATCGACGGCGGGCCGCTCAGCACAGCGGCATGGCCACTGACTGCCACAATCGATGGCGCCACAACGGTCTCGAGGTGGCGTTGGTGGCGCGCCGCAGCCAGCGCACGCTCGCGCCCGAAGCGCAAGCGCTCGGAGATGTCGTGGGGCAGGTCTTGGGCGCGTTGGTTCAGCAGCGCTGACAACTGCCCGGCCAGGCGGGCTTCCAGGGCCAGGGTGCGGCTGGCATTCGAAGCTGACGGTGATCGATGGTTCATGGTGCGAGTCCCTTGCTGCGTAGTGCCTTGGCCAAAGCATGCACTGCTCGAGAACAGTGCGTCTTGACACTGCCTTCGGAGCAACCCATGACCGACGCCGTCTCGGCGACATCCAGCTCCTCCCAGTAACGCAACAGGAAGGCTTCTCGTTGACGGCCCGGCAGCTCGGCCACCTCGGCTTCGATCATTAGCAAGATCTGTGACCGGGAGACCGTGTCCGCCGCACTTTCTGCGCCCAGCATCCCGTCGGCAGATTCCAGGCTTTCCAGCAGATCGAAATCCCCGTCGCCGGCGTCCACGCCGAAGTCCGACATGTTTTGCAGCACCGAGTTCCGTACCTTGAGCCGACGGAAGTGATCCATCGTGGCGTTGGACAGAATGCGCTGGAACAGCAGCGGCAATTCGGCAGCGGGCCGGTCGGCGTATTTTTCGGCCAGGCGGATCATTGAATCCTGCACGACGTCGAGCGCGGCATCTTCGTCGCGCACCGCATAGACGGTGCGCTTGAAGGCGCGCTTTTCGACGCTCTTGAGGAAGTCTGATAGTTCTTTGTCGCTCGCCAAGACTGATCCGCAATGCCCGCTGAAGGGGGCGGCCCCAAACCGGCGGCGATTATGTCACCCGTGCCTGGGGTGGGGCCGCTGCGTCCGGGCGCGTCGGAATCTGGTGCGATAATACTGCTTCGCACAACGCGTCACTGGTCTGAAGCTGGCCGCCCACCCGAGCGGCCTTTTGTTTTTGATCTCCCTGGTTCCGATGCCGCCTCATGAGGGCGTGCGTAGGGGCACCGATGGATTTTCGTCAGAGAAATTCACAGAGGTTCTGAATGGACATGTCACCCGACTTCAAGCGCGGCGCCACGCCGCCGACTGCGGCCGCGCCGCAAACCCCGGCCCTCCTGGCCAGCCCTGGCGCCGACCCCAACGGGTCCGAGATCCTGGTGCGTTGCCTGCAGGCCGAAGGCGTCAAGTACATGTGGGGCTACCCCGGTGGGGCAGTGCTCTATATCTATGATGCCCTTTACAAGCAGGACACCATCGAGCATGTGCTGGTGCGCCATGAGCAGGCCGCCGTGCATGCGGCTGACGGCTATGCCCGCGCCACTGGCGAGGTGGGTGTGGCGCTGGTCACCAGCGGCCCGGGCGTGACCAATGCCGTCACCGGCATCGCCACCGCCTATATGGACTCGATCCCGATGGTGATCATCACCGGTCAGGTGCCCACGCCGGCGATCGGCCTGGATGCCTTTCAGGAATGCGACACCGTGGGCATCACACGGCCCATCGTCAAGCACAACTTCCTGGTCAAGGATGTGCGCGACCTGGCGCTGACGATGAAGAAGGCCTTCCACATCGCCCGCACCGGCCGCCCGGGCCCGGTGGTGGTGGACGTGCCCAAGGACGTGTCGCTCAAGACCTGCGCCTTCCATTACCCCGAGCGGGTGGAAATGCGCTCCTACAACCCGGTCAAGAAGGGCCACGGCGGGCAGATTCGCAAGGCCATGCAGTTGCTTCTGGCGGCCAAGCGGCCCTATATCTACACCGGTGGCGGCGTGATCCTGGGCAATGCGTCGGCCGAGTTGCGCGAGCTGGCCGACCTGCTGGGCTTCCCCTGCACCAACACCCTGATGGGCCTGGGCGCGATGCCGGCGTCCGACCCGAAGTTCCTGGGCATGCTGGGCATGCACGGCACCTACGAGGCCAATATGACGATGCAGCACTGCGATGTGCTGCTGGCGGTGGGGGCGCGCTTCGACGACCGGGTGATCGGCAACCCCAAGCACTTTGCCTCGGTCGAGCGCAAGATCATCCATGTGGACATTGACCCGTCGTCGATCTCCAAGCGGGTCAAGGTCGACATCCCCATCGTCGGCGACACCAAGGACGTGCTGCTGGAGATGATCGCCCATGTGCGCGAATCCCAGGTCAGGCCCGACACCCAGGCGCTGGCGCCCTGGTGGGGCCAGATCAACGAGTGGCGCAAGCGGGAATGCCTGGCCTACAAGGGCAGCGACGAGCTCATCAAGCCGCAGTTCGTGGTCGAGACCCTGTGCGAGCTGACGCGCAACATCGACACCTATATCACCAGCGACGTGGGTCAGCACCAGATGTGGGCGGCCCAGTACTACCGCTTCGAGCAGCCGCGGCGCTGGATCAATTCGGGTGGCCTGGGCACCATGGGCGTGGGCCTGCCCTATGCGATGGGCATCAAGCTGGCCAAGCCCGATTCCGAGGTGGTGTGCATCACCGGCGAGGGGTCGATCCAGATGTGCATCCAGGAGTTGTCGACCTGCCAGCAGTACAACACGCCGGTCAAGATCGTCTCGCTGAACAACCGTTACCTGGGCATGGTGCGGCAGTGGCAGCAACTGGATTACGGCGGCCGCTATTCGCACAGCTACATGGACGCGCTGCCCGACTTCGTCAAGTTGGCCGAGGCCTATGGCCATGTGGGCATCAAGATCGAGAGGCCGTCCGAGGTGGAGCCGGCGCTCAAGGAAATGCTGCGCCTGAAGGACCGCACGGTATTCCTCGACGTGCGCACCGACCGCACCGAAAACGTCTGGCCGATGGTGCAGGCCGGCAAGGGCATCTCCGAGATGCTGCTGGGGTCCGAGGACCTGTGAGCCGCTGATGGCGGCGCGGGCCTGGGCGCTTACCGGCGCCGGGGCGATGCGCCCCCGGATCGGCCGACCTGGACCGGACCCATCCCCCCACTCCCCTGGCTATCAACCCGGCGCAGCCGAGGGCCGCTGGCACACCCGCCAGCCGCCTGCAGGGCACGCCCCAAGGAAAGATCATGAGACACATCATTGCCGTGCTGCTCGAGAACGAGCCCGGTGCCCTGTCCCGCGTGGTGGCATTGTTTTCGGCCCGTGGCTACAACATCGAGAGCCTGACCGTGGCACCCACCGAGGATGCGTCGCTGTCGCGCATGACCATCGTCACCACCGGTTCGGACGAGGTGATCGAGCAGATCACCAAGCACCTGAACCGGCTGATCGAGGTGGTCAAGGTGGTCGACCTGACCGAAGGCAGCTACACCGAGCGTGAGCTGATGCTGATCAAGGTGCGCGCGGTCGGCAAGGAGCGCGAGGAGATGAAGCGCATGGCCGAGATCTTCCGTGGCCGCATTATCGATGTCACCGAAAAGAGCTACACGCTCGAGCTGACCGGGGATGCCGGCAAGCTCGATGCCTTCATCGAGGCGATCGACCGGACCGCCATTCTCGAGACCGTGCGCACCGGTGCCAGCGGCATTGGCCGCGGCGAGCGCATTCTGAGAGTTTGACCCACCCCCGAAGGCGGCCCTCGGGCCGCCTCCCCCACAAGGGGGCGACGCCGACGGCCCGGCAGAGCCGGATCCGTGGCGTCCGCTTGCAAAGAGCCGACTGAAGCATCATTCACCCACATTTACCCAGGAGAACCCCATGAAGGTCTATTACGACAAGGACGCCGATCTGAGCCTGATCAAGGGCAAGAACGTCACCATCATCGGCTACGGCTCGCAAGGCCATGCCCACGCCCAGAACCTGAACGACTCGGGCGTCAAGGTCACGGTAGGCCTGCGCAAGGGCGGGGCATCCTGGTCCAAGGCCGAGAAGGCCGGGTTGAAAGTGGCCGAGATCGCCGATGCGGTCAAGACTGCCGACGTGGTGATGATCCTGTTGCCCGACGAGCAGATCGCCGCCGTCTACAACCAGGACGTGGCCGCCAACATGAAGCCGGGCGCCTCGCTGGCCTTTGCCCATGGCTTCAATGTGCACTACGGCCAGGTCGTTCCGCGTCAGGACATCGACGTCTGGATGGTGGCACCCAAGGCGCCCGGCCATACCGTGCGCAACACTTATAGCCAGGGAGGCGGCGTGCCCCACCTGATCGCCGTGCATGCCGACAAGACCGGCAAGGCGCGTGACCTGGCCTTGAGCTATGCGGCAGCCAATGGCGGCGGCAAGGCCGGCATCATCGAGACCAACTTCCGCGAAGAAACCGAGACCGACCTGTTCGGCGAGCAGGCCGTGCTGTGCGGCGGCACGGTCGAGCTGATCAAGGCCGGTTTCGAGACCCTGGTGGAAGCCGGCTATGCGCCCGAGATGGCCTATTTCGAGTGCCTGCACGAGCTCAAGCTGATCGTCGACCTGATCTACGAGGGTGGCATCGCGAACATGAACTACTCGATCTCGAACAACGCCGAGTATGGCGAGTACGTGTCGGGCCCGAAGGTGGTGACGGGCGAGACCAAGAAGGCCATGAAGCAGATGTTGACCGACATCCAGACCGGCGAATACGCCAAGAGCTTCATCCTCGAGAACAAGGCCGGTGCCCCGACCCTGATCTCGCGCCGACGCCTGACCGAAGAGCACCAGATCGAGGTGGTGGGCGAAAAGCTGCGCGCGATGATGCCGTGGATCAAGGCCAACAAGCTGGTCGACAAGTCACGCAACTGAGCCTGCCCTGGACGGCAGCCCCGTGCCGGCACGCGCGGGGCCGAGCATGACGGCCGCCTGCAAGCAGTTGCAGGCGGCTTTTTTCATGGCGCATCGTTACAGCAACTGCTCGGGCACCACACCGCCCATCAGCAGGTTCTGCAGGCGCTGCCAGAGTGTCGATTCGGGCTCGGTGTCCAGCACGGTTTCACCACCGTCGTCCACTGCCACCCACTGCAACTGGCCGGCAGCGTTGTGGCGCACCCGGTAGGCGTTCTGGGTGCGGCTGATCTTGATCACCCGCAGCATCTCGCGCGCCAGCTCCGGGCTTTCGACGAACACGCCCAGCTCGGTGTTCTGGGTGCGTGAGCGCGGGTCCAGGTTCATCGAACCGATGAAGGTCTTGTCGCCGTCCACCACCGCGGTCTTGGCATGCAGCCGGCCCAGCGATGAACCAAACAGACCCAGCCGGGTGTTCTTCTGGGTCCGGCTGGGGCTCAGTTCATAGAGTTCGACACCGGCATCGATCAGCTGCGGCCGGTAGCGCACATAGCCGGTATGCACCGCCGGCTCGTCGGTAGCGGCCAGTGAATTGGTCAGCACCGTGACCTTGACCTGCTTGCGGCCCAGCGCCTGGAAGGCAGCGATGCCGAGCGGGCCGGGGATCAGGTAGGGCGAGGTGATGGTCACCTCCTGGTCGGCAGTCCAGATCTTCATCAGGGCCTGGTAGGCCAGGCTGTCGACCCAGGCCTTGTCGGCGTCGCGCGCCAGCTTGTCGGGCGGGTCGGCCAGCACCAGGGCGCGCCCCCATATCAGGCCCAGCCGGCCGCCGTCCATTTCCTCACCGACCGGGCCATAGCCCAAGGCATCCACCTCGGGCAAGGCCGGTCCGCCGGCCTGGCGGGCGTCAGCCGTGGCGGCAAGAAACTGTGCCGGCAGATTGTCGGTGTCGCGGCCGCTGGCACCGACGGCATCGATCGGCAGCACCACCGGGCTGTTCCAGTACTGGTCAAAGGTGGACGCCAAGGCGCCCACCACCGGGCCGACCATCAGCGCGTCCAGATCGACGAAGTTCTGCTGCGTGCCGCGCTGGAAATAATCGTCGGCAATATTGCGGCCACCGGCCACCGCCATCGCGCCATCGGCCACCAGCAGCTTGTTGTGCATGCGGTGGTTCAGCCGCCGCACCGCCAGCAGATTGCCGGCGAATCGGCCGACCAGTCCGCTGCTGCGGGCCGCCGCGAAAGGGTTGAAGAGACGGACCTGGACCCCTGGCAGGGCATTCATCGAGCGCAGCAGGCGGTCGGTGTGGGTGGTATACAGGTCGTCGACCAGCAGGCGCACCCGCACCCCGCGCTTTGCCGCGTCGGCCAGGCGGCTGAGCAGCAGGCGGCCGGTATCGTCGTTGTCCAGCACGTAGTACTGCACATCCAGCGAATGGCGGGCGCGCTGGATCAACTGCAGGCGCGCGTCTAGCGAGTAGCTGCCCAGGGGCAGCAGCCGGAAGCCCGACAAGGCCGGGTCGGGCGAGGACTGGCGCGCCGTGCGCAGCAGCGGGCTGTCGTCCTGCGGCGCCAGGGCGACCGTGGGCACGCGGTCCGCGAGGGGCGGCAGGCTGCCGCAAGCGCCCAGCAGACTGGCCAGCAGCATGCCGGACAGCAGCGCTGACCAGCGCGCCAGCCCACCGGTCTTGCGCTGTTGCGGACGGGGTTTCAAGGCGGGGGGCAGGGCGCAGGTGTGGGGGGTGTGGGCAGTCATCGCGGGCTCCCGAGGATGGTGGGTGCTGCTGGAGCAT
The DNA here is from genome assembly GCA_031410435.1 of Betaproteobacteria bacterium. Classification (GTDB taxonomy): domain Bacteria; phylum Pseudomonadota; class Gammaproteobacteria; order Burkholderiales; family Burkholderiaceae_C; genus Pseudaquabacterium. Next base: position 5,435 of record JANNZD010000167.1, on the reverse strand, counting down.
ACGGGCCGGTGCACCCGGTGGATGCGATTGGCCGGCCCCTTGTCAGGCCGCTGGGCGGCTGTACCGCCCCCTCGGGTATCCTCCGAAGCCTGTACCAGCGCCATGCCCATGCCCGAATCCTCGCTCCAGCCTACCGACCCGTCCCCGCACGATGACGACCCGCCACCGCGGCCGCGCCGCAAGGGCATCTATGTGCTGCCCAATCTGTTCACGCTGGCGGCCCTGTTTGGTGGCTTCTATTCCGTGGTGATGGCGATGAATGGCCGCTTCGACAATGCGGCCATCGGCGTCTTCTGCGCGATGGTGCTCGACAGCCTGGACGGCCGGGTGGCACGCATGACCAACACCCAGAGTGCCTTCGGCGAGCAGATGGACAGCCTGTCCGACATGGTCAGCTTTGGCGCCGCACCGGCCCTGATTGTCTACGAATGGGCGCTCAGGGGCCTGGGCAAGGCCGGATGGGCGGCGGCCTTCGTCTATTGCGCCTGCGCCGCGCTGCGCCTGGCGCGCTTCAACACCAACATCGGCGTGGTCGACAAGCGCTTTTTCCAGGGCCTGCCCAGCCCGGCCGCAGCGGCCCTGGTCACCGGTTTCATCTGGATCATGGACGACGCGGGCTTCCGCGAGGGCGTGCGTGACATCCCCTGGCTGGTCTGGACCACCTGGACATTGACCCTGTATGCAGGCCTGACCATGGTCACCAATGTGCCCTTCTACAGTTTCAAGGATTTCGGCCTGAAGAAGTCGGTGCCCTTCGTGGTCATCGTCGCCATCGCACTGGGCATTGCGCTGATCAACCTGCATGTGCCGGGCATGCTGTTCGGGCTGTTCATCCTGTACGGACTGTCGGGCTATGGCATGTACATCTACCGGCGCATGAAGGGCACCCCGGTGAGCGTGATCGCCACGTCCACCGACGAGCCCGACGAGCGCGGCCTGCATCGCTGAGGTCGGGCCGTGCTACATTCAGCGTCATGAAGTTCCGTTCAGCCCAGCTACTAGGCGTGCCTCTGGCGCGCTGAACATCCACGACCTGTACCGAGCTTCTCAGTACCCCACCGGATCAACGGCCCGCCAGCGCAACGCAGCGGGCCGTTCTGCTTTCCGGCCGTCGAAACCGCTGCGGTGCACCTCAACCCCCCCAGGAGATCACCCATGCCGATGCTCGACAAGCCTGCTGCCAAGTACCGACCCTTTGCCCCCGTGGCCCTGCCCGACCGGCGCTGGCCTGACACGGTGCTGGACCAACCGCCGGTCTGGTGCAGCGTTGACCTGCGCGACGGTAACCAGGCGCTGATCGAGCCGATGGACCCGGCGCGCAAGCTGCAGATGTTTGAGGTGCTGGTGCAGATCGGCTTCAAGGAGATTGAGGTCGGCTTCCCGTCGGCGTCGCAGGCGGATTTCGATTTCGTGCGCCTGCTGATCGAGCAGGACAGGATCCCGGCCGATGTGACCATCCAGGTGCTTACCCAGGCGCGCGACCACCTGATTGCGCGCACCTTCGAGGCCCTGCAGGGCGCACCGCGCGCCATCGTGCACCTGTACAACGCGGTGGCACCGGTGATGCGCAAGGTGGTGCTGGGCCTGGATGAGGACGGCATCGTCGAGCTTGCCACCCGGCATGCCGCGCTGCTGCGCGATTGCGCCGCGCAGCAGCCCGGCACCGACTGGACCTTGCAGTACTCGCCCGAGATGTTCTCGGGCACCGAGCTGGCGTTTTCCAAGCGGGTGGTGGACGCGGTCACCGCAGTCTGGCAACCGACACCGGCGCGCAAATGCATCATCAACCTGCCGTCGACGGTGGAGCATTCCACCCCCAACATCTTTGCCGACATGGTGGAGTGGATGCACCGCCACCTGGCGCGGCGCGAGGCCATCGTGCTGTCGGTGCACCCCCACAATGATCGGGGCACCGGTACCGCAGCCGGTGAACTCGGCCTGATGGCCGGCGCTGACCGGGTCGAAGGCTGCCTGTTCGGCAATGGCGAGCGCACCGGCAATGTCGACCTGGTCAATATCGCGCTCAACCTCTACACCCAGGGCGTGCATCCGGGGCTGGATTTCAGCGATATCGACGCCATCCGCCGCACCGTGGAGCATTGCAACCAGCTGCCGGTGCACCCGCGCCATCCCTATGTGGGCGACCTGGTCTACACCTCGTTCTCGGGCTCGCACCAGGATGCGATCAAGAAGGCCTTTGCGGCACGCCGCGAGGGCGACCGCTGGGACATGCCCTACCTGCCGATCGACCCCAAGGACCTGGGCCGCAACTATGACGCGGTGATACGGGTCAACAGCCAGTCGGGCAAGGGCGGCATTGCCTACCTGCTCGAGAGCAGTTATGGGCTGGAGCTGCCGCGGCGCCTGCAGATCGAGTTTTCATCGTCGGTGCAGGCGGTGATGGATGTGCAGGGCAAGGAGCTGTCGGCGGCCGACATCTGGGCCCTGTTTGAAGAGGCCTATCACCTGGGCGACAACCCATTGCGCATCGACCATCAGCACATCGACGAGCAGGACGACGGCCGCGTGCATTTACGCGTGCGTTTGCGCATTGGCGGGCAGACCCTGGCCATTGAAGGCCGGGGCCAGGGACCGCTGGAGGCTTTTGTCGATGGCCTGCAGGGCGCCACCGGCCTGGCGATTGCGGTGCTGGACCTGCATCAGCACGCCATCGGTGCCGGTACCCAGGCCCGCGCGGTCAGCTATCTGTCGCTGCGCTTCGGCGACACTCCGGCGCTGTTTGGCGTCGGCATGGACCACAGCATCATCACGGCGTCGATGAAGGCCGTGGTCTCTGGCCTGCTGCGCAGCGGCCTGGCAGTGGGGCTGGCGGCCCGCCCTGCGCCGATCGAGGCCTGAAGCCAGTAACACCGGCCGATCAGACCCCCCGTTCCACCCCACACCAAGCCCCGGGATCGCCCATGCCTGAACAACTGATCATCTTCGACACCACCTTGCGCGACGGCGAGCAATCGCCCGGCGCATCCATGACGCGCGACGAAAAGCTGCGCATCGCGCGCCAGCTGGAGCGGCTGCGGGTGGACGTGATCGAGGCCGGCTTTGCGGCGTCCAGCAATGGAGACTTCGAAGCCGTGAAGTCGATTGCCAGCCATATCACCGAGTCGGTGGTGTGCTCGCTGGCGCGCGCCAATGACCGCGACATCGCCCGTGCCGCCGAGGCCCTGGCCGGCGCCCGCCGCTCGCGTATCCACACCTTCATCGCCACCAGTGCGCTGCACATGGAGAAGAAGCTGCGCATGACGCCCGACGAGGTGTTCGAGCAGGCCAGGCTGTCGGTGCGTTTTGCGCGCAATCTGTGCGCCGACATTGAGTTCAGCCCCGAGGACGGCTACCGCTCGGACCCCGACTTCCTCTGCCGGGTGCTCGAGGCGGTGATCAAGGAGGGCGCCACCACGCTCAACATCCCCGACACCGTGGGCTATGCGGTGCCCGAGCTGTACGGCCAGTTCATCCGCAATCTGCGCGAGCGCGTCCCCAACTCCGACAAGGCGATCTGGTCGGTGCACTGCCACAACGACCTGGGCATGGCGGTGGCCAACTCGCTGGCCGGGGTGATGATCGGCGGCGCGCGCCAGGTGGAATGCACCATCAACGGCTTGGGCGAGCGCGCCGGCAACTGCTCGCTCGAGGAAGTGGTGATGGCGGTCAAGACCCGGCGCGACTACTACGGGCTGACATTGGGCATCGACGCCTCGCAGATCGTGGCGGCCTCGCGCATGGTCAGCCAGACCACCGGCTTCGTGGTGCAGCCCAACAAGGCGGTGGTCGGCGCCAATGCCTTTGCCCATGCCAGCGGCATCCACCAGGACGGCGTGCTCAAGGCCCGTGATACCTACGAGATCATGCGGGCCGAGGACGTGGGCTGGGCCGCCAACAAGATCGTGCTGGGCAAGCTGAGCGGCCGCAATGCCTTCAAGCAACGCCTGCAGGAATTGGGCATCGAGATGCACAGCGAGGCCGACGTCAACACGGCTTTTGCGCGTTTCAAGGACTTGGCCGACCGCAAGGCCGAAATCTTTGACGAAGATATCATCGCGCTGGCCAGTGACGAAAGCGTCACGCGCGAGCGCGAGCACTACCGCCTGGTTTCACTGAACCAGCATTCCGAAACTGGCGAGCGGCCTCAGGCCAAGGTAGTGTTTGCCGCCGGCACGGTAGAGCACAGCGCCGAAAGCGATGGCAACGGTCCGGTCGACGCCAGCCTAAAAGCCATCGAGAGCCGGGTGGCAAGTGGCGCCGAATTGGTGCTCTATTCGGTCAATGCCATCACCAGCGGCTCGACAGAATCGCAGGGTGAGGTGACGGTACGCCTGCAACTGGGCGGCCGGGTGGTCAATGGTGTGGGCGCCGACCCCGACATCGTGGTGGCGTCAGCCAAAGCCTACCTGGCAGCGTTGAGCAAATTGCACGCCAACCTCGACCGCGTGGCCGCTCAGGGTTGACCCGAACCAACGTTTGTCTACTTTAGAAAGCACGCGCAAGTTTTTGATCTTGCGCATGTTTTTGCTGTCACCTACACTTCGCTGCGCTTACTTGAGCTTCCCACCTTGCCTGGATCACCATGAAATTTTCGTTGCCGATGTTGCTATTGGGTGTGTGCCTTGCCGTCGGAACTTCGATGCCTGCCCTGGCTGGTGAGACACAAAGCAAAGCGAGCGCTGCGAAGTCTGGTGCGGTAAGCAAAGTGCGGTCTAAACAGCGCGTGTCGGCTGGCCACACCGCACGCCTTCGCAAGGCGGCGTATGTAGCGGCTGTGCCCGCCAAAGCCAGCTTCGGTCAGATTCAAGGGCTTCATGCAGGTGGTGATGCATTGGACCTGAAGTCAAGCGTGGCGTTGGTGATCGATCAGGACACCAACGAAGTGCTGTTCAGCAAGAACTCCAGCGCAGTGTTGCCCATTGCCTCGATCACCAAGCTGATGACCGGGCTGGTGGTGGCCGAGGCCAGGCAACCGCTGGATGAGGTGCTGACCATCACCCAGGATGACATCGACACCGAGAAGGGCAGCCGCTCCCGCCTGGCCGTGGGCACCCAGCTCACCCGAGGCGAGATGATGCACTTGGCATTGATGTCGTCAGAAAACCGTGCGGCCAATGCACTGGGTCGGCACTACCCCGGTGGCCTGGAGGCGGCTGTGGCGGCGATGAATCGCAAGGCGGCCGCGCTGGGCATGCCCGGTACCCACTACGTTGAGCCCACAGGCCTGTCGAGCAAGAACCAATCGACCGCACAAGACCTGGCAGTTTTGGTGAAAGAGGCGCACCAGATTCCTCTGTTGCGTGAATTTTCAACCTCCCATGAAGCGCTGGTGCCCGTGGGCAAGCGCCTGATGCAGTTCCGCAATACCAATGGGCTGGTGAGCAACCCGCAATGGGAGATTGGCCTGCAGAAGACCGGCTACATCTCCGAAGCTG
>JANNZD010000166.1:0-5432 GCA_031410435.1 Betaproteobacteria bacterium | reverse complement strand
GCTGGCCGGGTCGGTGCGCACCGCCGCAGTGATGAAATCGGCGCGCATGCCCGAGGTGATGAAGACTTTTTCGCCATTGACCACGTAGTGCTCGCCGTCCCGCACTGCGCTGGTCTTGAGGGCGGCCACGTCCGACCCGCCCGAGGGCTCGGTCACCGCCAGCGCAGCGATCCTGTGGCCCGCCAGCACCGGCGGGATCACCCTGGCCTGCAGCGCCGCGCTGCCGAAATTGCGCACCGGCGGCAGGCCGATGCTGTGCGACATCAGCGACGCCGCCACCCCGCCGGCGCCGGGCCGCGCCAGTTCCTCGCTCAGGATCAGGTGGTAGAACAGATCCGCCGGGGTGCCGCCGAATTCCTCCGGGTAGTCCAGCCCCAGCAGGCCGATGGCCGCTGCCTTGCGGTACAGCTCGCGCGGAAAGCCGCCCGCTTCGTCCCAGGCGCTGGCATGGGGGCTGATCTCGCGCGCCACCCAGCCGCGCAGCATGTCGCGGAACTGCACATGCGCTGGGCTGGCGTAATGGGGTGCAGGGGGGGCGTCGAGCAGGCTCATGGTCGTGGGTATCCGGGCAGATGTTGGATCTTGGGCCGAAGCCGTTGCCGGTGTCTTGTGCCCATTGGCTGGGCCTGTGCCGGCACGGCACACCGCGCAACGCTCCAGCCCCTGCATGCGCTGCTGGCCGCCACGACTGCGCTGCTAGCGTTCGGCGGTCTCGCGCCATCGTTCGCGCCGACTGACGCTGGCGCACGCTCGGCTGCAATACTGCTGCAGCACCGCCTTCATCGGCACGCTGTAGCGTGCGATACGGTCGACGGCGCTCAAGCAACGGACCGCGTCGCACGGCGGTACTCGAAGCACCCGCTCAATGCAAAACCGCGTCCTCACCGCCGAACAACAGCGGTTCCGGTCCGGCGCTCACAGAGGGCATGGGTGAGATCCCGGCCGACCTGTCCGGCAACCCGCCGATACGCTTCTCGCCCACCCAGCGCCTGGGTTCTGCGATGTCGCGGCTGAGCCAGATTTAGGACGGTCGCTGGAAAGTGGTGTCAGACTTGCGCCGAGCCGCCCACCACCACCCCCTCGCCCACCCCCATGCCCATGACCGCTGCCCAGACTGTCACCGACGCCCTCCAATCGCGCCTGTCGGTGCGCGACTTCCTGCCCACCCCGGTGCCGGGCGACCTGATCCGCCAGGTGCTGGCCACCGCCGCACGCGCGCCCTCGGGCGGCAATGTGCAGCCCTGGCACATCGACGTGGTGGCCGGCGAGCAGTTGGACGCGCTCAAGGCCCTGGTGGCCCGGCAAGTGGCCGCCACCGCCGCCGGCGGCGCGCCGGAGCAAGCCGAATACGACATCTACCCCAAGGAATTGGTGGCGCCCTACCGCGACTACCGCTTCGAGCTGGGCGAGGCGATGTACGCCCGCCTGGGCATCCCGCGCGAGGACAAGGCCGCCCGGCTGCGCTGGTTTGCGCGCAATTTCCAGTTCTTCGGCGCGCCGATGGCGCTGTTTTGCACGGTGGACCGGCGCATGGGGCCGCCGCAATGGAGCGATCTGGGCATGTTCCTGCAGTCGGTGATGCTGCTGTTGCGCGAGGCCGGCCATGACAGCTGCCCGCAGGAATGCTGGGCGGTCTACCCGCGCACCATCGGCAGCTTCATCGCCATGCCGCCCGAGCGCATGCTGTTCTGCGGCATGGCCATCGGCCTGCGCAACCCCGATCACCCGGTCAATGGCCTGGTGTCCAAGCGTGCGCCGCTGGAGGCCTTTGCCCGCTTCCACGGGGTCTGAGCGGGTCGGCAGGCCAGCCCGCCTGGCGCCCACTGGCCTGGCGCGCCGGTGACAACGGTAGCGGCGCGACAGCCGCGAAACTGGGCCGATGACCGATAGCACCCCTACGGATACCGGCATGGCCGGGCCGGCACCCTCACCCGCCACGCCGGCCTTCAACCTGAGCCTGTGCCAGCGCTTCGGCCTGCTGGCGCTGGATTTCAACGGCCTGGATGATTCGATCTACCACCCTTTCGACGCCGCCGGTAATCGGCACATGGAATATGTGGGCCAGCGCGGCAGCTTCGACGATGTGCCGCTGGGCCGCCTGCTGCAGGATTTCCAGCGCCACTACCCGGGCTTGGTGAAGGGTGCGGCGCTGCAGGCGGGCGCAGATTTTCTGGCCGATGTCGAGCGGGAGTTGGGCCGATGAGCACGCCCCTGCTGCCCGCCAGCGCGCCTGCAGCCGCCCCGGCCGGATTTGCGGCCCTGGCCATGGGCGACGGCTTCATGGGCATCAACGGCCCGCTCTGGCTGCGCCACGAGGGCGGCTTGCTGCAGATCGGCTTCCGGGTCGAGCCCCGCCACTGCAATCCCATGGGCCATTGCCATGGCGGGATGCTGGCCAGCTTCTCGGACATGCTGCTGCCGCTGTCCATCCACCGCAGCGTGCCCGAGATCGGCTTCAAGTTCCTGCCCACCGTCAGCCTGCAGCTGGATTACCTGGCGCCGGCACCGCTGGGCGCCTGGGTGCAGGGCGAGGTTCAGGTGCTGCGCGTGACCCGCAAGCTGGTGTTCGCGCAGGGCCTGGCCACTGCTGACGGCGAGCCGGCGGTGCGCATCAGCGGCATCTTCAAGATCGGCAAGCCCTTCCAGCCGCACCAGGCCGAAGCCGGCGCAGGCTGAAGCAGGCACCGCCGCGCCCGCGCGGCAGTCTCACGCGGTCAGCGATCGCGGAACACCGGTGCGCGCTTGGCCAGAAAGGCGGCCACGCCCTCGGCATAGTCGGCCGCGCCGGCCAGCTGGCCCTGTACCACCGCCTCCTGGCCCAGCGCATCGGCATAGCCCAGCGCCAGCGCATCGTCCAGGATCGCCCGGGTCGCCACCAGCGCGCGGGTAGGCATCGCCGCCAGCTGGGTAGCCAGGGCCAGGGTGGCCTCCTGCAGCGCCGCGTCGTCCACGCAGCGCCAGATCAGGCCCATGGCCTGTGCGTCCTCGGCCGGCAGCTTGTCGCCGGTCATGGCCAGGCCCAGGGCGCGGGCGCGGCCCACCAGGCGAGGCAGCAGCCAGGTGCCGCCACCGTCGGGCACCAGGCCGATCTTGGAGAAGGCCTGGATAAAGCTGGCCGAGCGTGCTGCGATCACCATGTCGCAGCCCAGGGCGATGTTGGCGCCGGCACCGGCCGCCACCCCATTGACCATGGCCAGCACCGGCACCGGCATGCTGCGCAGGCGCAGCGCCAGCGGCTTGTACAGGCGCTCGACCACCCCGCCCACATCGCCGCTGGCCATTTCGGGGTCGGACAGGTCCTGGCCGGCACAAAAGCCGCGCCCGGCGCCGGTCAGCACCAGGCAGCGCACCTGGGCGTCGTCCGCGGCGGCATCGAGCAGGCTGCGCAATTGCCGGTGCATCGCGGCGGTGAAGCTATTCAGCGCGCCGGGGCGGTTGAGGGTCAGGATGCGCACATCGCCGGCAGGCGTGGCATGGGTGCTGGACAACACCAGGGCGTCGGACATCGGAGGCTCCACAGGTTTGGGGTCGGGCCGGGCGGCGGCCGGGCGGGCGCGGTCGGCGCCCAGCGCAGATTCTGCCGCCTGGCGCGGACTGCGGCCGGCCCGAGACCGCCCGTACCCCCAGGTAACATGCGCGGCCCATGAATGCCCAAGAGTTTGCGCCCGGCCTGTTCATACGCGGCTTCCAGGCGCCGTTGCCGCTGAGCCAGTACCGGCTGGTGGCGTTCGACATGGATTCGACCCTGATCAACATCGAATGTGTCGACGAAATCGCTGCTTTGGCGGGCCGGCGCGACGAGGTAGCGGCCATCACCGAGGCCGCGATGCGTGGCGAGATCAGCGACTTCAAGGACAGCCTGCGGCGCCGGGTGGCCCTGCTCAAGGGCGTGCCCGAGGCCACGCTGGCCGAGGTCTACCGCGACCGCCTGCAGCTCAACCCCGGGGTCGAGCGCTTTGTCCGGGTCTTGCAGTCGGCCGGCCTGAAGACCCTGCTGGTGTCGGGCGGTTTCACCTATTTTTCCGAGCGCATCCGGCACAGGCTGGGGCTGGACTTTGCCCGGGCCAATATGCTGGAACTGGCCGGCGGCGCGCTCACCGGCGCGCTGGTCGACCGGCCCTGGGGTGACATCTGCGATGGCGACGAGAAGCGCCGGGTGGTGGTGGAGGTGTGCGACCTGATGGGTATTTCACCCGATCAGGCGATCGCGGTGGGCGATGGCGCCAACGACCTGCCGATGATGGCCGTGGCCGGCCTGTCGATCTGTTATCACGGCAAGCCCGCAGTGCGCGAGCAGGCGATGATCTCGATCGAAGCGGGCGGCATGGACCGCGCGCTGGATTTGCTGACGCTTTGAGCCGGCGCCGGGCGCCCGCGCCTAGAAGCCCAGCGACGCCATCAGATCGTCCACGTCCTCTTGCGCCACCGCCTTGTCGGGTGCTTGGGGGCCCGCCAGCGCGGCCTGTTCAGGCCGGCCGGCGGCCGGCCCCGCACTCTGGGCCAGCAAGAGCAGCAGTTGCTGCTGGGCCTGGTCCAGGATGCCCGCCACTTTCTTGATCACCTGGCCTGACAGATCCTGAAAATCCTGCGCCAACATGATCTGGCTCAGCACCTCGGCCTGCTGGCGGTTCAGCAGCGCCTGGTGGGTCAAGGCGGCGGCCGCCTCGCCCAGCGCGGCGCGCGCCTCGCCGACGCCCAGCTCGGGGTGCTGAGCCAGGTCGGCCAGGCGGTCCGCCAGGCCGGCCGCCTCGCGCGCGGCCAGTTCGCAATCCGGTAGGGCTGCGTCCACCAGGTTGAGCACCTTGGTGGCGGCGGCCTCGGTCATCTGCGCCACATAGCCCAGGCGGTCGCGCGCATCGGGCACCTCTTCGGCCAGGCGGTGCAAGGTGACATCCCAGCCCAGCAGCGCCAGCATGCGGCCCAGCTCAGACACCCGGTCCTGCAGCTGACTGAGGTGGTACTGGCCTTCAGACATGTCGCTCACGTTGGCACTCTCCAAGGGCTGTTAGGCAAGGGGCCGGCGCTGGCCTGTCACCCGGGCATGGCGCCGGCCCATGCCGGGCCAGTCAAGGTGTCCTGACAGGGTGTATCGACACCATACCCCCACACTTGACGCCCCAAAAGCTGCAATAAGCCACGTTCCACCCGGGGCAAGCCCGGCTTGGCCGCTGCCACCGGCCCGGCCTAGCATGGCCAGGCATTCAACCCAAGCCAGGAGACCACGCCATGAACCCGACCCGCACCCAGTATTTGCTGGACGCCAGCCGCATGCCCACCCATTGGTACAACATTGCGGCCGACCTGCCGACACCGCCACCGCCCGTGCTGCACCCCGGCACCTTGCAACCGGTGGGCCCGGACGACCTGGCGCCGCTGTTCCCGATGGAACTGATCTTGCAGGAGGTGTCCACCGAGCGCGAGATCCCCATCCC
>JANNZD010000165.1:0-5134 GCA_031410435.1 Betaproteobacteria bacterium | reverse complement strand
CCCAGCAGCACAGCCACCGGGGCCAACAGCAGGGTCAGGCGACGCAGGACAGGACGGAATGCGGTCATGGCGGTTGCTGGATCGAGGCCAGCCGAAGCGAGGTAAGGCTCCAATCATAACAAGAACGATTCGCAATTAGTCTTTGGGTCACTGACCTGGGTCAAGGGTCTTGTGCGTCAAATCCAGCGCCGCTGCAGGCTACAGCCAGCCCACGCGCCGGAAGCGCCAGTACATCAGGCCGCAGGTGACTGCGATCAGGCCCAGCGCCGCTGGATAGCCCCAGGGCTGCTGCAACTCGGGCATGTGCTGGAAATTCATGCCCCAGACGCCGACGAAGAAGGTGGCCACCGCAAAGATCCCGGCCCAGGCCGCCAGCCGCTTGGTGACCTCGCTCTCCTCGATGGTGACCATCGACAGGTTGACCTGGATCGCGGTGCCGATGGTGTCGCGGATGGTGTCGATGGTGATCTGCAGCCGGGCCAGGTGGTCAGCGATGTCGCGGAAATAATCGCTGCTGGCGGCGCATACCGCCGGCACGCGGCCGCCGTAGAGCCTGGCCATCGCGTCCAGCAGCGGCGAGACCGCATGGCGCAGCACGGTCACCTTGTGCTTGAGTTCGTACAGCCGCTCGATATTGGCGCGGCCCGCGCCGCGGTCGAAGATCTGGCCTTCGATCATCTCCAGCTCGGATTCCAGCGCGTCGGCCAGCGGAAAGTAGCGGTCGACGACCGCGTCCATCAGCGCATAGAGCACGAAGCTGGCGCCCTGGCGCAGCAGGTCGGGCTCACGCTCGCAGCGCTCGCGTACCGACTGGAAGCCCTGGCTGCTGCGGTTGCGCACCGACAGCACGAAATTGGCGCCGGTGAACACATGCACCTCGCCCAGGCGCAACTCGTCGGTGGGGCTAAGTTCCAGCAAGTGCAGCACCGCGAACACGGTGCTGCCGTACTCCTCGATCTTGGGCCGCTGGTGGCCATGCCGGGCGTCTTCCACGGCCAGGTCATGCAAGTTGAACTCGGCCTGCATCTGGGCCAGTTCGGCGGCGTCGGCATCGCGCAGCGCGACCCAGACAAAGCAGCCGGGCATGGCCAGGTATTGATCAATCTGGTCGGGCGCAAGATCGGCCAGCTTGGCGCCATCGCGGTAGGCAACGCAGTTGATCAGCATGGGTTCGCGGGGGGGAAGGGCCGGGTCAGGCTGCATCTTGGCATGCTCGGCGGGCTGCGTCGCCCCGCGCATCGACAGCGCCGCACATCGGGCTTAGAGTGCAGCGGCGTCCTGCCCGGCAAACGGGCGGCCGGAGGGCCCGATGCAAGCGCAGAAGTCGCTGGAAATCTTTGTCAGCTACAGCCACCACGATAGCGCGTGGCGCGAGCGGCTTTTCGACCAATACCTGGGCACCACCTTTGGTGATTGCCGGGTCTGGACCGACGCCCAGATCCGCGCCGGCGAGCAGTGGAACGACGAAATCGAGCGCCGGCTGAACAACTCCTGCGTGGCGGTGCTGCTGGTCAGCGAGCGTTTCCTGAATTCGAAATTCATCATGGAGCGCGAATTCCCGACCATCATGCGGCGCGCCAAGGAAGCGGGCTTGCGGGTGGTGTGGATCCCGATCTCGATCCAGCGCGAAGCCCTGGCCGACCGGCCCGAGCTGGCCGGCATGCAGGCTGCCAACGGCTTCGACAATGTGCTGCCCGCTGCCCCGCATGGCTGCAGCGAGGGCATGCTGCAGCAGGTGCGCGAGCACATCCGCCACCAGCTGATGATGGCGGTGGACCCGGTGGGCGCCGAAGCCGCCAGCCTGCTGCGCCAGCGCTATGAACTGGGGCATTGCCTGGGCAGCGGGCGCCTGGCGGCGGTCTACGAGGCGCGCGACCGGGTGCTGCAACGCAAGGTGGCGATCAAGGTGCTCAAGGACAAGGACCAGCGCGAAGCCTTCATGGCCGATGTGCGCGATGCGATCCGGACCTCGGAGGAGCCCAACTTCGTCAACATCTATGACGTGTCCGCCGATGACCGGTCGGCCTACTGCGTGGTGCGGCATGTGCAGGGCCGCAACCTGCATGCGGTGATGGCCGACTACCCGCGCGGCCTGCCGCTGGCCACGCTGCGCAGGCTGCTGCTGCGCATCACCGGCGCCATCGTCAGTGCCCATGCGCTGGGCGTCACCTACGGCAACCTCAAGCCGTCCAACATCCTGCTGGACGAACGCATGGAGCCCTTCATCCTGCCGGTGGGCCGGCGCCGCGACCGGGTGCGCGACGAGCGCCGGGTAGCCGACCTGATCGAGCAGATGGCCCAGGCGCGCGAAGCCGGCCAGGCGCTGGCCGACCACTTGCAGGAAGACCTGGCCTACCTGGTGCCCGATCATTTTGGCGATCCCTTCGAGCCGGTGGACCCGCAGCGCGCCGACCAGTACATGCTGGGCGTGCTGATCTTCGAGATGGCCACCGGCCGGCGCCCGCCGTCACCGCCCGACCTGAGCCGGCTGCTCGACGACGGCAGGTCAGCCTTCCGGCCGCTGCCGCGGATCTCCGAGTTGCGGCCGCTGTGCCCGCAGCGCATCGTCGCACTGGTGGAGCGCATGGTCGACCGGCGCCCCAAGCGCCGCCTGGAGGACCTGGCGCAGGTGCTCGAAGAGCCCGAACTGCTGTGCGACCTGAACCTGGTGCTGGCGCGCGACAGCTACCGCCGTTGCGCCGCTCGGCCCGATTTCGACGACCACTTCTTCCCCTGGTTCTATGCCGAGTTCCTGCGCCTCCACCCGGCGGCCGAGCCCTTCTTCAAGGCCTTCACGTCGCAGGCTTGGGAGCGTCAGCACCGCATGCTGAAAGAGGCCGTGCTGCTGCTGCTGGCCTTCGGCCAGCAAAGCGAAGGCCAGGTCGAACCGAATGTGCTGACCCGCATCGCCGCCAGCCATGCCCGCATTCCGACCGACGCCTACGAGCCCTTCATGAACGCCCTGATCTACACCGTGTGCGGCAGTGATTTCACCGGCCGGCCGACCTTTGCGCTGGCCCAGGTGGACATCGATTGCGATGACCAGGCCCAGAGCGGGCCGCCGTTTGATCCGCTGTGCGTCGACCTCAAGCACCGCGACCGCCTGGCCGAGTCCTGGCGCTCGGCGATCGAACCCGGCATCCGCTACCTGCAGCGCGGCCCGGTGTTACGGCCACGCTGAGGCACTGGCCAGGCCTCAGGCCGGCGCGCTTGCCGGCGCCACCAGCAGGCCGCGTTGCTCGATGCAGGCCACCACCTCGGCCAGCCCGCTGCGCGTCTTGAGGTTGCACATCACATAGGGCCGGCGGCCGGCATGGTCGGGCCGCATGCGGCGGGTGTCTGCCTCCATCACCGCCAGGTCGGCGCCCACATAGGGGGCCAGGTCGATCTTGTTGATCACGAACAGGTCGCTCTTGGTGATGCCGGGGCCGCCCTTGCGCGGGATCTTCTCGCCGGCGGCCACATCGATCACATAGAGGGTCAGGTCGCTCAACTCGGGGCTGAAGGTGGCGGCCAGGTTGTCGCCGCCGGATTCGATGAAGACGATGTCGGCATCCGGAAACTTGGCCAGCATGCGGTCCACCGCCTCGAGGTTGATCGACGCGTCCTCGCGGATCGCGGTGTGCGGGCAGCCGCCGGTCTCCACCCCCATGATGCGTTCGGCGTCCAGCGCGCCGGCCTCGGTGAGCAGGCGCTGGTCTTCCTTGGTGTAGATGTCGTTGGTGACCACCACCAGGTCCCAGCGCTCGCGCATGGTCTTGCACAACAGTTCTACCAGGGTGGTCTTGCCCGAGCCGACCGGGCCGCCCACGCCCACCCGCAGGGGCGGCAGCTTCTTGGTACGGCGTGGGATGTTGTGCAGGGGGCTCATGCGGGGGTCCTGGGGCGAGGGAAGGGGGCTGGCAACGGGCAAGCAAGCGCCATGCTCAGCTGCGAAACAGGCGTGAATACTGGGCCTCGTGCCGCGCCGACAGGATGGCCAGCATCGGCGCCAGGTTCTGGCGCTGGCTGTCGCCGGCACTGGCGGTGGCCAGCGCGGCATCCACCGCGGCCGGCAGCGCATCGGCCAGCCGGCCCAGTACCCGCTGGCCGGCGCTCTGGCCCAGAGGCACCGATTTCAAGGCTGCCTGCACCATGTTCTCGGCCCAGCCAAAGGCAAAGGCCAGCAGCGACTCGCGCAGCGGCGCGGCAGTGACCGCTAGCGCCAGCGCATAGGCCACTGGCCAGGTGGGCGCTGGCAGCAGCGCCGCCAGCTGGGCCACGCGCGGCTCGTCGGGTCGGCGCTGGCGCAGCCAGTCGGTGAGCGAGCGCCCCATCTGCTCGGCCTGCAGGCGCAGCTCACGGGTCTCGCGGGTCTGCAGGGCCCAGCCATTGAGCGCGTCGATGCGGCCCGTGTCCCTGCGCTGCCAGGCCCGCGCGGCGCTGGCCAGCAGCGGCAGGTCGGCACGCTGCAGGCTCAGCGCCAGCTGGTCGAGCAGCCAGCGGGCGGTGCTGGCCTCGTCATGCACCAGGCCGGCGTCGATGGCCGACTCCAGCCCCTCGGAGTAGCTGAAACCGCCCACCGGCAGGGCCGGCGAGGCCAGCCACATCAGCTGCAGCAAGGCGGCGGCCGGCAGCGGCCGGGGCGCAGGGCGCAGACGCGACACGTTCAGTGCGAATGGCCGTGGTCGAGGCCGTGGCCGTGGCCGTGGTCGTGGTCGTGCTTGCAGCCCGGCCCGTGCACATGCGGCGTTGCGTCCACCAGCGGGATCGCCTGCGCCGGTCTCGCGCCGGCGGCTGGCGCGGCGGGCTGGCCATGATCGTGCGCATGGCCGTGCCCATGATCACTGTCGTGATCGTGCCCATGCCCATGACCCTGCCCGCCAGCCGCGTAGGCGCCGCCCTCGGGCTCGAAGGCGGCCGAGGTCTCGCTGACGATCAGGTGTTGCTGGCGCAGCATCTCGGCCAGCACATGGTCGGGTTCGAGCTTGAGGTGGTCGGGCTGCAACTCGAGTGCCACATGCCGGTTGCCCAGGTGGTAGGCCGCACGCAGCAGGTCGAAGGGGCTGCCATGCTCGGCGCAGGCCCGCACCACCAGCACCGGCTGCGGCGCGGCCTGCACCTGGATCAGCGAGCCGTCTTCGGCCACCAGCAC
>JANNZD010000164.1:0-15342 GCA_031410435.1 Betaproteobacteria bacterium | reverse complement strand
TCATCTTCACGAAGAAGGGGTTGGTGTCGGTCTTGGTGATCAGGCCGATCACCGGCTCACCGGCAGCCAAGGCGCTGCCAAGGGCCAAGCTCAGGACGGAAGCGATCAGGGGGGTCTTGCGGTTCATGGGATGTCTCCGGGTTTGGGAAGTTGGCCGGCGGGCCAATCGGAAGGAAAGCCACGCACTGGCTTCGGCGTGTGGTGCAACTATCGGCGGTCTACATAAATAAATCAACCGGATTTATTTAAGTGAAAACCCGCACCTCAGATCACATGACATCGCCGGAGCACCCCGCCAAGTTGGCCTCGGGCGGGCAGCGGGTGCGGGTTTGTTGGCGTCACCTCGGTCCTTGGCAAGGGGTGCCAAGGTCGCACCGGTGCAATCAAATGGAAGCCTGGGTGAAGCGGCAGCCAGCGGGTAAGCGCTTGACTCTGACATGCGGCCGCCGGCCTGTGGCAGGTGCTGCGCCTGTCCACCTGGCCCTGGCAGGCCGGCACGGCCTGCCGCGCCTGACCTTGCCGGTGGACGACCTGCGGGTTGAATTGCCGGTGGAGCCGCCGCCGCTGATCAAGGGCTGGCTCCAGTGCGACGGCCGGGTGCCGGGCCCGCCCGCCTGGGACCCCCACTTCGGCACCGCCGGCTTGCCGATGATGACGCAGCTGGACGGCATGCCGGCGGCCTACCGCCGCCGCTTTGTGCGCGGCTGACGCGGCGCGGGCCGGCGCCGCGTCAGATATCCAGCACCAGCCGGGCGCCCTTGCAGCCCGATACGCAGATCATCATCAGGTCGCCACGCTGCTGCTCGGCGGGGCTGAGCACGCCGTCGCGGTGGTCGATCTCGCCCGAGATCACCCGGGTCTCGCAGGTGCCGCAGACGCCTTCCTTGCAGCTGTAGGGATGGTCAATGCCATGGGCCAACAGCGCGTCCAGGATGCTGGTGCCGGGCGATACGGCCAGCTCGACACCGCTGCGCAGCAAGGTTACGCTGCAGCCCGCCAGCACCTCGCCGGTGCTGGCCGGCGCGGCAAAGCGCTCGATGTGGGCGTCAGCCAGGCCGAGCGCGCCGCAAGCGGCAACGAAGCCGTCGAGCATCGGTGCCGGGCCGCAGCAATAGGCGCCAATGTGGCTGGGCAGGCGGCCCAGCCAGGCGGCCAGGTCGGGCGGGCCGCCGGCCTCGCTGTCGATATGCAGGGTCAGCGCCGGCACCAGGGCAGCCAGTTCGTCGACAAAGGCCGCGGCATCGCGCGAGCGCACCGCGTAGAACATCTGCACCGGCTTGCCCAGCGCAGCCAGACGCCGCGCCATCGCCAGGATCGGCGTGACGCCGATGCCGCCAGCCATCAGTGCAAAGGCCGGTGCCGTTTCGTCGAGCCTGAAATGGTTGGCCGGCGCCGACACTGGCCACAGCGCACCCGGCCGCAACTGCTCGTGCACGAAGCGCGACCCGCCCCGGCTGTTGCGGTCCCGGCCCACGGCCACGCAGTAGCGATGGGTCTCGCCCGGCGCGTTGCACAGCGAATAGCTGCGGCTCAGGCCGTTGGGCAACTGCAGGTTGAGATGGGCACCCGCCTCGAAAGGCGGCAGCGCAGCGCCGGCCGGGTGCACCCACTCCAGCAGCAGCACGCCATCGGCGGCCCAGGTCATCGAGCGCAGGCGCAGCTGCGGGGGCATGGCGGAGGCGGGGTCTGGGCTCATGGCGTCGGGGGTCGAGAAATGGGGCAAGGCGGAGCGCGGAAAGCGGGGACGGGGGCACGGGCCTGGGGGCGCTAGAAACAGACGCCGCCAATGTGGTCCAGCAGCGCGCGCAGCATCGCTTCAGGCCTGTGCCGCAGACGGGCCGGCCTTGAGCATGGCCTTGATGCCCCGCACCGCCTGGCGGATGCGGGCCTCGTTCTCGATCAGCGCAAAGCGCACATGGTCGTCGCCATGGTCGCCGAAGCCGATGCCGGGCGAGACGCAGACCCTGGCCTGCTCCAGCAGCAGCTTGCTGAAGGCCAGCGAGCCCAGCGCCGCATAGGCCGGCGGGATCGGCGCCCAGATGTACATCGACGCCTTGGGCGCCTGCACTGCCCAGCCGGCCTCGCACAGGCCCTTGACCAGCACGTCGCGGCGGCGCTGGTAGGTGGCGGCGATGTCCTGCACGCATTGCTGGTCGCCTTCGAGCGCCGCGATCGCGGCCACCTGCACCGGCGTGAAGCTGCCGTAGTCGTGGTAGCTCTTGATGCGCGCCAACGCATGCACCAGGTCGGCATTGCCGACCATGAAGCCGATGCGCCAGCCGGCCATGTTGTAACTCTTGCTGAGGGTGAAGAACTCCACCGCCACGTCCTTGGCGCCGGGCACCTGCATGATGCTGGGTGCCTGCCAGCCGTCGAAGACGATGTCGGCATAGGCCAGGTCGTGCACCACCAAAATCTGGTGCTTGCGCGCCAGCGCCACCACGCGCTCGAAGAAATCCAGCTCCACGCATTGCGCGGTCGGGTTGCTGGGGAAACCCAGCACCATCATCTTGGGCTTGGGGTAGCTGCCGCGGATGGCTTTTTCCAGCTCGTCGAAGAAGTCCAGCCCCGGCACCAGCGGGATCGAACGGATGTCGGCGCCAGCGATCACCGCGCCATAGATGTGGATCGGGTAGCTGGGGTCGGGCACCAGCACGGTGTCACCGCGGTCCAGCGTGGCCAGCATCAGGTGGGCCAGGCCCTCCTTGCTGCCGATGGTGACGATGGCCTCCTTGTCGGCATCGATGGCCACGCCGTAGCGGCGCTGGTACCAGTGGCTGATGGCGCGGCGCAAGCGCGGAATGCCCTTGCTGGCCGAGTAGCCGTGGGTGTCGGGACGCTGGGCCACCTCGGTGAGCTTGGCCACGATATGCGCCGGGGTGGCGCCATCGGGGTTGCCCATGCTCATGTCGATGATGTCCTCGCCGCGCTGCCGCGCCGCCAGCTTGAGCTCGGCGGTGATGTTGAATACATAGGGCGGCAGCCGGGCGATGCGCGGGAAGTGGCGGGTGGGCAGCGCGGGCAGCGCGGGCGGCGCGGTCGGCGCGGGTGGGCTGGGTCGGGCGGGGGGCATGGGCGCAGCAGCGCTGCGCGGGCCTGGCAGGGCAGACATCGGGTTTGGCTTTCAACGTGAGCGCCCGGAACCGTCCGAGCGACGTCGACCGGGGTCGCGCGGCGCACCCCAAGGTGTGCAAAGCGTCACAGTCTGTCGCCATCCTAGCCGATGCGCGGCACCGGTCGGCCCCGGGCCGCTGCCGATAATCCGCCCGCCCCATGCCGCCAACCGCCCACCCGCCGCTGCACCGCCCTGCCCGTCGGCGGCCCTGGCGCAGCCTGGCCTGGGCCCTGGCCGGCGCGCTGGTGCTGGGCCTGCTGCTCCTGGCGATGGCCGTGGCCTGGGCCTTGCCGCAGCTGCCGCCGCTGGACCGGGTGCTCAACTACCAACCGCGCCAACCCTTGCAGATCTTCAGCGCCGAGGGCGTGGAGATCGCGCAGTTCGGCAACGAACGGCGGCGCTTCGTGGCCATCGCACAGATGCCGTCAATGCTGCAACAGGCGGTGCTGGCGGTCGAGGACACGCGCTTTCGCCAACACCATGGCATCGACCTGCAAGGCGTGGCCCGGGCGCTGGTGGCCAACCTCAGCGGCGGGCTGCGCCAGGGTGCGTCCACCATCACCCAGCAGGTGGCACGCAATTTCTTCCTGTCGGCGCGGCTCACGCCCGAGCGCAAGCTCAAGGAGGCGCTGCTGGCCCTGCGCATCGAGCGCCAGCTGAGCAAGGACCAGATCCTGGAGCTCTACCTGAACCAGATCTACCTCGGCCAGCGCGCCTACGGCTTTGCGGCGGCAGCCGACACCTATTTCGGCAAGCCGCTGGCGGCCTTGTCGATCGCCGAGACCGCGATGCTGGCCGGCCTGCCGCAGAACCCGGCCTATGCCAATCCGATCACCAACCTGGCCCGCGCCACCCAGCGCCAGCGCCTGGTGCTGCAGCGCATGCGTGCCGCCGACGTGATCACCGATGACCAACAAGCCGAGGCGCGCAGTGAGCAGCTGCTGCTGCGCCACCCCTTGCAGCAGCCCTTGCAGGCCGGCCATGTGGCCGAGATGGCGCGCGCGCTGGTGGTCGAGCGCTTTGGCCCGCAGGCCTACGAGCAGGGCATCCAGGTCCATACCACGCTGCGCGCTGCCGACCAGCAGGCGGCGCATGCCGCGCTGCGCCGCCAGCTGCTGGCCTATGACGCGCGCCAGCCCTGGCGCGGCCCCGAAGACCATGAAGACCTGCCGCCGGAGACCGCCGCCGACATCGAGCGCGCCGCCGCGCTGGCGCTGAAGGACCATGTCGATGACGAACAGCTGCGCGTGGCCATCGTGCGGCAGGTGGCGCGTGATGCGCTGACGCTGCAGCTGGCCAGCGGCGAGCAGGTTCGCATCGCTGGCGAGGGGCTGCGGCTGGCGCAGGCCGGGCTGGCGCCCGGCGCACCCTTGGGCCTGATGCTGCGACGCGGCAGCATCGTGCGGGTCTGGCAGCCGCCGGCGCGCCCGGGCGCGGCCGTGCCGGCCATGGCCTTGGTGCAATGGCCCGAGGCGCAGGCCGCGCTGGTCGCGCTGGACGCTGCCAGCGGCCAGGTGCGCGCGTTGGTGGGCGGCTTCGACTTCACGCGCCAGGGCTTCAACCACGCCACCCAGGCCTGGCGCCAGCCAGGTTCCAGCCTCAAGCCCTTTCTGTACTCGGCCGCGCTGGAGCAGGGCGCGATGCCGGCCACCCTGATCAACGACGCGCCGCTGGACGGCGCCGACGGCTGGGACCCGCAGAACGCCGACGGCCTCTTCGACGGCCCGATCACGCTGCGCCAGGGCTTGCTGCGCAGCAAGAACCTGGTCAGCATCCGGCTGCTGCGCCAGATCGGCCTGGCTGCGGCACGCGAGCACCTGGCCCGCTTCGGCTTCGAGCCCGCGCGCCAACCCGACAACCTGACGCTGGCCCTGGGCGCGGGTAGCAGCACGCCGATGCAGCTGGCGCAAGCCTATGCGGTGCTGGCCAACGGCGGCTGGCCGGTGCTGCCGCTGCTGGTCGAGCGCATCACCGACGCCCAGGGCCGGCTGCTCTACCAGGCGCCCAGGCCGGCGCCGCCGACCGAAGCCAACCGGGTCTTGCCCGCGCGCAATGCCTTTGTCATCAACAGCCTGCTGGCCGACGTCACCCGCAGCGGCACGGCCGCCGCCGCCCAGGCCCGCCTGGGCCGCAGCGATCTGTACGGCAAGACCGGCACCACCAACGATGCGGTCGATGCCTGGTTCGCCGGCTTCCAGGGCGACGGCAGCAAAGGCCTGGTGGCCGTGGCCTGGATGGGCTACGACCAGCCGCGCAGCCTGGGGCCGCGCGCGTCGGGCGCGGCGCTGGCCCTGCCGATGTGGATCGATTTCATGGCGGTGGCACTCAAGGGCCTGCCGCCGGCCGCAGCGCCGGCAGCGCCCGACGGCCTGGTGATGTTGCAGGGCGACTGGGTCTACCGCGAATGGGCCGACGGCAGTGCAGTGGCCGCCATCGGCCTGCCTGCCGACAGCGCCGCCCGCCTGCCCGGCGCCGCGGTTGCGCCGGCATCGGCCGCAGCCGCGCCGCCTGCAGCAGCGTCGGCCAGCCGTTAGAGTGCCAGCCGTGCAACCGACCGAAACGTCGCCCCAACACCCGATGCCGATGAATCTGCTCGCCCGGCTGCCTTTGCGCTGGATGCTGACGTTGCCCTATATCGCGCTGGTGCTGCTGCTGGCCGGCACTATCGCCGCGCTGTCCTACAGCGCGGGCCGCGAGGCGGTGGACGCGCTGTCCGACCAGTTGCTGACCGAGACCGTCAACCGCATTGCCCAGGCCGTGGACCGCCATGTGGCGGGCTCGGCGGCGGTGCTGGAAACCGCCTTCCCCAAGGGCGTGGCGGCGCCGCGCTCGGTGGCCGACGAGCTGGCCGCGCTGCGCACCCGCTTCTGGCTGGCCACCTCGGTGCACCGCGACCCCAACCACTACGCCTACTACGGCGACCAGGCGGGCCACTTCTTCGGCCTGTGGCGCCACTCCGAGGACGATGCCGAGCTGCGCCTGCGCACCAGCGGCAGCGGCCCGCGCACGATCTACCGTTTCAGCGGCATTGCCGGCGAACTGCACGACCCGGTGCCCGAGCAACGCATCTTCGACCCGCGCGAGCGGCCCTGGTACAAGGCCGGGCAGGATTCGGCGCAGCCGACCTGGACCTCGATCTACATCGACTTCAAGACCGCCGAGCTGGTGGCCACCCGGGCGCGCCGGGTCAACGATGCGGCCGGCCAGTTCCAGGGCGTGGTGGCCACCGACCTGTCACTGATCCAGGTCAACCAGTTCCTGCGCGGCCTGCCGCTCAGCGCCAACGGCCTGGCCTTCGTGGTGGAGGCCGATGGCAACCTGATCGGCCTGTCGCGCGGGCCGCATCTGCGCAGCTTGACAGGCGGCCAGGCCGCGCGGCTGAACGCCGCCGAGAGCGACAACCCGCTGGTGGTGTCAACCTACCAGGCCTACCGCAGCATGCTCCAGCCGCGCAGCGGCCGGGTGCCGCAAACCAGTGCCTTCGAGGGCCCCGATGGCGGCCTGGTGCAGGTGGCGCATGCCCGCCTGCAGGACAGTGCCGGGCTGGACTGGACCATCCTGGTGGCGGTGCCGCGCAGCGATTTCCTGCAGGCGGTGACGCGCAACTTCCAGCAGACTGCGGCGCTGGGCGCGCTGGCCTGCCTGGCGGTGCTGGTGATCGGGCTGGCGGTGCTGCATGTGGTCTCGCGCGATCTGCGCGGCCTGGCGCGGGCCGCGCGCAGCGTGGGCGAGGGCCAGTTCGACACGCCCCTGTCGGTGCACCGGCGCGACGAGATCGGCGACCTGGCGCGCAGTTTCAGCGCGATGCAGCGCCGCCTGCTGACCGACCGGCTCACCGGCCTGGCCAACCGCGAGGCGGTGCTGCGCCGCATCGAAGACCGCATCCAGCAGCACCGCCGGCGCGGTGACGACCGGCCCTTCGTGGTGATGTTCGCCGACCTCAACCAGCTCAAGCGCATCAATGACCGCCATGGCCACGACGCTGGCGACCGGGTGCTGCAGGAACTGGCGCTGCGCCTGCAGGAGGCGGTGCGCACCGACGACCTGGTGGCGCGCTATGCCGGTGACGAGTTCCTGCTGGTGCTCGACAGCATCGGCAACCGGGTCGATGCCAGCCGCCTGCGCGACCAGATCGAAGCCCGGCTGCGCGAGCCCCTGCAGACCATGGCCATGCTGGGCGAGAGCAAGCCGGCCGATGGCGCGTCGATCGGCCTGTCGCTCTACCCCGAGGATGGGCGCGATGTCGAAGCGCTGATCCAGGTGGCCGACCAGGACATGTACAGCCGCAAGCCGGCGCCGCCGGGCTGAAGCTGAGCCGGGCGCCGGCTGCATGGAACAATCCCACCGACCCAGAATCCACAGGCCGGTCCAGCCTGGATGCCATGCCCGAATACACCCTTGCCGATTTCGATTTCGACCTGCCGCCGGCGCTCATCGCCCAGCACCCGGCAGCCGAGCGCAGCGCCGCGCGCCTGCTCGACGCGACCGGCCGGCAGCCGGTCGACCGGGTGTTCCGGGAACTGCCCGGCCTGTTGCGCCCCGGCGACCTGCTGGTGTGCAACGACACCCGGGTCATCAAGGCACGGCTGTATGGCGAGAAGCCGACCGGCGGTGCGGTCGAGGCCTTGATCGAACGGGTGCTGCCCCACAACGAGGTGCTAGCCCACCTGCGGGCCAGCAAATCGCCGCGCCCGGGCACCTCGATCAGCTTTGCCCGCGGCGCCTTCGAGGCCGAGGTGCTGGGGCGCGGCGGGCCCGACGACGACTTGTTCCACCTGCGCCTGCCGGGCGACCCGTTCGCGCTGCTCGAGGCCTTCGGGCATGTGCCGCTGCCGCCCTACATCACCCATGGCGATGCCGCCGAGGACGTGCAGCGCTACCAGACCGTGTTCGCGCAGCGGCCCGGTGCGGTGGCCGCCCCCACCGCGTCGCTGCACTTCGATGCGGCGCTACTGGCCGGCCTGGCGCAGCGTGGCGTGGCCACGGCCCCGGTCACGCTGCATGTGGGCGCCGGCACCTTCCAGCCGGTGCGCAGCGCCAAGCTGGCCGAGCACAAGATGCACAGTGAGTGGTACGAGGTCGGCCCGGCCACGGTGGCGGCCATCGCAGCCACCCGCGCGGCCGGCGGGCGCATCGTCGCCGCCGGCACGACCACGCTGCGGGCACTGGAATCGGCCGCCCTCAGCGGCCCGCTGCAGGCCGGCGCCGGCGAGACCGACATCTTCATCACGCCGGGCTTCGACTTCCGGGTGGTGGACCTGCTCGTCACCAACTTCCATCTGCCCAAGAGCACCTTGCTGATGCTGGTGTCGGCCTTTGCCGGGCATGCCCAGATGCGCGCGCTCTACCGCCATGCGATCGAGGCGCGCTACCGCTTCTTCAGCTACGGCGATGCGATGCTGCTGGGCCGCAGCGCGGGCTGACATGGCCCGGCCGGGCCCGGCCCGACAGCGCCGCAGCGCCCCGGCTGCACGGGCTGCGACAATCGCCGCCATGCTCAAGTTCGATGTCCTTGCCAGCGCGGGCCACGCCCGCCGGGGCCGCCTCACGCTGAACCACGGCGTGGTCGAGACGCCAATCTTCATGCCGGTGGGCACCTACGGCACGGTCAAGGGGGTGCTGCCGCAGTCGCTGCACGACATGGGCGCGCAGATCATCCTGGGCAACACCTTCCACCTGTGGCTGCGGCCGGGGCTGGAGGTGATCTCGGCCTGCCGCGGCCTGCACGGCTTCGAGGGCTGGCACAAGCCCATCCTCACCGACTCGGGCGGCTTCCAGGTCTGGAGCCTGGGGGCGATGCGCAAGATCAGCGAAGAGGGTGTCAAGTTCGCGTCACCGGTCAATGGCGACAAGCTGTTTCTCACCCCCGAGGTCAGCATGCAGGTGCAGACCGTGCTCGACAGCGACATCGTGATGCAGTTCGACGAATGCACGCCCTACGAAACCCAGGGCGTGCTGACCACCGAGGCCGAGGCGCGTGCGTCGATGACGCTCAGCCTGCGCTGGGCGCGCCGCTGCGTGGCCGAGTTCAGCCGCCTGGAAAATCGCAACGCCCTGTTCGGCATCGTGCAGGGCGGCATGTTCGAATCGCTGCGCGAGGCCTCGCTGGCCGAGCTGGTCGATCTGGACCTGCCCGGCTATGCCATCGGCGGGGTCAGCGTGGGCGAGCCCAAGGACGAGATGCTGCGCATCATGGCGCATACCCCGCAGCGCCTGCCGGCGCACAAACCGCGCTACTTGATGGGCGTGGGCACGCCCGAGGACCTGGTCGAGGGCGTGGCCCAGGGCGTGGACATGTTCGACTGCGTGATGCCTACCCGCAATGCCCGCAACGGCCACCTGTTCACCCGCTTCGGCGACCTGCGCATCCGCAACGCCCGCTACAAGACCGATCTGCGGCCGATCGACGAAACCTGTGGCTGCCATGCCTGCGCCGGCAGCGCGCAGGCCGAGCCGGGCGGGCACGGCGGTGTCAGCCGGGCCTACCTGCACCACCTCGACCGCTGCGGCGAAATGCTCGGGCCGATGCTCACCAGCATCCACAACCTGCACTACTACCTGAACCTGATGCAGGAGATCCGCGACGCGCTCGACCAGGGGCGCTTCGACGCCTTCCGCGCCCAATTCGCGGCCGACCGGGCGCGCGGGGTCTAGCCACGCGGCCGGCGCAGTCGCCCTCGGGCGCCCAGCTGCAGAGCGTCCGCCTCGGCGCCAGCCCTGCCCTCCCTTCCACACCGGTGCCCGGCCCCGGCCTGCCGGCCCAGGCACCCAACCCCTGCAACGCCCGATGGCGACCCACTCCAAGACCCGCCGCAAGGCCCCCTCCACCGCCAGCGCTGACGCGCCCGGCGATACCGCTGCAGCGCCGCTGGCTGCGCCCGCGCCGGCGCGCGCCCGCCGCACCGTCAAAGCGGGCAAGTCCATTGCGACCGTCGAGGCCATCAAGGCCATAGAGACCGTCGAGGCCGTCAAGGCCGTTGAGACCGCAGAGACCGTCGAGACCGGCACGCAGACCGCGTCGGCCCCACCCGCCCGGCCCACCGCAGCGCGCAAGCGGGACGCGCGCACTGCGGGTGGTGAACCGGCGGCCTTGCCTTCGCCGCAGCTGACCGCCGCCGCGCCGGCCGAAGTCGCTGCCGGGCCGGCCAGCCTGGCCCAGCGCCCGCCACGCCGCAAGCGCCAGGCGCCGGCGCTGACCCTGGCCGCCGACACCGCCGAGGCGACCGACCTGCCCCAGGCCGTGCTGCAGATGCTGGGCGCGCCCGCGCGGCCCGCCAAGCCGGCCCGGCCACAGGCCCCGGCGCCGCAGCGCGGCCGGCGTCCCGCGGCCGTGACCGCAGCGGCGCCGGCACCGGCGCCCGAAGCCGCAGCACCAGCACCAGCACCCGCCGCAGTGCCGCTGCCCCAGCCCGTGCCAGACGGTCCGGCCGACAGCGCCATCCGCCTGCTGTCAGGCGATGCCCACCGCGTGGTCTGGCAGCCGGGCACGGCCTGTCCGGCCGCGCTGCGCGCGCTGGCCGCGCAGCATGTGGACAGCCAGCAAGGCCTGGCGCCGGATGACGACACGGCCCTGCCGCAATTGCTGCGCGCGGCCCAGCTGGCCGGCCACCCCTTGGCGGTGGACCCGGCGGTGTGGCCCTACCTGGCCGCCCACCGGGATGCCCGCAACCGGCTGGCCTTGCTGGAATCGGCCTACCCGGCCGGTCCGGCCAGCCCGGCCCTGGTCGGGCTGCTGAAGGCGCCGCTGGCGGGCTTCCAGGCCGAGGGCGCGCTGTTCGCGGTGGTGGCCGGACGCGCGCTGCTGGCCGACGAGCGCGGCCTGGGCAAGAGCGTGCAGGCGATTGCGGCGGCCACGCTGTGGCAGCGCCATTTCGGGGTGCAAAGGGTGCTGCTGGTGTGCGCCGCAGCCGAGGTGGCGGCCTGGCAGCGCGCCTGGCGTCGCTTTGCCCCGCCGGCCCAAGGCGGGCTGGCGCCACAGCATATGGACGGCGGGTTGCACCAGCGCCAGGCGCTGTGGTCGCAGCCGGCCGGCTTGCGCATCCTCTCGCCCGAGGCCCTGGCCAGCGACGCGGCCCATCTGCAGCAGTGGTCGCCCGACCTGGTGATCGTCGACGAACCCCAGCGCCTGGGCCTGCGGCCGGCGGACTGGGCGGCGCTGGCGGCACCCCAGGCGCTGGTCTTGTGTGGCGCGCCGCTGGCCGAACAGGCCGGGCTGATGGACGCATTGGTGGCCTGGCTGGACGACCAGCGCCTGGGCCCGCTGGCGGCGCTGCGCGAACTGCAGGCGGCGGTGCTGCAGGGCCGGCCCCTGGAAGAGGCCGAGATCGAGCGCCTGACGCACCAGCTGTCGCGCCTGATGTTGCAGCGCTCGCGCCAGGACGTGGCCGCACAGCTGCCGGCGGTGGTGCACAGCGAGCGCCTGCTGGCGATGGCGCCGGGCCAGCGCGAGGCCCATGGCGCCGCGCTGGCCCAGGTGCGCCTGTGGCTGGCGGCCTGGCAGCGCAGCGGCTATCTGGCCGATGCCGACCAGTGGCGCCTGGCCCAAGCCCTGCAAGCCCTGCAGCAGGCCGCCTTGCGGGCCCAGCCGGGGCAGGCTGACAGCGCCCTGGCCGACGCCGTGGTGCAGGCCCTGGCCGCACAGATCGAGGCTTGGGCCGGCTGCACCGCCGGCCCGGGCGAGGACGGCGCCGGCTTCCAGGCACGGCTGCTGTGCCCCAGCGACGCCGACCATGCGCAACTTTCGGCCCGCCTGGTGCTGCCGGACGGTATCGCCCTGGCCCGGCCGGGCGATGCCTGGCCGGCCGGGCTGGACGCAGTGGTGCAATTGGGCGTGCCCTGGCGCAGCCGGCGCGCAGCGGTCGGCGCTGATCCGGGCGCCGGCCAGCAATGGGTCAGCCTGGTGGCCCAGGACAGCCTGGACGCCGGCCTGTTCGACACCCTGGCGCTGCGCCCAGATCTGCCGCGCAGCCTGGCCGACGGCGGCCGCGGCTTTCTGCAGGGCGATGCGCTGCAGCGCTGGCTGCAGGCAGTGCAGGCCGCGGTCGATGCGGTCGACGCAGCCGGTTCGGCCGGCCCGGCTGGGGCCTGAGCTGGGCCGCCTGTCGGCCCGGGCCGCCGCCTGTCAGCGCCAGCGCCTTGCCGGTCGGGGCGGCGCTGGCGCGGCGCGGCGCCAGGCCCGATGATCCGCGCATGCCCCTGCCCGCTGCCGCTGCTGCCCCGCGCCTGATCCTGCGGGGGCTGCTGCGCGGCCTGCGCGCCACAGTCGCCAGCCTGCTGGCACTGCTCATCCTGTTCGAGGAATGGGGTTGGGATCCGCTGCAGCGCCTGCTGGCCCGGCTGGGCCGCTGGCCGGTGCTGCGCCAGATCGAGGCGGCGGTGGTGCGCCTGCCGCCGGTGCTGGCGCTGGCCCTGCTGCTGCTGCCCATGGGCCTGCTGCTGCCGGTTAAGCTGGCCGCGCTGTGGCTGATGGGCCAGGGCCAGCCCTGGCTCGGCCTGCTGGTGATCCTGCTGGCCAAGCTGCTGGGCACGGCGCTGGTGGCGCGCCTGTTCGTGCTGACCCGCCCGGCGCTGTTGCGCATGCCCTGGTTCGCGGCGCTGTATGCCCGCTGGCTGCCGTGGAAAGAGGCCTTGCTGGCGTGGGTGCGCGGGTCCTGGGCCTGGCGCGCTGGGCGGGTGTTCAAGCGCGCGCTGCTGCGGCGCCTGCGCCGCGCTGCTGGCACGCAATCACTTTGACCCCGGGCAGGCCTTACCAGAACTGCCACTGCCGGGTCTGCACCACCCACAGGCCCAGGGCGCCATTGGTCACCGCATGGGCCAGCACCGCCGTCCACAGCTTGCCGGTCTGGCGGTACAGCAGCGCATAGGCCAGCCCGGCGACGATGGCCGCCAGCCACAGCGGATGCGCCAGCATGAACAGAAAGGTCGACAGCACCAGGGCCTTCAGGCCGACCCGGCGCGGGTCCAGCCCCTCGAACACCGGCACCTGCAGCCAGCGCATCAGGAAGGAGCGCCAGAACAGCTCCTCCATCACCGGCACCAGCAGCGCCGCGCCGGCCCAGCGCACCACGATCAGCGGCCAGTTCAGGCGGCCCTGGCTGTCCTGGGGCACGAAAATGGCGGCCGGCTCGCCGATCTGCATCCAGGGCGCGTCCAGGTGGATCCAGGCCACAAACACCGCCAGCCCCACCGCTGCAGACAGTGCTGCTTGGCCCAGGCCGGGCAGGTTCTGGCGCACCAGTTCGCCGTAGTCGCTGCGCCAGCGCAGCAGCAAGCCCCCCACCAGCAACAGGTTCAAACCATACAGCCACTGGGCGTCGAAACCCCAGCGCCCGTCGCTGGGTGCCATGCCACGCAGGGCTAGCAGGGCCATGAACACCACAAAGGGCGCAACACGCAAAAACGAAGATCGTGAAAAATTCATGCTGTCGCCGATTGTGAGCGGCGCATCCGTGGCATAGGCAGGGCGGGTCTTGGTAACAAGGTAAAAAACTGTACGCCAGCGGCGCCGGACTGGATGACCCACGACCTCGGGGGACGGGCCGCCAGGTCGTGCCCTTTCGCACGGTCGGGCCAGCGGCGCGGCGCTACAGGGCCGGCGCGGCTCTCAGTCTGCCGTCAGCGCCAGCACCTGCCGGAACAGGCCTTCGGCTGTCACCTGGCCCGGTGCCAGGGCCGGGCCGGCGGCCAGGCCCACCGGGCTGAACAGGCCGCGCCGCAGCGGCCGGCGCATCGCCACGCCGCCCTCGATGCGGCTGAAGAAGGATCCCCACAGGTTGCGCAATGCCACCGGCACCACCGGCACCGGCCGGCGCGCCAGGATCTTCATCACCCCGGCCTTGAAGGGCTGCAGCGAGCCATCACGGGTGATGCCCCCCTCGGGGAAGATGCACAAGAGCTCGCCGTCGGCCAGCACCCGGTCGGCGGCCTCGAAGGCGGCGGCATAGGCCTGCGGGTCGTCGGCCTGCGGCGCGATCGGGATGGCATTGGCCAGCCGGAACAGCCAGCCCAGCACAGGCACTTGAAAAATGCGGTGATCCATCAGAAAGTAGATGGGCCGCGGGCTGGCAGCCATCAGCAGCACCGCATCCACAAAGCTCACATGGTTGCAAGCCAGAATGGCAGCGCCCTGTGTGGGAATGTGCTCATCACCCTGTACCTTGAAGCGGTACACAAAGTGCGACAGCACCCACGCCACAAAGCGCAGCAAATACTCGGGCACCAGCATGAAGATGTAAAACGCCACCACCGCATTGGCCAGGCCGGTGAACAGGAAGATTTGCGGAATGGTGAACCCGCTCTTGAGCAGCATGCCCGCAATCAACGAGCTGCCAATCATGAACAGCGCATTCAAAATATTGTTGGCCGCAATGATGCGGGCGCGGTGCGTGGGCTGGCTGCGCAGCTGGATCAGCGCATACATGGGCACGCTGTATAGGCCCGCAAACAGGCTGAGCAGCGCCAGGTCGGCCATCACCCGCCAGTGCGCAGGCTGCGCCATGAAAGCACCCAGGCCCATGACTTCAGACGCGGGCAAGCCCTTTGACGCAAAGTACAGGTCAATCGCAAACACGCTCATGCCAATCGCACCCAACGGTACCAGGCCAATCTCCACATGGCGACGGCTCAGCACTTCACACAACAGCGAGCCGGTGCCAATGCCGATGGAGAACACCACCAGCAAGGCGGATGCCACTTGCTCGTTGCCGTGCAGCACCTCCTTCGCCAGGCTGGGGAACTGGCTTAAAAACACGGCGCCAAAAAACCACATCCAGCTGATGCCCAGCAGCGAGCGGAACACCACCAAATTGCCGTGCGCCAGCTTAAGGTTGTGCCAGGTTTCAGTCACCGGGTTCCAGTTGATTTTGAGGCCGGGGTCGGTCGCCGGTGCAGCCGGGATATAGCCTGCCACCACGCGGCCCACCAGGGCCAAGGCCACGCAGGCAATCGCCACATCGCGATGGCCAGTGCCCGGAATGGCCACCAGCAAGCCACCCACAATATTGCCCAGCAGAATAGCCACGAAGGTGCCCATCTCCACCATGCCGTTGCCTCCGGTCAGCTCACGCTCTGACAGCACCTGAGGCAGGTAGGCAAACTTCACCGGGCCAAACAGTGTGGTATGCTGGCCCATCAGAAAAGTGCAGCCCAGCAGCACGGTCTCGCTGTCCGTCAGGAAGCCCCAGGCGGCCTGCAGCATGATGGCGATTTCCAGGTTCTTCACGATCCGG
>JANNZD010000163.1:0-3734 GCA_031410435.1 Betaproteobacteria bacterium | reverse complement strand
GACCCCGAGCGCACCATGGCCGACATCGTCGAGGTGGCCACCCGCGAGTTTGCCGACAAGGGCCTGGCCGGCGCGCGCATCGACGAGATCGCCGCCGCCACGCGCACCAGCAAGCGGATGATCTACTACTACTTCGGCAGCAAGGAGGGGCTCTACATCGCGGTGCTGGAGCATGCCTACCAGGCTATCCGCGACACTGAGGCTGCGCTGCACCTGGACGACCTGGCGCCCGAGCCCGCGCTGCGCGAGCTGGTGGGCGCCACCGTGGACTATCAACTGGCGCACCCCGAGTTCACCCGGCTGGTGATGACCGAGAACATCCACCGCGGTGAGTTCCTGGCCCAGAGCAAGGCCATCCACGACCTGAACCTGCCGGCCATCGATGCCATCGACAAGGTCTACCGACGCGGTTGTGGGGCAGGCGTGTTCCGCCCCGGGCTGGACCCGCTGGATCTGCACATGTCGATCAGCGCGCTGGCGGTTTTCAACGTGGCCAACAAGCACACCTTTTCGCTGATCTTCCAGCGCGACCCGGACCTGCCCAAGGCGGTGGCGGCGCGCCGCGAGAGCATTGTGGAGATGGTGGTGCGCTTCGTGAAAGTCTAGGAACCTGTCGGGCTTGGGGCGTCGAAGCTGCCTGGGCACCTGGGCACCTGGGCACCTGGGCACCTGGGCACCTGGGCACCTGGGCACCTGGGCACCTGGGCACCTGGGCACCTACGCGTCAAGCCGCCGCAAAGCTTGCGTGCCAGCGGCAGGCGCTGACCTGGCGCAAGCGCGACTCCCCTGCAGAATCGATGGGGATCATGCCCGGCCACCCATGCCCGGCATGGTCCTCGGTTCAAGAACAGCCGCGCTGCCGCTGGGCGACTGGCGCCTGCGCCTGCGTGCGCCTGGCCAGTTCCAAGGCGGGCAGCCAAAGCCCGCCCGCCCTCTGAACTGCAGATCAGTTGCGCCAGTTCCAGGCAGCGGTGTAGAGCTTGCGGTCGCTGCTGCGGAAGCTCAAGCCAATCTCGCGGTAGCTGCCCGTGGTGCCGCTGCTGGTGCCTGCCGCTACAGCCACCAGTGCGGGCACTCCGGTCACGCTGCAGCGTGGGTTGGGGTTGCTGCTCAGGTCTTGGGTGTAGGTCGACAGGCTCGTTCCTGCGGCCAAGTCGCTGAAGACGTAGCCGGTGGCCCGCGTGTCACCCAGGGCGGCGGGGTCCAGCGACAAGGTGTCCTGCAGAAAGTAGCGCGTGGTCGGGCTCTTGCTGCCTGTCACCGTGGCCGAGTCATTGCCATAGATATACCCGCTACCCACGTAGCCGCCGGCCGGCTGGGTCCAACTGAGGCTGCGCGCGACATCGGTCACGGGGCCAGCCTTGGCGCCAGTGGGCGTCAGGTAGTCGGACACCACTGCCGCGTCCAAGGTCGGCCACTTCACCGCAACGCCGCTGGAGGCATTGTCGGCCGCAGCATTGACTCGCACATAGAGCACCTCGTCCGGGGTGTCCGAAAGGATGTCGTAGTGGAACACCTCGACCTTGTAGACCGACCAGGCCGGGATGGTTGCGGGCAGGTTGCTCAGGCTCAGGGGTGAGAAGCCCTGGTTCTGCAATGTGCCGGTGCTTGCATTCATCACCGGGGTAGGCAGTGTCAGCGGCTGACCGTTGAGCGTGGCCGCGTCCAGTGTGAAGTAGGTGCCGACCGACCCGGTCCAAAACTGGAAATTGTTGCTTGCCGTGCTGTTGAAGACGCGTGTGGAGCCGCTTTGGTAGGCCAGCCCCATGCGATCGGCAGTGCCGCAGCCCTGGCTGCGGATCGACACCACGCCGGCAGCCGGCAGCCCGGGTCCGGTGAAACGCACCGCGCGAATATTGTGGGTGTCGCCCCAATCGAGTGCGAAATTCAGGCGCAGCTGCGATTCGACGCGCGGTGTGTAGAAGTAGGCATTGCCGCCGTTGGGCACGCTGGTGTTTTGCTCGGCATACCGAATCAGCCGCGGCTCGACGTAAACGTTGTACGGGCTCTGGTTGCCGACCAGGGTCCAGGCACTGTCAATCTTGGCCAGCAGGAAGTCGTTGTTGACCGTGAAGCCGCTGGCCGTGGTGTAGGGGAATCGCACCACAGCGCAGGGACGGGTGTTGCAGTAGGGGTGCTTGAAGGTCTTGGGGTCGGTCAAGTTGGCCGGTGGCAGGGCCAACGCAATCTGACCCTTGCCAACCTTTGCGCCACTGAGATAGGCCTTGGCGAAGGTGAACTGGCCGACGTTCTGCACCCAATTGCGGCCACCCGACCGCCAGTCGGCCGCTGCGAAGTTGCAGGCCGCGGCCACGCTGGTGGCGGTGCCCGCCGTGTCCATGGTGACGCGCTGAGCCAAGGGCAGTGCAAAGCAGGCCTCGAACTTGGCGGCGATGGCGGCCAAATCCGCGGCCCCAGGCAGGTTAGCGCTGTCGCTGGAGGGGGGCAGCACGGGCGGCTTGTCGGGCGTGGCGGCTTGCGCCGGGGTCAGCGTCACGGCGGCAGCATTGCCGCTGTCAGTGGCCGGGGCTGCCAGGTTGGTGATGCTCACACTGCTGCCGGTCACGCTGATGTCCAGTTTGTCGAGCACCCCATCGATACCGCTGCCATTGGCCAGGAAGGCGGTGGTCAGCGGATCGAAACCGTTGCCGAGCGCAGCCTTGATGGCCGGGTCACCGGCCAAGGTGTTGACCAGCAGCGTCGAGGCATTGGACAGGTTCGCGACACTCAGTGCCTTGAGCGCGTCGGCCGAGGCCAGCGCGCTGGTGTCGCCACCCGGTGCAATCAGCGCTGCCACGGCGTTGGTCAGCGGCGTGATGTTGGCCGTATTCGACGCCGCCAGGCTCAAATTCGGCACCACCGCGACCAGCTCCAGTGCGCTGCCCTGCACCGTCGCGTTGACCTTCAGCAGCAGCGGGGCCTTCAGCCCGCTGACGTCTACGGTGTATGCGCCATCAGTACCGGTGCTGACGCTCTTGTCGGCAGTGGATGCGTCGCTGTCGATCACGGTGACCGTCGCACCGGCCAGCGCCCCGCCGGTGGCGGCGACGCCGCTGAGCAGGGTGGCTGCTGGTGTCGGGCTGTCACCCGCCCCGCCCCCGCCGCAGGCCGCAAGCACGGCGACGGTCACCAGCGACAGGCCCCGATTGCCAAGCTTCAAAGTATTCATGTCTATTGCTCCCCGTGGGTCGAACTCAAGTTTTGGAAATGCCCGGACAAACTACTGCGGGCCCGTCGGCGGTGCGGCCTGGACGCCCAGCGCGCGACACCGCCGTCAGGAAACTGTAAGAAGGTCGGCAGCAGCGCGAATCGTCAACATTGCTTGCATTGCATTGACGCTTCGGTCTTGATCAGCTTTGGCCTGGCTGTCGCAGTGACTTGCTGGGGACGGACTTGTCCGGTCGCATCGCTGGAGCATGCGGGTTTTTACCAATATTTAAAACTAACCAGTTCGTACATTATTCGGCTCACGCAGACCTTGACCTGCGCTGGAGCCCTTCAATGTCCGTCTGGATCGACCGTTACTGCCGCCTGCTGGAGTGGGCCATCGTGGGGCTGCTGGCGCTGATGGTGCTGCTGGTGTTCGGCAACGTGGTGCTGCGCTACGCCGCCAACTCGGGCATCACGGTCAGCGAGGAACTGAGCCGCTGGTTGTTCGTGTGGATGACCTTCCTGGGCGCCATCGTGGCCATCAAGGAGCATGCCCACCTGGGCACCGACATGCTGGTCGGCCG
>JANNZD010000162.1:0-32079 GCA_031410435.1 Betaproteobacteria bacterium | reverse complement strand
CCGACGATCGACGGTTCACGCGCGGCCGAGCTGACGCTGCGCGGCGTCGAGCTCGGTGCCGACGCATTGCTCGGCACCGAGGGCGGTGGCTTCGCCACGGTGGAGCGTGTCGTCGGCAGCGGCGTGCTCGCGCTGTGCGCCGAAAGCCTGGGCGCGATGGACGCGGCCAAGGAGGCGACGCTCGATTACCTGCGCACGCGCAAGCAGTTTGGCGTGCTGATCGGCAGCTTCCAGGCGCTGCAACACCGCATGGCCGACATGCTGCTCGAGATCGAGCAGGCGCGCTCGGCGGTGATCAACGCCGCCGCCGCACTTGGCGCCGAGCGCTTGGTGCGCGAGCGTGCGCTGTGCGCCGCCAAGGTAACCATCGGCCGTGTTGGCACGCTGGTCGCCGAAGAAAGCATCCAGATGCATGGCGGCATCGGCATGACCTGGGAACTGCCGCTGGCGCACTACGCCAAACGCCTGGTGATGATCGACCACCAGCTCGGCGACGAGGACCATCACCTCGAGCGCTACATCGCGCTCGGCCGCGCCTGAAGCGGCCGATGCCACTCACCGGAGAACTTCTCATGACCGCACCGCATGCCTCGCGCCGCAGCTGCGTCGGTCTGCCTGCCCTGGGCGCGCTGGCCC
The DNA here is from genome assembly GCA_031410435.1 of Betaproteobacteria bacterium. Lineage (GTDB taxonomy): Bacteria > Pseudomonadota > Gammaproteobacteria > Burkholderiales > Burkholderiaceae_C > Pseudaquabacterium. The sequence continues at coordinate 31,443 of JANNZD010000162.1, read as the reverse complement.
CCGGCGCCGCAGCCTGGGCCCGGGCCTTCCCGAGCAAGACGATCCAGTTCATCGTGCCTCTCCCTGCCGGTGGCGCCACCGACAACGTGGCGGCTGTTGGCCGAGAAGATGAGCAAGCCGCTCGGTCAAAACATCATCGTCGAGAACAAGGGCGGCGCGGCCGGCATCCTGGGCACCGACATCTTGGCCAAGGCGCCGCCCGATGGGCACATCGTGACCGTCGGGCTGAGCACCTCGCTGCTGATCAGTCAATTCCTGTTCAAGAAGCTGCCGTACAACCCGCAGCGCGACCCACCTATAAGAAGGACCTGCCGATCTGGGCTCGTCGGGTCAAGCAATCCGGCGCAACACTCGACTGACCAACCTGCAGGAGTTAGAAAAATGATCAGTACCCCCCGACTTCAATTCGAGCGCCGCAGCCTGCTTCCGGTGCTGCTGGGCGTCGCCCTGTGCCTGCCGTTCGGCAGCGCGTTGGCGCAGGCCTTCCCGACCAAGCCGATCACGTTGGTGGTGCCGTTCCCGGCCGGCGGCTCGACTGACCGCCACCTGCGCGTGCTGGCCGAGATCGCCGGCAAGCAGCTCGGCCAGAACGTCATCGTCGAGAACAAGCCCGGCGCCGGCGGCACGCTCGGGCCCGGCACGGTGGCCAAGACCGCCAAGCCCGACGGCTACACCATCACGCAGTTCCCACTGGGCATGCTGCGCTACCCGCACATGCAGAAGACGCCGTGGCACCCAATCGACGATTTCACCTTCATCATCGGGCTGTCGGGCTACACCTTCGGCTTCACGGTCCGAGCCGACTCGCCCTACAAGACCTTCAAGGACTACATCGAGGCCGCGCGCAAGAACCCGGGCACGATCGACTATGGGTCCACCGGCATCGGCTCGTCGCCGCACCTGCTGGTCGAGGAGGTGGCGATGAACGCCAAGGTCACGCTGAACCACGTGCCGTTCAAGGGCAATACTGACCTGCAGCAGGCGCTGCTGGGCGGCCATGTTGCCGCGCAGAGCGATGCCACCGGCTGGGACAAGTTCGTCGACGGCGGCCAGATGCGGCTGCTGGTGACCTTCGGCGAAGCGCGCACCAAGCGCTGGCCGCAGGTGCCCACCGCCAAGGAGCTTGGTTACGGCGTGGTGTCGACATCACCTTACGGGTTGGCCGGGCCGAAGGGCATGGACCCAGCGGTGGTGAAGAAGCTGCACGACGCCTTCAAGGTCGCACTCGACGACCCCAAGAACCAGGAGGTGATGGCGCAGCTGAACCAGGAGGTCTGGTACCGCAACGGCGAGGCCTACGCGAAGTGGGCGCGCGAGACCTTCGTCAAGGACAAGGCACTGATCGAGCGGCTCGGGCTGGCCGCCAAGTAGGCCGCTCGGTACGTGCACCGAAACACCATGAGGCAACCATGAAACATCGCCGCGAACTCAACACCACCCTCCTGCACTTCGAAACCCTGGCAATGCCGATGGCCATGGGCGCGCGCGCCGGGCTCGACCTGGCCAAGGGCTGCCCTGTCGAGTTCTACCCAGACCCCAAGTCGCCGATGGCCGTACCGCTGCATCGGGCCGACGGGATCGCGCGCAAGCGGGCCTTGATGCGCTGGGACCGGTCGCCCCCGAGGCCGGTCGAGGTCGAGCACATCCAGCTGGAACAGCGGATCGCGGCCGCGGTCGAAAAGGCGGGCGACGAAGCGGCCCCCCGCGCCGAGGCAGCCCACAGCAGCAAGGCGCTGGCGCATGCACGCCGGGTGCCAGCGGGTGCGGCCATGCGGGTGCTGGGATGAGCGCCGAGGCCCACGTGCCGTCGGCACCCCGCACATCACCGGCGCTTGTCGAAGCCAACGGCATCCGCCTGTGCTACGACAGCTTTGGCGACCCCGCCGCGCCGCCGCTGGTGCTGATCATGGGCCTGGCGGCGCAGATGATCGCCTGGGACGATGAGTTTTGCGCGCAGCTCGCCGCGCGCGGTTATCGGGTGATCCGTTTCGACAACCGCGACATCGGTCTGTCCACGCATTTCAGCGCTGCCGGTGTGCCGGATGTTGCTGCGGCGCTGGGGGCCGTGCTGCAGGGCAAGCCGGTGATGGCGCCCTATCTGCTGAGCGACATGGCCGACGACGTGGTCGGTCTGCTCGACGCCCTGGGCATTGCCAAGGCCCATATGGTGGGCGCCTCGATGGGCGGCGCGATTGCCCAGACGCTGGCGATCCACCATCCGCAGCGCCTGCTCAGCCTGACCTCGATCATGGCCACCAGCGGTGCGCCGGGGCTGCCACCGCCGACACCCGAAGCGATGGCGGTGCTGATGAAGCCGACGCCGCTGGAGCCGACCGCTTACTTCGATAGCTACCGGCAGACCTGGAATGTGCTGCGCGCTGGCAGCTTTCCGCTGGACGAGGCGCGTGACCTGACGCGTGCCGGGCAAATCTTCGCGCGCGGGCTGAACCCAGCCGGCGTCGCGCGGCAACTGGTCGCGATCCTCGCCTCGGGCAGCCGTAAGCCCGCACTTGCCGGAGTCCGGGTGCCGACGCTGGTGATCCACGGCGATGCCGACCCACTGGTGCCGCTGGCCTGCGGCATCGACTGCGCCGAGACGGTGCCGGGTGCCAAGCTCGTCGTCGTCAAGGGCATGGGCCACGCGCTGCCGATCTCGATGTGGCCGCAGATCATCGATGCCATTGCCCTGCATGCGGTGCCGGCTGCAGACCCGCCATGGACAACGCCGTAATGCCCCCCATGACCGACCCCCGTGCGGCGCCGTCGCGCACACTGCTGCTGCTTGAAGTGCGGGCCGTCTGGGAGCTCGGCGCCTTCTTCACGATGGCGCCCTGGCTGCGCCTGGCACCGCGCGGCGACGGCCACCCGGTGCTGGTGCTGCCGGGTCTGGCGGCCAGCGATGCCTCCACCCGGCCGCTGCGCGCCTTTCTCAAGGACCGTGGCTACCAGGCCCATGGCTGGAAGCTCGGCACCAACAAGGGCCCACGGCCGGGCGTCGAGGAGGCGATGCAGACCAGGCTGGCCGAACTCGCTGAGCGCCACCAGCGCAAGGTCAGCCTGATCGGCTGGAGCCTGGGCGGCATGTTCGCGCGCGAGTTGGCACGCCGCGCGCCCGCCCTGGTGCGCTCGGTGATCACGCTCGGCAGCCCGTTCTCCGGCGAACCCCGGGCGAGCAATGCCTGGAGGCTCTACGAGCGGGTCAGCGAGCGCAGGGCCGACGACTGGCCTGAGCGCGAACGCATGCGCACCGCACCACCGGTGCCCTGCACCGCAATCTTCAGCCGCAGCGACGGCATCGTCGCCTGGCAGGGCTGCCTGGAGAGCGAAGGACCGATGGCGGAAAACATCGAGGTCGAAGGCAGCCATTGCGGCCTCGGCCACAACCCGACCGTGCTGCATGCGGTGGCCGACCGGCTGGCCCAGCCCGAAGGCGATTGGCAGCGCTTCGATCGTGGCGGCCTGCGGGGGCTGGTCTATCCGGACCCGCGTCGAGCTAGTTGATACCCACCCAACGCGCCATATTCATCTGGAGACCTGACGATGAACCACTTGAGCGGCACAGACGCCTCTTTTCTGCATCTCGAAACCCCAGAGACACCGATGCATGTCGGCAGCCTGATGCTGTTCGAGCTGCCCGAAGGCTACAGCGGCGACTTCTACGAAGACGTCAAGGCGCTGATTGGCAAACGCATGCACCTGTGCAGCATCTTCCACCGCAAGCTCGCGCAGATGCCGTTCGAGCTGGCCGAGCCGGTGTGGATTGAGGACGACGACATCGACCTCGACTACCACGTGCGCAGCCTCACACTGCGCCGGCCCGGCACCTTGGCGCAACTCGAGGTGCTCACCGCGCGACTGCATTCGTCGCTGCTAGACCGCAGCCGCCCGCTCTGGGAGGTCTACGTCATCGACGGTTTGGAGGATGGCCGCGTCGCCTACTACACCAAGGCGCACCACAGCGGCATCGACGGCAAGGCAGGGGTCGAACTGGCCAAGGTGCTGTATGACACCTCACCCGTGACGCGCGAGGTGCCACCGCCACGCACGCGCCGCGGCGGCAACCCGTACCAGCTTGGCGTTGCCGAGCTGCTGCAGGCGGCACTGTCGAACAATGCAAAGCAGTACGCCAAGCTGCGCAAGGTGGTGCCCGCCGCCGTCAAGGCGCTGGTCGCGGCCGGCAAGATCATCGCCGCGCGCAGGACGGCCAAAGGCGAACGCAGCCTGGAGATCGGCACCGCGCCGAAGACGATCTTCAATGTGGCGATCACGAACCAGCGTTCGTTCAGCTCCCTGTCGCTGCCGCTGGACGACATCAAGGCGCTCGGCAAGCGTGTCGGCGGCACCGTCAACACGGTGGTAATGGCCATGTGCAGCAGTGCGCTGCGACGCTTCCTGCTCGACCGCGACCTGCTGCCCGCCAAGTCGCTGGTGGCGGCCGTGCCGGTCAGTTTGCGCACTGCCGACGACAGCGCGATGAACAACCAGGTGTCGATGATCCGCGTCGATCTGGCCACCGATCTGGCCGACCCGAGGGCGCGCTTCCAGGCGATCCACGCCTCGTCAGAAGCGGCCAAGGCCGTGGTAGTCGAACTCAAGCCGGTGCTCGGCGTGGACGTGCCGATCACCGGCGCGCCGTGGCTGATGACGGGTCTGGCCTCGCTGTTCGGGCGTTCCGGGCTGGCCAGCCGCATGCCGCCTGCCGCGAGTGTCTGCATCTCCAACGTGCCGGGGATACCGGTGCCGCTGTACATGGCCGGGGCCCGAATGGTGCACTACTACCCGGTGTCTATCCCCTACCACGCGATGGCGCTGAACATCACCGTGCAGAGCTATGCAGGTCAGCTGGAGTTTGGCCTCACGGCGTGCCGGCGCGCGTTGTCGCAGGCCGAGTCCCACGAGCTGATCGGCCACCTGCAGGCTGCGCTGAGCGAGATTCAGGGCTTCGACAGCGTTGAGCAGGGCAAGGCCGCAGCAACCGTGGTGGCGCTGCCGGCAACCCCCGCCGAGCCAAGGAAAACGGCACTGTCCCGCCCCAAGAGCACACGCACTGCGCCGCAACCGGTGGCGGCACGCAAGACCCCCCGTGCAGGCCGGTCGGTCAAGCCCGCCCAGGCCTGAGAGACTGAGAGTTTTTCGATCATGCCCGCTCACCACCCCAAAACGCGCCCGCTCGTCGTTGCAAATGCTTGTCATAGCCCGGGCTATGGCTGCGCTTTGCGCCAGGGCCAGGACGCCCTGGCCTTGGCCAGGCACAAACAGTCCTCAGGACTGTTTGTGTCCGGGCTCAGCCTAGATCGAGCGCGTTTTGTGGGGTTGCTCGGTCACGCTCGAAATCCTCTCAGTCGCTGAGTTCAACCCAGCCCAATGACAACCCTGAAGGAGACCGTGATGGTGACCAAGACCGTGGCCAAGAAAGCAGCAGGCAAGAAGGTCGCGAGCAAGCGCGCCGCGGCGCAGGCGGCTGCGCCCGCTGCCTCGACGAAGAAGACCAAGCTGATGCCGTCGCTCGACGATCTCGGCAAGTTGGTCAGCAAGCTCAAGCTGCCCGGCGTCGATGTGGCCGCGATCGTCGATTCACAGCGCAAGGATATGGAAGCGCTGGCTGAAGCGAACCGGCAGGCCCATGAAGGCATCAAGGCGCTGGCCCGACGCCGTAACGAGATCTTGAAGGAGGCGCTGGTGCAGTGGCAGGCCGGGTTGAAGGATACGAGCCTGAGCAAGGAGGGCCTGACCAGGGGCGCAGAGACGGCCAAGAAGGGCGTGCAGCAGGCGATCGCCAATGTGCGCGAGCTTGCCGAGATGGAGGCGCAGTCGCGCAGCCAAGCCTGGAAGGTGGTTCAGGACCGCTTCCAGGAGAACCTGGCCAATCTGCAGAAGCTGCTGCTAGCCAAGTAGCGCAACCTGTCTGAAATGGTGTCTGCGCCTTGTGCAGATTGCTGCGAAATGCAAGCGACTGGCCCAAGTGGGCGCTAGCTGCTCTCAGCCTCGCGGGGCCGATGACGCGCGACAGTACCATCCGTGCAGCGCGGTCCATCTCGAGATCCACCTGCGCGCCGCCGCGCGCTGATGCCGTGCGCCATGGCCCGTGCTGGCGCAGTCCCGCTGGCTGACGCCGAAGTTGCGCTGTACTGGGTTCAGCCGGCGTAGATAGGTATCGAGGTCGCGCTCGGGCGCAGCCCTGTGCGCATCCGGTAAGCCCGCCCCCCGTCGTGCTTGCTCGATGGCGGCCCACTGGCCATCGGTGGCCAGCGCCAACCACCGAACACGACCGCCCTTGCCTTTGAGCCAGAGCGATCGATCCGCCTGCTTCTGGTCGGCCGAAAGCCCGGTCTCCGAAAAGGGGTGGATATGGGCGGAATGTCGGCACTGCACAGACTCCCTGTGGCGCAGGCCCAGCACCAGCATCAATCGCATGGAGGTGCCGATTCGGGCGTCGCATGCGCTGGCCTGGGCCAGCAGGGCTTTCACATCAAGCCGATGATCGAGCCACCGCGGCCCGGTGCAGCGCCTGCGGCCGTTGGTGGGCGGGCGCGCCGAGATCGAGCGAGAGATCGTGCGCCCCTGTGTCCGGCGGCATTTCGACCCAGCCCGTTTCGACGGGCCCACGCACCGACCTGGCAGGCCTGTCGATGTCTGCGCGCCCGGTGGTGTCATGGGACGACCCGTTGAACTGGCCCGCCGACCGACGCCCGGCCCCTGGCCACCTCCTCTGGCCAACGCTCAGGGTTGAGTTTGCCGCCTGTTGACCTCCGTTGTAAGGGAGCAAGTTGCCGCCAGGGCGGTACTCGTGTAAACCCTATGATACTCATTGGTATCAAAATTGTACTATGCAGAATCAAAGCGCAATCGGCAGCTTGGCGGTGTGGGTTGCTGCAGGGCTGCAGCGCCTATCCGCCCATCCGCCCACCCACGGCCCACGGCCGGGCGCCGCTTGTCCTGGCGCATACCCGAGAGGCCCGCATGATCACCATTGCCCCGTCCCCCTACGTCCGCCCCGAGATGTTCGACCCGTCAGTGCTGGTCGAGGATGACAAGTGGTACCCGCTGGGCAAGTTGGGCAAGGTGCGGCCCTTGCTGTTCGACGTCACCAACGGCGGCTGGGTCAGCATCCTGAAGGCGGTGGGGCAGGGCACGATCCAGCGCCACCGCCATGCCGCGCCGGTCACGGCCTGGACGCTGGACGGCGCCTGGGGCTACCGCGAGCATGACTGGGTGTCACGCGCCGGCAGCTTTGTCTACGAGCCAGCCGGCCATATCCACACCCTCTATATCGACCCCGAGGTGGGCAGGATGACCGCGCTGTTCCATGTTTTCGGCCCCTTGGTCTACCTGGACGAGCAGGGCCTGGCCGTCGACTATGACGATGTATTTTTGCGGCTCGACCGCTATGCCAAGCATTGCCGCGAGGTCGGCCGGGGTGAGGACTATGTGAAGTCCCTGGTCCGCTGATCGCCCCGACTTCCGCCGCCTCCATCACTGTCCCATTCGTCATGATGCCCATGCCGCCCAAGATGCACCTGATGCAGATGCTGATCCACAGCGCCAGCACCCACACCTTGCTCAGCTGGGCCGACCCGCAGGACGGCCAGTTGGCCGGCCTGCAGGATTTCAGCTATTGGCAACACCTGGCGCTTACGCTGGAGCGCGGCTGCTTCGACGGGGTGTTCTTTGCCGACAGCCCGGCCACCCATGCGGTCTACCAGGGCAGCGTGGTGCCGTCGGTGCAGTACGGCGCCTCCTGGCCCAACCACGACCCGATGCCGCTGGTGGCAGTGATGGCTGCGGCCACCACCCATCTGGGCATCGGCGTCACGCTGTCGACCACCGGCACCACGCCCTACCTGGCCACGCGGCGCCTGTCCACGCTCAACTACCTCAGCCGGGGCCGGGTGGGCTGGAACATCGTCACCGGCTTCAGCAATGCCGAGCACATGGCCAATGGCGCCGGCCTGCAGATGCCGCATGACGAGCGCTACGACTTCGCCGACGAGTTCATGGCCATCTGCTATGCGCTATGGGACAGCGTGCCTGCCGGCGCCATCCTGCGCGATGCGGCCGGCGGCCAGTTTGCCGATCCGGCCAAGATCCGGCAGGTCGACTTCCAGGGCAAGTACCTCAGCTGCAAGGCGGTGGCGCCGGTGTTGCCCTCGCCCCATGGCCGGCCGCTGTTGTTCCAGGCCGGCTCGTCCGGCCGCGGCATGCAGTTTGCGATGGACCATGCCGAGGTCATCTTCGCGATCCAGCCGCATGTGGCCGGCATGAAGAAAAGCATGGACCAGCTGCGCACCGCTGCCTTGGCGAGTGGCAAGGCCGAAGAAGCCAAGACCCTGTTCGGCCTGCAACCCATCGTGCGCAGCACCGAGGCCGAAGCGCGCCAGCGTGCCGAGGAGCTGACCCAGCGCATCCCGCTCGACGCCATCCTGGCGCGCCTGTCGGGCGTATTCGGCATCGACCTGAGCAAGCTCGACCCTGACCGGCCGCTGGCCGAGATGGAAACCCAGGCCTCGCGCGGCCTGATGGCGGCCACCGCCACCGGCGCCGATGGCAAGGCCATCACGCTGCGCGAAGCCGCGGGCAAATGGGCCTTGTCGGTGGCCATCCCGCAGCTGATCGGCACGCCCGAGCAGGTGGCTGACGAGATGGAGCGCATCTGGCGCGAGACCGCTTGCTACGGTTTCAACCTGAGCCCCACCACCAACCCGGACAGCGTCGATGATTTCGTCGACCATGTGGTGCCCCTGCTGCAGCGGCGGGGGGTGTTCCGCACCGCGTATGAAGGCGACAGCTTCCGGGCCAATCTGATGGCCTGAGAGGCGGAGAGTCTTTCGATCATGCCCCTGTTGCCTTTGAAAGCATCGCCATGGACAAGGCAATGACCGACGCTGAATCGACATCCGAGCGCAAGCCGATCGACCCGATCGAACTGCGCCGTTGCCTGGGTTCGTTTGTCACCGGGGTCACGGTGATCACCGTGCTGGACGCGCAGGGTGTGGCGATCGGCATGACCGCCAATTCCTTCAATTCGGTCTCGCTCGATCCGCCCTTGATCGTCTGGAGCTTGCGCACCAACGCCAGCACCTTCGCCGCCTACAGCCAGGCCAAGCGCTTCGTGGTCAATATCCTGTCCGAGGACCAGATCGAGGTGTCCAACCGCTTTGCTCGGTCCGGGCCCGACCGCTTTGCCGGTGTGCCGGTAACGCCGGGCCTGGACGGGGTGCCGCTGATCGACGGCTGCGCCGCGCACCTGGAATGCCGCACCGAGGCCACCTACCCGGGCGGCGACCACCTGCTGTTCCTGGGCCGGGTCGAGCGCATGGTCGGCACACCGCGCAAGCCCCTGGCCTTTGGCGCAGGCAAGTACATGGTGGTGCATCCCTACGACCATGCGATGGGCGTGGGGGTCGGGTCGGGCAATGTGGCCAGCCTGAACGCGGTGCACCTGGCACGCCCTTGCCTGGAAGACCTGAACCGCGAGACCGACAAGACCGTCGGCTTGGGTGTGTGGGGCAACTTCGGGCCCACCCTGATCTGGTGGATAGAGGCCAGCCAGGCCCTGGATGTGCGCCTGCGCTGCGGCATGGTGCTGCCGCTGCTGGGCTCGGCCACCGGCAAGGTGTTTGCGGCCTACTCGGCCCCTGAGTTGACCGCCCCCTATCTGGAAGCCGAGATTGCCGCCGCCCAACGCAGCGAGACCTCGCCCTTCACTTCGCGCGCTGCTGTGGATGCGCACCTGGCCGAGGTGCGCCGGCACTGCCTGGGCACGATCAAGGATGCGGTGATGGCCGATATCAACGAGCGCGGGGTCAATGCGGTCAGCGTGCCGGTCTTCGACGCCTCGGGGGCGATCGTGCTGGCGCTGACCATGATGGGCGATGCTGCCAGCTTCGGCAGCCAAGACCCGGCCGTGACCCGCCTGGCCGACGCGGCGCAGCGGCTCTCGGCGCGCCTGGGCTACCGGGCTTGACGCCGCCTTGGCGGCCCCTGCGCGCCCCTACCTCTACTGAAAGCGAGCGAGCCTTGACCCAAGATGCCTGGAACCGCTGGGGCCCCGATGACGAGCGCGGCGCCCTCAATTACATCGGCGCCGAGCAGGTGCGCCATGCGGCCAGCCTGGTGCGCACCGGTGAGGTGCTGCGCCTGGCGCAGATGCTGTCGGACAAGACCCCGGTGCCTTCGCACCGCTGCGGCCTGCAGCACTTCATGGGTCGCGACGGCGGCGATTACGCGGCCGGCAGCAAGCGCCCGGGTGGCTTCCAGTTTGCAGAAGACACGGTGGTGATGCCGCTGCACATCGGCACCCATGTGGATGCGCTGTGCCATGCCTGGTATGACGACAAGCTCTACAACGGCTACCTGGGCGACACCATCCGCAGCACCACCGGCGCGGCGCGGCTGGGCATCGAGAAGATGCCGCCCATCGTCACCCGCGGTTTGCTGCTGGATTTCGTCAAGCTGCGCGGCCAGGCCCTGCAGCCCGGTGAGGCCATCGGCGTGGCCGACCTCGAAGCCGCTGCGGCTGCGGCCGGTGTGCAACCCGGCCGTGGCGATGCAGTGCTGCTGCGCACCGGCTGGCTCGAGGCGCAGAGGGGCGTGCAGCACCCGTCCTTCGACACCGAGCCCGGCATTGATGTGGCCGCCGCACTGTGGCTGGCCGAGCGCGAGGTGGCCCTGATCGGCGCCGACAACTTTGCGGTGGAGGTGCTGCCCTTTCCGCCGGGTCTGGTGTTCCCGGTGCACCAGCGCCTGATCCGCGACTTCGGCGTGCCGCTGCTGGAGGGCCTGATGCTCGACCCCCTGGTGGCCTGCGGTCGGCATGCGTTCATGTTCGTCGCCAGCGCCTTGCCCATCGTCGGCGCCACCGGCAGCCCCCTGGCGCCGGTGGTCATCCTGTAGTCCCGCATCGAGGCTCTCATGTCCCAGCCCACTTCCAACGGCGCCGCGCCGGCCCGCCCGCTCGAGGGTGTCCGCGTCCTCGAGATCGCCTCGATGATCTTCGGCCCGTTAGCCGGCCAGTACCTCGGCGACATGGGCGCCGATGTCATCAAGCTCGAGCCGCCCGAAGGCGACCTGACACGCTCGATCGGCCCGCGCCGCTCGCCGCTGATGGGCGCCTTCTTCCTGACCAGCAACCGCAGCAAGCGCAGCATCGTGGTCGACCTGAAGAAGCCAGAGGGACGCGAAATCCTGATGCGGCTGGTGGCCAAGACCGACGTGCTGCTGCACTCGATGCGCACACCGGCCGCCAACCGGCTGGGGCTGGACTACGCCACCCTTTCGGCCGCCAACCCGGGCCTTGTCTACTGCCATCTCAGCGGCTACAGCGACGACGGCCTCTACGCCGGCCGCCCGGCCTACGACGACATCATCCAGGCCGCATCCGGGCTGGCGCGGCTGCAGACCGTCGTCGGCGGCCAGCCGCGCTTCATTCCGACCATCATCGCTGACAAGATCAGCGGCGTGCATGCCGCCTACGGCATCGTGCTGGCGCTGATGCACCGCATGCGCACCGGGCAGGGCCAGCAGGTCGATGTGGCGATGTTCGAGACGATGGCCGCCTTCAACATGCTCGAACACCAGTGGGGCCACGTCTTCGAGCCGCCGCTGACCTCGATGGGCTATGCGCCGGTCAGCACCGCGTCGCGCCGGCCTTACAAGACGCAGGACGGCTTCATTGCGCTGCTGCCGTACTCCGACGACCATTGGCGGCGCTTTTTCGCGCTGGCCGGCGAGCCGCAGATCATGGCCGACCCGCGCTTTGCCACCTTCGCCGCGCGGCAGAAGCATTTCCGCGAGGTCTGGGACGAGGTCGAGCGCCAGGCCGCGCGCAAGACCAACGCCGAATGGCTGCGCCTGCTGGCGGACGACGACATCCCGTTTTCGGTTGTCAACAGCCTGGAAGACCTGGTCAACGACCCGCACTTGAACAGCGTCGATTTCTGGGAGCTGCGCGAGCATCCGACCGAAGGCACGCTGCGATTCCCGATGAATCCGGTGCGCATGAGCGAATCGCCACCCGAAATGAAGTTGATGCCGCCGACGCTGGGCGAACACAGCGCCGAAGTGCTGCGCGAATGCAGCTACGACGAAGACGCCATTGGGCGTTTGCTCGGTCCCGGTGGCGTCTGCGCCGCGAAACCATGACCGCCCCGAAGCGCCTGCGGCGCTCCCCCCAGGGGGCGACGCCAGCGGCCCGGCGGAGCCGGTTCCGCGGCGTCCGCTTGGGGACCGAGCAGTTCACGCGACTTGAATACTGAGACGAACCATGATTCCACGCACGATCTTCAGCGCCGAACACGAAGCCTTCCGCGACTCGGTGCAGCGGTTCATTGCCGAGCACGTGATGCCGTTCCATGCCGAATGGGAGCATGCGGGCCAGGTGCCGCGCAGCCTGTGGCTCAAGGCCGGCGAGCTGGGCCTGCTGTGCTGCAACGTGCCCGAGGAATACGGCGGCATGGGCGGCAACTTCCTTTACAGCGCGATCCTGATCGAGGAGTTCGCGCGAGCCGGCGCCACCGGGCCGACGTTCTACCTGCATTCCGACATCTGCGCGCCCTACCTGGTCGACTTCGGTACCGAGGAGCAGAAGCGCAAGTGGTTGCCCGGCATGGCCACCGGCGAGGTGGTGGCCGCGCTCGGCATGAGCGAACCGTCGGGCGGCAGCGACGTTGCCAACATGCGCACGCAGGCCCTGCGTGACGGCGACGACTACGTCATCAACGGCCAGAAGGTGTTCATCACCAACGGCCACAGCGCCGACATCCTGATCCTGGCATGCAAGACCGACCCCAAGGCGCGCGCCAAGGGCGTAAGCCTGATCGTCGTCGAGACCGACCGGCCTGGCTTCACGCGCGGCCGCAAGCTCGAGAAGATCGGCTGCAAAGCCCAGGACACGTCCGAGCTGTTCTTTGCTGACCTGCGCGTGCCGGTGTCTAACCTCATCGGCGAGGAGGGCGGCGGTTTCGCCCAGCTGATGACGCAGCTGGCGCAGGAACGCCTGGTCCAGGCCATCCGCGGCGTGGCCAGTGCCGAAGCGGCGCTGCAGTGGACGCTCGACTACGTGGTCGAGCGCAAGATGTTCGGCGGCACGCTGGGCGACTTCCAGAACACGCGCTTCAAGCTGGCCGAGCTGCACGCCGAGGTGCTGGCCCAGCGGGTCTTCGTCGACCGCTGCATCGAGCTGCACCTGAAGGGCGAGTTCGATGCCATCGACGCCGCCTGCGCCAAGCTGGTCACGACCGAACTTCAGGGCAAGGTGATGGACCAGTGCCTGCAGTTTTTCGGCGGCTGGGGCTACATGTGGGAGTACCCGATCGCGCGCGCCTACGCCGATGCCCGCATGTGCCGCGTCGGCGGCGGTGCGGTCGAGGTGATGAAGCAGATCATCGGCAACTCGCTGCTGCCCAAGGTATCGCGCCGGCCAGCCTGAACGCTGAACGCGCGCGCGGCAGTCGATCGGGCGCGTCAGGCATTCACTGTCCGCAGCGGCATTTGCCAGTGTTGATTGCGGTTTTTCATACTGGTTGGTAGATAAACGTACGATAAAGATGTTGACCGTGCCGATCAGTAGATTATGATCGGCGTCAGCGGAAAAGCAGCCTGACGCAATCGACCTCGATCTGCGCCCAGTGCCAAGGAGACCGAGCCTATGAATCCCAGACGACCGTGGCTTTGCGCGGCAACCATGGCCGCTGCCGCCGTCATTGCCATGCAGCCAGCCACCGCCCAGACCACCCCTTGGCCCGACGCGCCGGTGCGCATCGTCGTGCCGTTCACCGCCGGCGGTGCTTCCGACGTGCTGACCCGCTCGCTGGCCGAGAAGCTGCAGGCGCGGCTGGGGCAGAACTTCATCATCGAGAACAAGACCGGCGCCGGCGGCAACATCGGCATGGATGCGGTCAAGGGCGCGCCGGCCGACGGCTACACGGTCGCCTCGGCCACGGTCGGCACCTTGTCGATCAACCAGTTCCTCTTCAGCAAGATGAACTACGACCCGGCGCGCGACTTCACCTACGTGTCCAAGATCTGGGAGAACTGCAACGCCTTCGTCGTCACGGCCGCGCACCCGGCCAAGAACGTGCAGGAGTTCCTGGCCTGGGCGCGCAAGCAGTCCAAGGGCGTGACCTACGGTTCGGCCGGCGTCGGCACCACGCCGCACCTGGCCGGCGAGCTGTTCCGCCACCGCACCGGCATCCAGGCGCTGCACGTGCCTTTCCGCGGTGCCGCGCAATCGATGCCGGCGCTGGTCGCCGGCGACACCGACTTCGCGATCGACAACGTGGCCAGCTACACGCCGTTGATCAAGTCCGGCAAGGTGCGGGCGCTGGCCGTCACCTGCCCCGACCGCTGGCCGACACTGGCCGATGTGCCGACGATGGCCGAGTCCGGCGTAGCCGATTTCATCATCACGTCCTGGGGTGCTTTCGTGCTGCCCAAGGGCACGCCGCAGGCCATCGCCGACAAGCTGGCCGCCGCGGTCAAGGCCATAGCCGCCGAGCCGGCAACGCAGGCGCGTTTCCTCGAGATCGGCGCTAAAGCCGTCTGGTCGACGCCGCAGGAGACGATGGCCTTCGCCGAGCGCGAACGCGTGAAGTTGAAGGACGTGGTGGCCATTTCCGGGGCCAAGATGGATTGAGGACGCGAACGTGAGCACACACCCACCGTTCAGCCGCACCTTCATTGAGGTGGTGCGCGAGTTGGCCGCAAAGACGCCGCAGGCTGTGGCGCTGGTGTGTCCGCAGGGCCGCTTCAGCTACGCCGACCTCGCGGATCGTTCGGCGCGCGCCGCCGGCGCCCTGCGCGCCGCTGGCGTACACCACGGCGACCGTGTGGGGCTGCTGCTGAGCAACCGGGTCGAATGGATCGACCTGTGCCTGGACGCCGGCGCGGTGGGCGCCGTGACGGTGCCGCTGAGCACCTGGTCCACGCGCAGCGAACTGGCCTTTGTGCTGCAGGACTCGAGGCTCAAGCTGCTGGCTGCGCAGGCCCGCTTCGGCGACCGCGACTTCCAGGCCGACCTGCTGGCCTTGCAAGGCACGCCCGGCATGCCAGCACCGGCCCGGACCTGGATCGTCGACGCGTTGGACACCGCTGACACCTGCTTCACCGCCTACAACCTTGCACTCGAAGCCGCCACGCCCGTGCACGGCCTGCCGCCCGGCGACGCCGCCAGCGCCGGCGACGACGCGCTGGTGCTCTACACGTCGGGCTCGACCAGCGCGCCCAAGGCGGTCCCGCTGCAGCAGTTCGCGGTGCTCGAGAACGCCTTCAACATCGGCGAGCGTCAGGGTCTGACCGCGGCCGACCGCGTGCTGCTGACGTCGCCGCTGTTCTGGGCCTTCGGGGGCGCCAACGCCTTGCCTGCCACCTTGACCCACGGCGCTACGCTGGTGCTGATGGACAAGTTTGACGCCGGCCCGGTGCTCGACACCATCGAGCGGGAACGCTGCACGTCGTTCTACACCTTGCCGGCGATGACCTCCGCGCTGGCTCGCCACCCGGCCTATCGCAAGGATCGACTGGCCAGCCTGCGCACCGGCGTGATGATCGGCAGCCCCGAAGAGTTCCTGTTCGCCACCGAGACGCTGGGCGCCGGCGAGCTGTGCAATATCTACGGCGCGACCGAGACCTGCGGCAACTGCGCCGTCACCTGGCACCACTGGCCGCTCGAACGCCGATCGCGCTGCCAGGGGCCGCCGCTGCCCGGTCAGGCGGTGCGTTTTGTCGACGAGGACACAGGCGAGCCCGTGGCCTCGGGTACGCCGGGCCTGACCGAGGTGCGCGGCTACGTCACGCGGGGCTACAGCGGCGCCAGCGCCGATCAGAACGTCAAGGCCTTCACGGCCGACGGCTGGTACCGCACCGGTGACATGGGCATGCTCAACACCGACGGTGACTTCGTCTTCGTCGGTCGCGTCAGCGAGATGATCAAGCGCGCCGGCATCAACGTCTCGCCGGCCGAAGTGGAAGCGGTGCTGAGCCGCCACCCGTCGGTGGCCGAAGCGGCCGTGGTCGGCGTGCCCGACGCGGCGCGCGGCGAGCGCATCTTCGCTTTTGTCGTGGTCAAGGCAGGCTCGGCTTTCGACGCCGCCGAGCTGCTGCGCCACTGCGGCAGTGAAGCCTCCAAATACAAGTTGCCTGATCACATCGAGCCGATCGCTGGCATGCCGCTGACCGTCACCGGCAAGCTGCAGCGGCGTGAACTGAAACAGCGCGCCATCGAACGCGCCGCAGCACTGGCTGCCGGTGTGGCGCGTCAGAAGTTCATTCATCGAGTATGAAATCAAGCCATGTCTGACGCCCCATCTTTCACCAAGGCGGGCACCACGAACGACCCCGCCGGGCAGGTGGTCGAAGGATTGAAGGCTTTGATCGTCGACTCGATTCCCTCGGCACGCGACATCGTGTTCCACGGTCTGGTCAGGAGCGCGGGCGGACTGTCGCGCGAGAACTGGTCCTTCGACGCGACCTGGACCGACGCGGAGGGATCTCACGCCCACCGCCTGATGCTGATGCGCGACGCCGCCGGCACCTTGCTCAACACAGAGCGGGCGCGCGAGTTCGCGGTATTGAAGGCCCTCGCGGACACCAGCGTGCCGGCCCCGAAGGTGCACTGGATGGACGAGCAGGGGCGCTGGCTGGGCGCGCCGTCGGTGGTGATGGAGCGTATGCCCGGGCACTGCGACTACATGGTCTTGAACGGTGCCGGCACGCGCGAAGCGCGTCTTGCGATGGCTCGCGCCTTCATCGAACTGATGGCCAGTATCCAGGCGGTCGATTGGCGAGCCCACGGCCTCGCCGACAGCCTGGGTATGCCCGATGGCGCACCCTCGCTTCACGAGCTGCGCCACTGGAAGGCCGAGTACCGCAAGGCGCAACTCGAACCCCAGCCGGAGCTGGACTACGTACTGACCTGGCTCGAGCGCCGCGCCCCCGCGGCCGAGGCGATCGTCCTGGTGCATGGCGACTTCAAACCGGGCAACGCGCTGATCGAAGCCGGGCGCATCACCGCCAAGCTCGACTGGGAGACCGCGCATCTGGGCGACCCGCTCGAAGACCTGGGCTGGGTCACCAACCCGGTGCGCAAGCGCGAGCACCAGATTGCCGGCCACTGGGAACGGCAGCAGATCGTCGAGGCTTATTCCCGACTGACGGGTCGCAGCGTCCGCGACGCCGACCTCTATTGGTGGAACGTGTTCTCGTGCTGGAAGTTGTCCGTGATCCAGCTGACCGCTGTGGCCGAGTTCGTGGCCGGGCGCTACAACCGTGTCTTCCAGACGCCATCGTGGTTGTACCGCCCGATGTTCCAGATGATGGAAGCCGCGTCGTGAAGCCAACCGTCGACGAGCAGTTGCAGGGCACCTGCCGCATCCTCGAAACGGTCGTCGCGCCGTGCGTGGCCGACCCGTTGGCCCGCACCATTCTCGACGGCTTGGTAGCAAACCTTCGCATGCTCACCGGCGCGCTGCCCGCGGTCGCCGGTTTCCTGCGCTACGACAACCAGGCCACCGTGCGGCTGCTGGAAACGCTGCGCGGTTCGATGCAAAGCGATCTGGCCGCGCGCTTGACCCAGGCCCTGAGTGAGTCGGAGCCTGACGCCGCCGATGCCACGGCGCTCGACGAGCGCAACCACCGCTTGCGCGAACTGCTGGCGCAGGCCGTGTGCAGCGAGGGTCTGACGCCCGACCAGCACCGCGCCATCGTGCAGCACATGACCGAGCGTGCGTCGCGCGTGCCCATGCGCTACGTGGCGACCGCCCCGAGCCCATCGCCCGGACCACCTGCCGGACCCTCTGCCGCGAGGACCTGAACATGCTGACCGCGCTCGACGACACGCTCTGGCACCCGTTGCCGACGACTTTCGACCATGTCTGGACCAGCGACCCGCGCTGGTTCGACCGCTACTGGTTCGCGATCTATGCGCGGGACGGCAGCGTGGCGATCCAGATCACGATGGGCGCGTACCGCAATATGAACGTGCTGGACGGCGCGGCCGTGATGATCGTCGATGGCCGGCAATACAACCTCAGGGTGTCGCGTTCGCTCGACCGCTGCGCCGAGACCGTCTGCGGGCCGCTGCGCATTCGGCCGGTGGAAGCGCTGAAGTCCTTCGACATCGTCATCGCGCCCGGCGAACACGCGCTGCACGGCGAAATCCGTTGGGAGTGCGTGGAGCCGGCCCACCAGGAACATCCGCACTACACCCGCCTGCAGGGGCGCACCGTCGAGGACTATCGGCGCTTCGACCAGATTGGCGTGGCCAGCGGCTGGCTCGAAGTCGACGGCCGGCGCGTCGAGATCGACCGCTGGTGGTCGTGCCGCGACCACGCGTGGGGCGTGCGCCGCGGCATGGGCGTGCCGGAACCCGTGACCGGACCCAAGGTGACGCTGGCGGAAAAAGGGCATGTGATGTCCTTCCTGTTCTTCTCCACCGACACGATGAGCGGCTCGCTGCTCTTCTCGGGCCGCGGCGACGATGTGCCCTACACCACCGGGGTGGTCACGGACCGGCGCACACAAGAGGTGCATCACGCCACCAAGATCGAACTCGAAGTCGACCTGCACGAAGGCACGCGGCGTTTTCGTCGCGCCGGCATCCGGGTGACCTTCGAGGGCGGCCGGCAATTGCGCCTGGTGGTCGACGCGCGCGGCTCTTCGATCGCCATGCAGGGGCTGGGCTACAGCGGCGGCTGGAACGACGGCAAGGGCCTGGGCGCATGGCGCGGCGAAAACCATCTGGAGTCTGACGTCTGGGACGTTTCGAATCCGTCGAAGATCGTCTATCCCGACGGCACGCAGAAGGAGCACTGGCATCGCATCCAGCCGGTGGGCGTGGCAGCCGACTTCGATGGCGAGGCCAGCCAGGGTACCGGCAGCGAGACGCTCACCATCGCGGGCAAGCTGCCGGCACATCTGCAACTCGGGTCGAAGACCGGGCTCTAGCCGTCGCGCTGGAATCACATGCCATCCGCCCTGTCTGAGTGCCTGCGTCCTGGCGACCACATCGTCGTCGGCCAGGCCGTCGGCGAGCCCGTGGGTCTGATCGCGGAGTTGTTCGCGCTGGCCCCGCGCCTGGAGACGGTCGACGTGTTCTGCGGCCTGTCGCTCAACCCGGCCTGGGAAGAAAACGTGCCGGAAGCCTTGCGCGTGACGACCTACCTCGGGCTGGGCACCGTGCGCAAGCTGGTGGCGTGCGAACGCGCCCGGGTCGTGCCAACGTCGCTGTCGCAGTTGTCGTCGCTCATCGCGTCGCGCAGGCTGCCGGTGGACGTGGTGCTGCTGCAGGTTTCGCCGGCCGATGCCGACGGTTATCACTCCTTGAGCTGCACGCTGGACTATGTCTGGGATGCGGCGCAGGTGGCGCGAGTGGTGCTGGTGGAGGTGAATTCCAAGCTGCCGATGACACGCTCAAGCCACGGTAAGGGCCGCTTGCACACGAGCCGCGTCGTGGTGGCGCGCGAGAGCGACGCGCCCCTGCTCGAATCGCCGGCGGAAGAGCCGGACGAGGTGCAGCAGGCGGTCGCCCGCCAGGTGGCGAAACTGGTTCCTGACGGCGCCACCGTGCAGTTGGGGATCGGCGGGCTGGCGGTGGCGGTCGCCGGGGCGCTCAAGGATCGCCGCGGTCTGAAGATCCGTTCGGGCATGGTGGGCGACTGGTTTCTCGACCTGGTCGACAGCGGCGCGATCGACACGGCAGCGCCGGATACCTGCCTGGCGTCGCTGGCGGTCGGCAGCCGAAGGCTGTACGAATCCTTGTCCCGCGACGGCATTCTCGGCTTCGCACTGCCGGCGCAACTGGGCGTGCCGATCCCGGGCTCGCCGTTCATGGCGATCAACTCGGCGATCGAAGTCGACCTTGGCGGGCAGGTGAACGCGGAGTTCGTGGGTGAGCGCTACGTCGGCACGGTCGGCGGCCAGACCGACTACTTCAGGGCGGCGCGCCGTTCGGCGGGCGGGCTGGCTATCCTGGCACTGCCTTCCACAACGGCGGCTACCAGGGGCCGCGAGGCACAGAGCCGCATCGTCTCTCGCTGCGTCTACGTCACCTCGGCGCAAAGCGATGTCGACGTCATCGTCACCGAGCACGGCGCGGCGGACATCCGTGCCACCACGCTGAAAGAGAGGAACGCGTTGATTGCAAACATTGCAGAGCCGCGAGAGCGCGGCGCGTTGCTTCACGGAGGCGCACAGTGACGCCTGGCGCCGCCGCAAGCACCGCAACGGCAGCGGGGGCAACCGGCCGACGTGTGGCGGTGATCGGTGCCGGCGCGGGCGGCCTGTGCGCGGCCAAGAACCTGCTGGCGCGCGGCGTCGAGGTGGTGGTCTACGAGATCGGCACCTGCATCGGCGGCCTGTGGGTCTTCGACAACGACAGCGGCCTCGCGCCGGCCTACAAGTCGCTGCACCTCAATTCCGAGACCAAGGTCACCGAGTACAGGGACTTCCCCTTCCCGCCGGGCAGCCCGCTCTATCCCGACCACGCGCAGGTGCGCCGGTACCTGGAGTCCTACGCCGATCATTTCGGTGTCAGGCCGCACATCCGCTTCAAGTCCCAGGTGGTGGATGTGTCGCCGCGCGGCGAGCGCTGGGCCGTGCAACTGGCCGATGGCTCGAGCGTTGAGTTCGACGGCGTGGTGGTGGCCAGCGGCCACCAGGGCTCGCCCGCCCACCCCGCCTGGAAGGACGACTTCAAGGGCGAGTACCTGCACTCGCACAGCTACCGCGTCCCCGAGCCTTTCCGCGACAAGCGCGTGCTGGTGGTCGGCATGGGCAACAGCGCGGTGGACATCGCCTCCGACATCTGCGTCGTCACGAAGAGCACCACGATCTCGGCGCGCTCGCCGGTGCTGGTGATGCCGCGCATGCTGTTCGGCGTGCCGACGGCGCGCGTGCTAGGCCGGATCGAGAAGGACTGGATGCCCTGGCCGTTGAAGCGCACCGTGCGCGAGTTCCTGGTGCGTATCGTGCACGGGCGCATGGAGCAGTGGGGATTCACGACCCCCAAGACGCGCACCCATCCGACCAGCCACCCCTGCCTGATGTCGCACTTCGTCTGGAACCGCATCACCGCCAAGCCGGGCATCCGGTCGGTGAGTGGGCAGCAGGTGACCTTCGTCGACGGCAGCACCGAGACCTTTGATACCGTCATCGCGGGCACCGGCTACAACGTCGACCTGCCTTTCCTGGCGCCAGCGCTGCGTCCCCTGGAAGGCCACAAGCTGGAGCTCTTCCTGCGCGTAGTCCACCCGCGCCAGCGCGGCCTGTACTTCGCCGGCATGTTCAACGTGGCCGGCGGCGGCAACATCCGCATGATGGACAACCAGGCCGAATGGATCGCCGAGCTGGTTTGCGGCGACGTGCGCCTGCCCGACGAAACCACCATGCGCCAGCTGATGGAAGAAGAGCAGGTCTTCCTGCGTCGTCACTTCCCGGGCAGCCCGCGCTATGCGCTGGAACTTGACCCGCCCTTCTACCGTAAGCAACTCGGGCGCGAGCGCCAGCAGGGTCGGTCGCGGCCCGCGGCGGCACGCCCCCCGATGGCGGCCGCTGCCGGGTCGCAGGGAGGCAGCAATGTGGCTGCGTGACAAGAGCTGCGTCACCGGCATCGGCGAGACCGCCTATGTGCGGGGGTCCAGCAAGACGGCCTTCGAGCTGCAGATCGAGGCCTCGCTGAAGGCCATCGCCGACGCCGGGCTGAACCCGAAGCAGATCGACGGCGTGATCCCGATCGGCATCGTCAGCGGCACCGCCGACGATTTCATCGAGAACTTCGGCATCCCCGACCTGCGCTTCTCCGCCGTGGTGCCGCACGGCGGTGCCAGCCCGGTGATGGCGCTGCAGTGCGCTGCCGCGGCGGTGGCCAGCGGCGCCTGCAACCACGTGCTGATCACCTTCGGCCGCAACGTCAGCGCGGCCGCGAACAAGGCCGGTGCGCGCATCCATTCGATGCCGCAGTTCCACTTCGTCACCGAGTTCGAACACCCGATGGGCGCCAGCGCCCCGGCGCAGCTTTACGCGCCGATGGCGCGTCGCCACATGGAGCTCTACGGCACCACGGTGGCGCATTTCGGCGAGGTCGCAGTCGCCATGCGCGAGCACGCGCTCCTCAACGACAACGCGGTGATGAAGAAGCCCATCACGCTGGAAGACCACCGCAACTCGCGCATGATCGCCGATCCCTTCCGCCTGCTCGACTGCAGCCTGGAAAGCGACGGCGGCGCCGCCGTCATCGTCAGCGCGTCGGAGCAGGCCGCCGACCTCCGCCAGCGCCGCGTCTTCATCTCGGGCGTCGCCGAAGGCCACCCCGATTCGCCGGGCTCGATCACGCAGCGGCCTGACATGACCTCGCTGGGCATCGCCAAGGCGGCGAAGCGGGCCTTTGCGATGGCCGGCGTCACGCCGGCCCACGTCCAGGTGGCCGAGATCTACGATTGCTTCACCTACGCGGTGATCCGCCAGCTGGAAGACATGGGCTTCTGCGCCAAGGGCGAAGGCGGCCCGTTTGTCGAGGGCGGCCGCCTGCGCCTGGGCGGTGCGCTGCCCACCAACACCCATGGCGGTTTGTTGTCGCAGGCCCATGTCTGGGGCCTGAACCATATTGTCGAGCTGGTGCGCCAACTGCGCTGGGATGCCGGCAGGGCCCAGGTGGCCGGCGTGGAACTGGGCCTGGTCACGGGCTATGGCGACATGGGCGACGGTGCCCTGGCCATCCTGCGGCGGGAGTGACGCGATGAGCCTGCCGAGCAAACCCACGCCGCCAGACAACGATCTGTCGCGGCCCTTCTGGGCCGCCGCAGCGCAGGGCCGGTTGGTACTGCAAGCCTGTGCGGCTTGCGGCAAGGTCCGCCACTACCCGCGCCTGCTGTGCGACCACTGCTACAGCGATGCGGTGGCCTGGCGTCCAGCGTCCGGCCAGGGCAGGCTGCACAGCTGGACGGTGGCGCACCACGCCTTCCACCCGTCGTTTGCCGATGCCTTGCCCTACACCCTGGTGACGGTGGACCTGGACGAAGGCGTGCGTGCGCTGGGGCGCTGGCGCGGCGCTGCCGCGCTCTACATCGGCCTGGCGGTGCAGGGGGGGTTCGAGACCGAGCCCGGTGGTGCGCTGAGCCTGGTGTTCGAGCCCGGGCCCGGCGCAGGCGCGGCGGGCCGGGGCGCCTGACCTTGCCCTTTGGTCAGCCCCCGCGTAGCCTGTAAAATTGCGTCTTGTGAATGCAATCTCGTGACAGGTCGGCATGAAAAATCAAGCAGAAACCAAGCCGGCTGAAGCACTCGGCGCCCGTAAAGCGCGCGTGGCAGCGCCTGCCAAGGTCGCCGCGCGGGCGGCCCGGCTGCGCGATGCGCCAGCAGCTGCCGACGCCCCCGAGGACATCCGGGACGCCGTGGCCCGCCTCAAGCGCGAGCGCATCATCGCCACCGCAGTCGATCTGTTCTACAACAAGGGCCTGAGCAACACCACGCTCGAAGAAGTAGCCGACAAGATGAACGTGACCAAGCCGTTCATCTACTCGCAGTTCAAGTCCAAGAGCGACCTGCTGGCCGAGATCTGCTCGCGCGGCATCCGGGCGTCGCTGGACGCACTGAACCGCGCGGTGGCCTCCGAAGGCAGTGCCACCGACAAGCTGCAGACCCTGGCCCGTGACTTCATGCTGTCGGTGCTGGTCAACCAGGCCCATATCGCGATCTACAACCGCGAGGAAAAGCACCTGTCGCCCAAGGATGGCGAGGCCATCAATGCGATGCGCCGCGAGTTTGACCGCAAGTTCTGCGCGCTGCTCAATGAGGGCGTGGCTGCAGGCGAGTTCGTGGTGGACGATGTGCAACTGGCCTCGCTGGCCATTGGCGGCATCGTCAGCTGGTCTTATGTCTGGTATCGGCCTGACGGGCGCCTGTCGCAGGCGGAGACCGCCGACCGGGTGGCCGACCTGGTCCTGGCGCTGGTGCAGTGCAAGCCCAGCAAGCGCCGGCGGGTGCGGCAGGCATCTTGAGCGGCTGAACGCTGGACCGGCCTGCCGCGCCGGCCACACCCCGGCGCTTCAAGCCAGGGCGTCAAGCCGGCACCGAGGCGGGCGCCAGTGCGGGCAATAGCTCGGCGTTGTGCTGGCCCAGCGCCGGCACCGGCCGCTGCAGGCTGCCAATGGCCCCGTCGATGATCAGGGGCTGGCGCACAAAGGTCTGCTGGCCCTGGGGTCCGTCGATGCGCAGGGCCATGCGGCGCGCCACCAGCTGCGGGTCGTTCAGCACCTGGCCCAGGCCGATGACCGGGCCGAAGGCGATGTGGCGGGCCTCCAGCTCGCGGCACAGCTCGGTATGGTCATGCGCCGCCACGGCCTGGCGCAGCAGCGGCAGAATCTCGGCCGCCCGCTGGCTGCGCGCCTGCTCACCCAGCTGCGCAAACGCGGCCAGCCCGAGCCAATCGCACAGCGCGCGCCACATCGCGTCCTCGCCGGCGATGCTCAGCGTGATCTGTTGGCCATCGCGGGTGGCAAACAGGCCGTAGCCCGGGTCTTCGGGCGGCAGGGTGCGGGTGGGCAGGCCATTGACCGGTGGCACCAGAAAGGGCGTCATCCAGCTGACGATCGAGTCGTACATCGACACATCGATCACGCTGCCCAGGCCACTGTGCTGGCGCGCATACAGCGCGGTGACGATGCCCAGCGCGGCAAACATCGCCGACGAGATGTCGGCCAGCGGCAGCACCGGCAAGGCATAGGCGGCCTCCTGACCGGGCGCCACCTGGATCATGCCGGCGGCGGCCTGGATGCTGAGGTCATGGCCGGCGATGGACGCTGCCGGCCCGGTCTGGCCAAAGGACGAGATCGATGCGCAGATCAAGGCCGGCTTGCGTGCCCGCAGCACATCGGCGCCCAGCTTCAAGCGGGCCATCACGCCGGGTCGGAAGCCCTCCAGCACCACGTCGGCGCTGTCGACCAGGCGCAGGAAATCGGCATGGCCCTGGGCCGATTTCAGGTCGAGTGCCACCGACCGCTTGTTGCGGTTGAAGGCCGCAAACAGGCCGGGGAAGCGGCGCGACGGGTCACCGCCGGCGGGTCGCTCGACCAGGATCACGTCGGCGCCCAGGTCGGCCAGCAGCATGGTGGCATAGGGCCCCGGATACTGCTCGGCCAGGCTGAGGACGCGCACGCCAGACAAGGGCAAGGAGGCCATGGGCGGGGTATCCGGCAAGGAGGTTGGACGTCGAGGCGGTGCAGGCCGGGTGTCACGCGCTACAGCGCGATGCCGAGCTTCTTGACCAAGGGAGTCCAGCGCCCCACCTCGCGGGCCACGAAGGCGCGGGCCGATGTGGGCGTCGAGTTCAGCACCGGATGGATGCCCAAGGCCGTCAGGGCCTGCTGCATGTCGGCGCGCGCGCTGACCCGGCCGGTGGCTGCAGCCAGGGCGGCCAGGCGGTCGGCCGGCGTGCCCAGCGGAGCGGCCAGCAGGTTGACGGTGCCAGCCACCACGTCCAGGCCGATCTCCTGCGCGGTGCCTACCTCGGGCAGCTCGGGCAGGCGGGTGTCTGCAAAGGCGCCGATGATGCGGATGCGGCCGGCCTTGTGGTGCTGGACCAGGGTGCCATAGGTCTCGACGATGAAGGCCACGGTGCCGCCGATGGTGTCGGTCAGTGCCGGTCCGCTGCCGGCGTAGGGGATGTCGCTGACGTTGATGCCGGCGCGGTCCTTGAACAGCTCGGCCGCCAGGTGCACCGTGGTGCCCAGGCCGGCATGGCCATAGGACAGCGCCCCGGGCCTGGACTTGGCGTAGGCCACCAGGGTCTTCAGGTCGGTGGCCGGCACGCCAGGGTGCACCGCCAACACGAAGGGTGCGTCCGGCAGCAGCGCGATCCAGCTGAAGTCGTCGACCGGGTTGTAGGGCGCCACTTTGCGCGAGATCGGCGCCGAGATCGCGGTCGACCCGGTGTGCATCATCAGCGTGAAGCCGTCGGCCGGCGCCCGCTGGAAGGCCGCCACCGCCGTGAGCCCGCCGCCGCCCGCGCGGTTTTCCACCAGCACAGGGGTCTGCAGCTCCTGCTGCAGGCGCTCGGCAAACAGGCGGGCAAACAGGTCGCCGCTGCCGCCGGGTGGGAAGCCGACGATCAGCTTCAGCGTCGCCGGCGTCTGGGCCTGGGCGGCCAGGCCCCAGCCGGCGGCGGCTTGCAGCAGTGTGCGGCGTCGGGTCATGCGGTGTCCTTGGCGGGCTTGGGGTGGCGCACAGCGATCATTGGCCGGTCCAGCGCGCGGGGCGCTTCTCGATGAAGGCGCGTGCGCCCTCCTGCGCATCGGCCGAGCGCAGCACATGGCCCAGCACCGCGTCCTGGCGCGCAAACATCTCGTCGATCGACCAATCGAGCTGCTCCACGATCACCCGCTTGCTCAGTTCCACCGACATCGGCGCGTTGGCCAGGATCAGCCGGGCCAGGCGCTTGGCTTGGTCCAGCGCCTGGCCGGGCTCGACCAGCGCATTGACCAGGCCGTATTGCGCCAGGCGCTGGGCCGAGACCATCTCGCCGGTCAGGGCCATCTCCATCGCGATGCGCGGCGGAATCAGGCGGGGCAGGCGCAGCAGCCCACCCGCAGCGGCGGCCAGGCCGCGCTTGGCCTCGGGCAGGCCAAACATCGCGGTGCGCGAGGCCACCAGCAGGTCACAGGCCAGCACCGCTTCAAACCCGCCCGCCAGCGCATAACCCTCCACCGCAGCGATCAGGGGCTTCTTGGGCGGGGTGTAGGCGATGCCCAGGATGCCGCGGCCCTCGACCCGGGTGATCTCGCCCTGCGAGAAGGCCTTCAGATCCATGCCTGCGCAGAAATTGCCGCCCGCGCCGGTGAGGATGGCCAGGCGCAGGTCGGGCCGGCGCTCCATCTCGTCGATGGCCTCGCAAACGCCGTAGGACACCGCGCGGTTCACCGCATTGCGCACCTGCGGCCGGTTGATGGTGATCACCACCAGGCCGTCGATATGCTCTACCAACACTTCATCGCTCATGCTTGGCTCGGTTCAGCAAGATGGGCCGGGTGCAGCGCGACCAGGCGGTCCATGCTGTCGAGGTACTCGGTCTGCAGGCGCAGCATCACGTCCTTGACCGAGGTCTCTTCGTGCAGGCTGCCTACCGACTGCCCCACCGGGAAGGAGTAGAGATCGGCCCGTTCAGCCCGCACCACCCGGGCGTGGGCCTCGTTGTAGAGGATGCCCTGCAGCGGGGTGGGCAGGTAGGCCGGCGCGCCGGCCTGCTCCCAGGCCTCGGACAGCTTGCTCTTGAGCATGCGCACCGGCTTGCCGGTGCGGGCGCGGCGGCGCACCGCGTCTTCGGCGCGGGCGGCAAACAGGCGGGCCTTCTCGAAGGGTGCCAGCTCGCTCTCGCGGGTGCCCAGCCAGACCGTGCCGCACCACACGCCCTGGGCGCCCAGCGCCAGGCTGGCGGCAATCTGGCTGCCGCTGGTGATGCCGCCCGCGGCCAGCACCGCCACGCCGGGGCCGCAGGCGCGCACCACCTCGGGCACCAGCACCATGGTGGCGATGTCGCCGGTGTGGCCGCCGGCCTCGGTGCCCTGGGCGATCACCACCTCCACGCCGGCGGCCACCTGGCGCAGCGCATGCTGCGGCTTGCCGCAGAGGGCGCCGATGACAATGCCGCGGGCCTGCAGCTCGGCCACCACATCGGGCGGCGGCGCGCCCAGCGCGCTGACCACCATGCGCACGCCCGCGTGGCCCAGGGCCACCTGCACCAGGCGGCGGGCGCCGGCTGGCGTCATATTGCCGCGACCCTGGGCGATCTCGTGGTGCACCCGGGTCTGCTCGTCGGGCGGCAGCAGCGGCACGCCTTCGGCCGCCAGCAGGCCGTTCATGAAGTCGCGGTGCGCCTGGGGGATCAACCGCGCCGGGTCGTCCGAGGCTTGCTCGGCCGCCGTGTCGTAGCTGCTGGGGATGATCACGTCCACGCCATAGGGCCGGCCGTTGACATGGGCGTCGATCCAGCGCAGCTCGGTCTCCAGTTGCTCGGGGCTGACCGTGGCTGCGCCCAGCACGCCAAAGCCGCCGGCCCGGGTCACCTCGACGATCACGTCGCGGCAGTGCGAGAAGGCGAAAATGGGCAGCTCACAGCCCAGGCGGACGCAGATCGGGGTGCGCATTGCGTTGACCGTCGCCGTCAGGCCTTGCGCCGCTCATGCTCGACGGTCTCGAGCAGGAAGGGCGCCATCACCGACGCGTTGATCTTGCAGTCCAGGAAGATCGGGCCCTCGGGCTGGCGCAGCATCGGTGCCAGCGCCTGCAGCTCGGCCAGGGTGCGCACCGTGGCCGACTGGAAGCCGAAGCCGGCGGCAATGGGGGCGTAGTCGATGTCAGGGAAAACCGACTTGCCCACCGGCATGTTGCGCATCTTCAGGTAGTGCAGCTCGGCGCCGTAGGCGCAGTCGTTCATCAGCACGATCACCAGCGGGATGTCCTCGCGCACCACGGTTTCCAGCTCGCCCATGGTCATCAGGAAGGCCCCGTCACCGATGAACAGCACGGTGCAGCGCTGCGGGCTGCCCACCGCAAAGCCCAGGGCAGTGCCAAAGGCCAGCCCGATGGACGAAAAATCATGGGCGCTCTTGAAGTGGCCCGGCCCCTGACCGCTGACATAGGGCAGCACCTGCAGGAAGTTGCCTGAATCGAAGACCGTGTTGCGGTCGGCCGGCAAGAGCTTGTCCAAGGCCAGTGCCAGTGATCGGGGGTCGAGGGTGCGCGGGGTGTGGGCGGGCTCGAAATCGCTGGCGATGTCGAAGTCGGCCAGGCGCAATCGCACCGCATCGGTGTGGAAGGGCTTGTCGGCGGCGGGCTTGGCGGCCACCGCGGCCAGCAGCTGCTCGGCAGCATCACACGCATTCGCCACCAGGGCCAGGTCGGCATGGAACCAGCGGCCGATGTGGCTGCGCTGGCTGTCCACCTGGATCAGCGGCACGCCCATCGGCAGGGCGCTGCCATAACTGGTGGTGCGCTGGTTCAGGCCGGCGCCGAAGACCAGCACGCAATCGGCTTGGTCGATCAGGCGGCGCCCGGCCGAGTGCGAGAACGAACCGATCAAGCCCAGGTTGTAGGGCCAGCCGCGAAACATGTCCTTGGCCTTTAGCGAGGTGGCGACCACCGCGCCCACCTTGTCGGCCAATTGCTCGATGGCGGACCGCGCCCCGGCCTGGTGGGCACCCAGGCCGACCACGAACAGGGGCTTGCGACAAGCGTCCAGCAGCGCGGCGGCGGCGTCCACCGCGGCCTGGCGGGCACGCAGGCGCGGTGCGGTGGTCTGCGCGGGCGCTGCCGGCGCATCGTCGGGGGTGTTGGCGATCAAGCCGAACTGCACATTCATTGGCAGCAGCAGCGCGGCACAGCCGCCGGCCTGGGTGGCTGCCAGCGCCTGGGCCAGGCTGGGTCGGGCACTGGCAGATTGCGCCGCGACAAAGGTCTTGATGCCTGCGGCCTCCAGTACGGCCGGGGCATTGAAGGCCTTGCCGTCCGGCCCCAATCCGTTGGCTGTGCCAGCGCCGGTGAACACATAGCCGAAGATCAGCAGCACCCGTGCGCCGGTGCGGTTGGCATACACCGCGCCGTGCAGGCCGTTAGCGGTGGCCGGGCCGCGGCCGATGATGGCGATGCCCAGGCGGCCGGTGGCCGACGCATAACCCTCGGCCATTGCCACCGCCTGGTTCTCGTGGCGGGCACCGTAGAAGCGCACACCCATGGCGTCGAGGGTGGTGACGAACAGCGCGGTGTCATCGCTCATCAGGCCGAACACCGCCGTGATGCCCAGACGCTGGATGTCGGCAGCCAGCAGCTCGTAGGCAGGCACCTGCGGTGCCAGGGCGGGGGAGGGGTCGACAGCGGGCATTGCTACTCCAGCGTGGGTTCGGACCTGGGCAGGGCCGGTGCAACTTGCAGATTGCGTCAGCATACTACACGGTAGCCAACAATACTATTCGGGAGAAATTGCTTCGATCAGACTGTGATCTGCCTGCGGCCTTGCCTATGCAGCCGGCGTGGCCGCGAGTGTCGATCCCGGCAGCCGGGTGATCTCGGTCACCAGCCGGGCCACCTGGTCCAGCGCCGGGTCGACACTCTCGGACCGGGTGGCGACAAAAAAGGTCAGCAGCGGCAGCGGCGGGTCGGCAGCCAGCAGGGCCAGGCGGCCAGCGGCCAGATCGTCGGCCACCAGGTCCAGCGGCGCCAGGCAGACGAAGATGCCGGCGCGCACCGCCTGCAGCATGGTCGAGATGCTGTTGCAGGAGCTGACCGCCGAGGGCGTGCAGGCGCCCTGCGCAAACCAGGCATGCATCTGGGCATGCAGGCGCGCGCCCTGGCCCAGCGACAGGATGGGCAGCGCCGCCAGCTCGGCCGGGTTGGCCCGGCTGCGGCCGGCCAGCAGCGATGGCGCACCGATCCAGCCCAGCGCCATGGCGCCGATGGGCTGGCAGCGGATGTCGGACGCCTCGATCGGCCCGCCCAGCACCGCGATGTCGATCTCGCCGCGCGACAGCAGGCGCAGCAGGTTGGCATTCAGGTCGACCTGGAACTCGATGCCCATGCCCGGGTAGCGTTGCTTGAGCGCATTGAACAGCGCCACCAGCGAGCGCCAGGCGATCACCTCGCCCACCCCCATCTTGAGCACGCCGTGCTCCAGCGACGGCTTGCCGGCGGCCAGGCGCAGCTGCGCGGCTTCGGTGATCACCCGTGTGGCATGGGTCAGCAGCTCGCGGCCCTTGAGGGTGAGCTGAACCTGGCGGCCAATGCGGTCGAACAGCACCACGTCCAGCTCGCTTTCCAGCTCGCGGATGCGTGCCGACACCGCCGCCTGCGAGGTGCACAGCCGGTCGGCCGCCGCACTGAAGGTGCCGAGCTGGCTGATCCAGTGGAAGGTTTCGAGCTGGGTGATGTTCATGGCCTGGCCTTCAGGGGGCTGGCGCGGCCGCGAGGCTCACCCGGCGGCGTTGCCGGCCAGCGCCTCGGCCATCTGGCGCAAGGCCCCGCGCAGCAGCTTGCCGGTGGGTGTCAGAGGCAGCGCCGCGCACACCTCGATGCGGTCGGGCGCCTTGTAGCTGGACGCATTGGCGCGGCAGAAGCTGCGCAGGTCGGCATCGCTGAGCTGCATGCCGGGGCGGGCGACGACAAAGGCGACGATGGCCTCGCCTTTGCCGGCATCGGCCAGCCCGGTGACGCCGGCCAGCGCCACCCCGGGGTGCTGCTGCAGCAGCTCTTCCACCTCGGCCGGCCGATGTTGATGCCGGCGCGCTTGATCATCGCGGTGCTGCGGCCGGCAAACTGCAGATCGCCCTGCTCGGTGAGGCAGCCCATGTCGCCGGTACGGAAGTAGCCGTCGGCGCTGAAGGCTTCGGCGTTCTGCACCGCGCTGCGGCCGGCATAGCCTGGCGTCAGGTTGCCCTTGACCTCGATCAGGCCCTGCTGGCCGGCGGGCTGGAG
>JANNZD010000161.1:0-9779 GCA_031410435.1 Betaproteobacteria bacterium | reverse complement strand
GGCCCGCAAGGACGCCCGGGTGCGCTCGAAGGGGTAGACGAAAACCCGCGTCGGGTCGGCCGGCTTCGGGTGGTAATCCATCGGCAGCATGTTGGCGCCGTAGCGGGCCAGCGCATCACCTTCCGGGCGCAGCGGCGGCTGGCTGGGTTGATCGCTGCGCTCGGCAAAGCCGGCGTCGAGAAAGCGCACAATCGGGATGTCCAGCCCGTCCAGCCAGACCACCGGCTGGTCGCCCAGGTTGCCGTGGTCATGCCAGGTCCAGGCCGGCGTGATGATGAAGTCGCCCCGGCACATCGTGGTGCGCTCGCCGTCGACGGCGGTATAGGCGCCCTCGCCGTCCAGCACCAGGCGCAGCGCCGACTGGGAGTGGCGATGCGCCGGCGCCACCTCGCCCGGCATGATCAGTTGCAGCCCGGCGTAGAGCGATTGGGTGATGCAGGACTGGCCGCGCAGCGCCGGGTTCTCCAAGATCAATACCCGCCGTTCCGCCTCCTCGGCAGAAATCAGCCGGCCGGCCTCCAGCACCTGCTCGCGCAGGTCGCTGTAGCGCCACAGATGGGCGGCCACCGGCGAGCGGGGCTGCGGCGGCACCAGCGCGCCCAGCACCTCCCACAGCGGTGTCATGTGGCGGGTGCCGATGCGCGCGTAGTAGTCGGCGCGCTGGCGCAGCGCTTCGGGGGGCAGGTTTGCAGCGTGCACGGGGTGTCTCCTCAGGTGCTCTGGGTGTAGAAGGCGTCGGCGTAGATATGCTCGGCGCGGATGCCCTGGCGGCGTGCCAACAGCGTGGCCGCGTCGACCATCGGCGGCGACCCGCACAGGTAGGCGCGCCAGCCGCTCAGGTCGGTGTGGTCTTGCTCGATGGTGTCGGTGACCAGGCCGCACCGTTGCGTGGCGGGGTTGCCGCCGGAGGTGACGACGACATGCACCGTCAAGCCCGGGTGCGCCCGTTTCAAAGGTTCGAGCCAGGGCATGCCGTAGACGTCGCGCGGCGAGCGCACGCCGCAATAGAGGTGGACAGGGTTGGTCATGCGCTGGGCGACCATGCCGCGCAGGATGGCCAGGATCGGTGCCAAGCCGGTGCCCCCGGCTACGCAGAGCATCGGGCCCGCGTGCTTGCGGCGCAGGTAGGCCGACCCGAGCGGGCCGCTGACCTTCACGGCGTCGCCCACCTTCAGCGTGTTCGAGATATAGCCCGTGACGCGGCCGTCGGGTACCAAGCGGACATGGAACTCGAACAGACCATCAGCGCTCAGCCCGGCCATTGAATACGGCCGGACATGCTCAGGCGTGAACTGCAACTGCACATACTGGCCTGGCGAAAACTCGACAGGTTTGGCCGGGCGCAACAGCAGGCGCTTGATGTCGTGGGTCAGGTCCTCGATGGCTTCGACCGTGGCCTTGACGATGCGGGCCGGATGCACCACCACCTCGTCAGGCTCGGCGATCTCGATGGTGCAGGGCTCGGTAAGCCAGGTCTGGCAGGCCAGCACATAGCCCTGCTCAGCGTCCAGGGGCCGCCGCTGCTCGCCCGCACCTTCCATGCCCTCGCCGGCCAGCACCCGGCAGCGGCAGGTGCCGCAGCGCCCGGCCATGCACGAGTAGGACATCGGCACCTGGGCGTCCTGCAGCGCCTTCAAGAGGTTGGCGCCAGGCTGGACCCGGATGACGCGGTTGAGGGGTTGTACGAGGATGTCCAAGGCAGGTTCGATGCGATGGGCAGATCATTGCTGCTCACGACCATTCGGTAAATAGAATCAGATGAATGTGATGTATCACCCACCGTGATGGAGAAGCCATGGAGCTGTCGGACATCGACCTCAACCAGTTGGTGTTGTTTCAGCAGCTGATGGTCGAGCGGCGCGTGTCCAAGGTGGCCGAGAACCTGGGCCTGACGCAGCCGGCGGTCAGCAACACGCTGGCCAAGCTGCGCCGCCAGTTCGCCGACGACCTGTTCGTCCGCACACCCGCAGGCATGATGCCGACCCCCTTTGCCGAGCAACTCGCCGAGCCCATCGGCTATGCGCTGGGCATGATCCACAGTGGGCTGAACCAGCACAGCCACTTCGACCCCGCCAGCGTCAAGCGTTCGGTGACGATCGGCATGACCGACATCGGCGAGATCGTGTTCCTGCCCGGGCTGGTCGAGCGTCTGCGTCAGGCGGCCCCTGGTGTTTCGCTCAGCACCGTGCGCACCAACGCCACGACGCTGCGCGACGACATGGAAGCCGGCAAGGTGGATCTGGCCATCGGTCCGCTGCCACAGCTCAAGGCCGGCTTCTTCCAGCGGCGGCTGTTCCGTCAGCGCTATGTGTGCCTGTTCCGCAAGGGCCACACACTGGACCGCAAGCGGCTGGCATTGGCGGATTTCAAGGCCGCAGAGCACCTGATCATCGTGTCGGCAGGCACCGGGCACGGCAAGGTGGATGAGTTGATCCGGCGTGCCGGCATTGAGCGCAGGGTTGGCCTGACCGTCCCTCACTTCGTCAGCGTCGGTCACATCCTGCGCCGCACCGACATGCTGGCCACGGTGACCGAGCGCCTGGCGCAGAGCCTCGTCGAGCCCTTCGACCTGGCCTTCCTGCCCCATCCGATCGATCTGCCCGAGGTCGCCATCAACGTCTTCTGGCACGCCAAGGTGCACCGCTCGCCTGCTCACCAATGGCTGCGGGGCGTGGTCTTTGACCTCTTTGGCGAGGACAAGACCTCCGCCGTGACCGCAACGAAGTCGCGCGCGCAGGCCTAGCCTGGCGCAAGCGCGTCGATGCGCGGCGCCATCACGGCGGGTGATGCGCCACATTCGACCCGCGCCATGGGCGCCCGGATAGCAAAGCGACACCCTCGCGGCCGCCGCCGGCCATGGCTCGACAGCTGTCGAAACGGCCCCGCCGCCCTGCCCCGCGGCCGCGCTGGCCACCTTGTCGAGCCCATCCCTGCTCCAGTCGCCACCCGCCCGCATCGCGCTGGCGCGACAGCGCCTTTTCGAGGCGGTCCAGGCGCCGCCACGGCCCGGCGCAAGTGCCTGGCCAGCACCACCTCGCGGCAGCGGGCGCGCTCGACTGACCGGCCATTCGGGGGCGATGTCGGGGCCGGACACGGGCTGGCAATGCACATCGGCCAGCCAGGCCAGTGCTTCCTGTTCGAGTGGGGCCTTGGTCACGGCGTGCGGGCCCGCGCCTTACCCAGCCAAGCGTGGGCGCACAGGTCCTTGTGCTGCGGCCGCCCGGTGGCGTTTCACACGGGCGGGCCCGGCAAGACCTTGGGAACGTTGATGCGTGGCCGTGCCGAGATTCCGGACCCGAGAGGCCGCAAAACGCGCCCATGGTTGCGCTCGATTAGGCAGGGTTTCAGCGCCTGGCCGGCGCGGGCTCGGGCGGGTTGAGGGGGGGCTGGCACCGTCCCCCTTCGACTCGGCTTGGCTTTGGCGTCGTGGGGCCCCCTTTTGGGCCTGGCTGACAGGGGGCGGGGGATGGTGGCCACTGGCCGAGGCGCGTGGCGCGTTGCCGGTCTGTTTGCGGTACTCGGGCCTGCTGGGTGTTGCCGTTGGGCCAGGCCGTCATGCACATTGATCTTGGGACCGCGCCACCCACAGGCACACCTGCCCCGGGTCAGGGCCCGCGCTGCAGCAGCGCTGCACCTGCGCGGCCATCGCCGCGCTGGCCGGGCCAGAATCCAGGAAGCGTTTAGGACACTTTTAAGATACCGCCAAGAAAAAAGGTAAACATTCTGTGAGCACGTAGCCTATCGACGAGACGGGCGGCGAAATCGCTGGACACGTTTGCGGCTTTACGCTACCTTGGGCGGTGTGAGCAGTGCCGAAGTCCTCGAGACAGTAGCCGCGAGACCGCCCGACGCGGCGTCGCCATCGCCCAAGCCGTTCGAGCAGGAGTTGGTCACCCTGACCAAGCGCGAGCATATCGAACTGGTCATGCAAGCCAAGCAGTGGAAGTCGCTGCACGAGCGGGCCGTACGTCGACTTGAGTTTGCAGACAAGCAACACCAGTTCGAGATTGCGCAGGCGCGACAGCGCGAAGATCGCCTGAAGAGCGAACTGGAGGCTGCCCGAGCCCAGATTCGCGATTTGCGCCAGCGCGTGTTCGGCGCGAAGACGGAGCAGTCGAGTTCGATCGATGCGGGGATCTCTTCGATCGATGTGGTTGGCCGCCCTCGCGGCCGCCCGCGCGCACAACAGCGGGGTCGAGCAGGTCACGGCAGGACTCGACTGACCCAACTGCCCGCCAGGGAGCAGGAGCTGACTTCCCAGGCCTGCTGCCCACGATGCGGGCTGGGTCTGAGCGAGTTCCCCGGCACGCAGGACGCCGAGGTGCTGGAGATCGAGGTCAAGGCCTACCGGCGCGTCATTCGGCGCCACCGCTACCGGCCCACGTGCGGCTGTGGTTGCCTGCCGGGCATCGTGACGGCGCCAGCGCCCGCGCAGTTGATCGCGCGCGGCAAGCTGGGCGTGTCGATCTGGGCGCAGGCGTTGCTGTCGAAGTTCGTCTACGGCCAGCCCAGCGCTCGCCTGCTGCAAGACTGGAGCGACCTGGGTCTGCACATCTCCCAGGGCACGCTCACTGATGGGCTGCGGCGCCTGTTGCCGCTGTTTGCGCCGCTGGCCCAAGCAGGGCTGGAACAATTGCGACGCGACTCGCACTGGCACGCCGACGAGACGCGCTGGGAGGTCTTCGAGGAGATCGAAGGCAAGGTTGGCCACCGCTGGTACCTGTGGGTGTTCAAGTCCGCCACGGTGGTGTGCTTCGTGCTCGACCCGTCCCGGTCTGCGAAAGTGCCCGGCGCGGCGCTGCACGGGGTGAGCCAGGGGATCCTCAGCGTCGACCGTTACGCGGCGTACCGCAAGTTCGCCCGCCTGAGCCCGGGCGTGAACTTGTCGATCTGCTGGGCGCACCAGCGCCGGGACTTCCTGCGTCTGGCCAACGACCACCCGTCGCTGTGGCTGTGGGCGATGGGCTGGGTCGAGCAGATCGCACTGCTGTACCGGTTGCACGCGCTGCGCCGTGAGCTCTACGACGACGCCACCGATCAGGCGGCCTTCATCGCCAGCGACGTACAACTGCGCGAACTCATCGCTTCTATGGACATCGGCTGCCACAGCGGCGTGGCCGATGAGCAACTGGCGGCCCCGGCGCGCAAGGTGCTGCGCACGATGCGGGCGTACTGGCCGGGGCTGGTGCTCTTCCTCGATCATCCCTGGCTGGACCTGGACAACAATGCCGCCGAACGCGCGCTCAGACCGGCGGTGGTCGGGCGCAAGAATTTCTACGGCTCGGGCAGTCAATGGGCGGGACAGTTGGCCGCCACGATGATGAGCCTGTTGAACACGGTCAAGATGTGGGGGTTGAACCCGCGCCTGTGGCTGAGCTCCTACCTGCATGCCTGCGCACAAGCCGGTGGGCGCGCGCCCGATGACTGGGCTCGCTTCGTGCCTTGGCAAATGGATGAGCGGCAATTGGCGGCCATGCGCAGCGCCACCGGCATCGCGACGATCGACAGCTCATGAAGCGGTATTGCGGGCGCGAGTTCAGCCCAGCCGATCTGCAGGCGGTTGTCCGAACGATCGAAGCCAACCCGCAAGTCAAGCGCACACCGCTGTCGCGCTTGGTGTGCGAGCAGTTGAACTGGCGCCGTCCCGACGGTCGGCTCAGCGAGATGAGTTGCCGGGTGGCGATGCTGCGCATGCAGGCCGATGGTCTGATCACGCTGCCGGCCTCGCAGATTCCGACGCCGCGCCGCCGGGCGCAGTTCGTCGCCACACCGGCCACCGATGCACAAGCCCCGCTGGTGGCCGCTGTGCACGAATTGCCGGCGCTGAGCATGCAGGTGGTCGATGGGCGCGGTGCTGCCTCACGGCTGTGGAACGAGTACGTGGCGCGATACCACTACCTGGGCTACACCCCGATGTCGGGCAGCCAGATTCGCTACAGCGTGTATGCCGAGGACCGCCTGGTGGCGCTGCTGAGCTTCGGCGCCAGCGCCTGGAAGCTGGCCGACCGCGAACACTTCATCGGCTGGAGCCATGAGCAGCGGCAGCGAAACCTACAGCTCATCGTCAACAACGCACGCTTCTTGATCCTGCCATGGATCCAGTCCAAGGGGCTGGCCTCGAAAGTCCTGGCCATGGCCGCCCGGCGTCTTGCCGTGGACTGGCAGGCCCGCTACGGCTACCGCCCCGTGATGTTGGAAACCTTCGTCGAGAGCCCTCGTCACAAGGGCACTTGCTACAAAGCTGCCAACTGGATGTTGATCGGCAGAACCGTCGGCCGCGGCAAGAAAAGCACCGCTCACGAACAGGTGCTGCCGGCCAAGGACATCTGGCTGTATCCGCTGCGCCGCGACTTCGGGGCAGTCCTCCGAGCATGACCGTCGAACGTGCTAACCGAATGTTTACAAAAAAGGACTTGGCATCGCTGCTAAGTCCTTGATTTCATTCAAATACTTGGTGGGCGGTGCAGGTTTTGAACCTGCGACCCCTGCCGTGTGAAGGCAGTGCTCTACCGCTGAGCTAACCGCCCGGGATTCCGGGGTGCCATCGAATAGCAAAGTTCGGCTTTTCGGCAGCAAGCCTTGGAGTATGCCACAGCCGCCAGGGCATCCAGCTGGCGCCACACGGTCTTGCCGCCGCTGGCCTTGTCCAAGTCGGCCAACACCTGTGCATGGGCGGCGCATTCGGCCTCGCTGGCCTCGATCACGGCCAGCGTGTATTGCGTCAGGTCCTGGGCCTGCAGGGCCTGCGCGGTGCCGGGTGCATGCACCTCATGGTGGATCACCAGCGAGTCCTGGCCGCGGGTCAGCCGGATGTAGACCTCGGCCAGCAGGCCGGCGTCGAGCAGCGCGCCGTGGAAGCTGCGGTGGGTGTTGTCCACCTCCAGGCGCTTGCACAGCGCGTCCAGCGAGTTCGCCTTGCCCGGGAACATCTCGCGCGCCATCAGCAGCGTGTCGGTCACCTGGGCGGCCACGGTGTGGAAGGCCGGGCGCTTCAGCCGCTTCAGTTCGGCGTTGAGGAAGCCGACGTCGAAGGCCGCGTTGTGGATGATGACCTCGGCCCCGGCCAGGAAGCCGATCACGTCGTCAGCCACCTCGGCAAACCTGGGCTTGTCGGCCAGGAAGTCGTCGGTCAGGCCGTGGATCTTGGTCGCCTCCTCGCTGCCCTTGCGCTCGGGGTTGAGGTAGACATGGCGGGTCGCGCCAGTGAGTCGGCGGTTGACCATCTCGATGCAGCCGATCTCGACGATGCGGTCGCCCCTCTCGGGGCTCAGTCCGGTGGTTTCGGTGTCCAGAAAGATCTGTCGCATGGCGGGGTTCTCCTGAAGCCGCTCAACGCAAGGTCGGGCCAGGCCGGCTGGCCCAGGCCCACAGGGCCGCGCCGGCGGCGATCATCGGCAGGCACAGCCACTGGCCCATGCTCAGGCCCAGCGCCAGCGGCCCCAGAAAGCTGTCGGGCTCGCGAAAGTATTCGGCGATGAAGCGGAACAGCCCATACCCCACGAGAAAGGCGCCCGACACCTGGCCGGTGGCACGCGGCCGCCGGGCATAGACCCACAGCAGCATGAACAGCAACAAGCCCTCCAGCGCAAACTGGTAGAGCTGTGAGGGGTGGCGCGGGATGTCGGTGCCCGACTGTGGGAACACCATCGCCCAGGGCAGCCCGGGGTCGGCCGGCCGGCCCCAGAGTTCACCGTTGATGAAGTTGCCGATGCGCCCCGACGCCAGCCCGGTGGGCACGCAGGGGGCGATCAGGTCGGTCACCTGCAGCCACGGCCGGCGCCGGCTGCGCGCATAGGCCACCATTGCCCCGATCACGCCCAGCATGCCGCCGTGGAAGGACATGCCGCCCTTCCACACCGCCAAGATCTCCAGCGGATGCGCGGCGTAATAGCCCGGCTTGTAGAACAGGCAGTAGCCGATGCGCCCGCCCAGCACCACGCCCAGCACGCCCCAGAACAGCAGGTCCTCGATGTCGCGTCGGGTCCAGCCGGCATGGGCAAACACCGGTTGCCGGGCACGCGCATTGGCCAGCAGCATGAACAGCGCAAACGCCACCAGGTAGGTCAGGCCGTACCAGTGGATCTGCACCGGGCCCAGGGCCAGTGCGATCGGGTTGAATTGGGGATGCACCAGCATCAGGACGCTCCGGGGTCAGCGCGCCGGCAGGCGCCGGGGCGGGCGGATTGTCGCCGCAGCGCCGATCTGCTCGGCAAAGCGGCGCAGCACTGGCGACGCCGGCTCGCGCCAGATCAGGCTGGTCTCGCAATGCAGGCCGGCATCGGCCACCGGCCGGTAGACCACGCCGGGCCGCTGTAGCCGGGTCACCGACTCGGGCACCCAGGCCACCCCCATGCCGGCAGACACCAGGTTGACGATGGTCTGCATCTGGATCGCCTCCTGGCCGATGCGCGGCGTGGCGCCCCGGGCACGGTAGGCCGACAGCACCGCGTCGAACAGCGAGGGCGCGATCTGCCGCGGAAAGATCACCAGTGGCTCGGCCGCCACATCGGCCAGTCGCAGCATCGCCCGGGCCGCTGCCGGGTGCGATTCGGGCAGGGCCATCACCAGCGGCTCCCGCAGCGCGGCCCAGGCGGCAAAGCCCGGCGGCGCGGCGCCCGGCGCGTGCAGCACGAAGCCGGCGTCGATCTCGTCGGCGTCGAAGGCCTCGAGCTGCACATCCAGCGTGGCCTCGCGCAACTGCAGTGCCACCTCGGGGTGGACCAGGCGGAAGCTGCGCAGCCATTCCGGCAGCGGCCCATAGGCGATGTTGGACACGAAGGCCAGCCGCAGCCGGCCGGCCAGCCCGGCGGCGGCGGCCTGGGCCACCCGCGGCAGGTCCTCGGCCGCCGCCAGCAGACGCCGGGCCGCCGGCAGCAGCGCCGCGCCGGCCGGCGTCAGCGCCACCGAGCGGCGGTTGCGCGCGAACAGCGCCACGCCCACCGCACGTTCCAGGCCCTGGATGGCCTGGGTCAACGGCGGCTGGGTCATATGCAGCCGCACAGCGGCATGGCCGAAATGCAGGTCCTCTGCCAGCGTGACGAACTGGCGCCACACCCGCAACTCGATCATCGTCGCAGCCCTCCCTGAGCGGTGTCTGGTGATACATCCTGCAGATTACCAGCGCCCGACAAATAGATTGGACTGCAGCTGCAGCGACGCCCTATGCTGCGCGCTCTTCAGCGCCCTCCTGGGCCGACCA
The DNA here is from genome assembly GCA_031410435.1 of Betaproteobacteria bacterium. Lineage (GTDB taxonomy): Bacteria > Pseudomonadota > Gammaproteobacteria > Burkholderiales > Burkholderiaceae_C > Pseudaquabacterium. The sequence goes on along the minus strand of JANNZD010000161.1, from coordinate 580 downwards.
CCCCCCGAGAAAGGCCACCGCCATGACCATCAACCGCCGCTCCAAGAACATCACCGAGGGCGTGGCCCGCGCCCCCAACCGGTCGATGTACTACGCGATGGGCTATACCGAGAACGACTTCGGCAAGCCGATGATCGGTGTGGCCAACGGCCACAGCACCATCACGCCCTGCAACTCGGGCCTGCAGCGCCTGGCCGACGCGGCGGTGGCCGGCCTGAAGGCCGCCGGCGCCAACCCGCAGATCTTCGGCACGCCGACGATCAGCGACGGCATGGCGATGGGCACCGAGGGCATGAAGTACAGCCTGGTGTCGCGCGAGGTGATCGCCGACTGCGTCGAGACCTGCGTGGGCGGCCAGTGGATGGACGGCGTGCTGGTCATCGGCGGCTGCGACAAGAACATGCCCGGCGGCATGATGGGCATGCTGCGCGCCAACGTACCGGCCATCTACGTCTACGGCGGCACCATCCTGCCGGGCAAGTACAAGGGCCAGGACCTGAACATCGTCAGCGTCTTCGAGGCCGTCGGCCAGTTCAGCGCCGGCAACATGTCGGAAGAAGACTTCTGCCAGATCGAACGC
>JANNZD010000160.1:0-2077 GCA_031410435.1 Betaproteobacteria bacterium | reverse complement strand
GAACCCGAGGCCAGGCCCTTCGGCGCCACCGCCGGCGCGGTGTTCTGCCAGGTGGTGGTCGGGCCCTGCGCGGTCAGCGGGTAGGCCGGCGTGGCCAGCGACTCGTCCTCGACGAGGGTGCAGTTGCGGTTGCCGCTGCCGCCGTGGCCGGCTTGCACGAACCAGTCCAGGCCCCAGCCATCGGGCTGGCCGTTGGCCGCCGTGCCGGTGGCCTTGCGCACCAGCTTCTGCATCGAGATCGAGCCGTCCGAGCAGGTGGTGTGGTTGTGGAAGTCGCCTGCCACATATTTGCCGGCCACCTTGCCCGCCTGGGCGATGGTGGGCACGGCCATCAGCACGAGGCTGCCGATGGCGGCAACCGCCGCGAGGGCGATGGGGCGCTTGCTGAATCCTGAGGTCATCTTGACTGCTCCTGTGGGGTTTATGGGCATGCCGGTTTGCGGGTCGCAAACCCAGCCGGGCCGGTCATTGCTCGTGAAATGCTAGGCAGCCCGCGTGACCTGTCCGTGACGGACCCCACCGCCATGTAGGCCAGCGCGGCGGCCCGCCGGGCCGAACCGGCCCTCAACCGAAACGCGTGTAATCCACTGACAGGCGTGCCTGTACCACACCGGCCCGCTCGAAGACCAGGTCCATCGGGTACTCGCGGGCCACCTCCAGCGGATGGCGCAAGCCGAGCAGGCGGATGTACGGGCCGGCCTCGGACAGCTGCGTCACCCGGTCCGCCGGGATGACCAGGTTCACCGGCCCGGGCACAGCCACGCCGCCCATCTCGGCGCTCTCGGCCACCGGGGTCTCGACATGGATCAAGCGGTCCGACAAGGTCACCTCGTCAATGCGCAGGCAGACCATCGCGGTGGTCTCGCCCGGCGCCGAGGCGCGGGTCCAGGGGTGGGTGATGCGGAAGTGGGCAGCAAAGAACTCGCAGGCCCGGGCCGGCGGCCCGCCCCACAGGGCATAGCCGGCCAGGCCCAGGCGCAAGAAGTGCCGGCGTGGCAGGGGCGAGGGCAAGTTCATCAGCGACAACTCCAGCGTGGGACCTGCGGATCAGCAGGCCGACGGGCCTGAGCCCGCCCAGACTAGCCGCGGTGTGTGAAAACCTGGCGACAAACCGTGCCAAACCACATGCCAGTGGGCAGGGTGCACGGTCACGCCTTTGTCGCAGACGGTTGGCACACTGACCCGGCACCCCCCACAGCGACGAGGCTCGGCCCGCGCTGAACCCTAGAACCCCTCGGAGCCTTGCATGAAACTGTCCACCCTCGCCGCCCTTGCCCTGCTGTCTGCCGCGCCCGCCTTTGCGGCCGGGCCAGTGTTCACGGTCGACTTCGAGAAGACCTGGGACTACACCAATGGCAGTGTCGACGGCTACTACAACGGCGGCACCGCTGCCGATGGCAGCACCGGCATCAACTTGGGCGTGGGCTTCGTTGGCGTGTCGGGTCTGTCCAACGATGTCAACTTCACCTATTTCACCAACGCGCCCAGCCCGCAGGGCGTGGCTTATGTCTACGACACCAGCGCCTTCATCAATGTGGCAGCGGGCGTGGCCCAGTACTTGAGCTTCAGCTATGCCAGCACCAGCGCGGTGGTGGGCGCCATCAAGGCCTATGCCGGCCTCAACGGCACGGGTGCCTTGCTGGGCAGCATGGACCTGGCTGCCAACAACGCCTCGGGCTACGACGTCTGGACCGCCAGGACCTTCAGTTTCAGCGGCAACGCCAAGTCGTTTGATGTGGGCGCTGCTGCCAATGCCGTGGCATTCGACAACGTGAGCTCGGTGCCCGAGACCAGCAGCCTGCTGATGCTGCTGCTGGGTGGCGCCGCCGTGATGGGCATGGCCGGCCGCCGCCGCGCCTGACGCGCGGGCATGGACGAGGTCATCCCGCTGTTCCCGGTGCCGTTCCTGCGGGCGCCGGGCGCCTTGGGGCCCGCGCTGGTGACAGCGCTGGTGGCTCACTTTGCCGGTCTGGCCCGGCAGGACAACAACACCTCACCCCGGCTGACGCACACCGAGATGCTCAAGCCGAGTGACAGCGCCTTGTTCATTGAAGCGGCGGCGCTGATCACCCCCAAA
>JANNZD010000159.1:0-7803 GCA_031410435.1 Betaproteobacteria bacterium | reverse complement strand
GCAGCGACCATGTACGCTACATCCCCTTCGACACGCCGGTGCCCACGCGCCGGGTGGTGCTGGCCTGGCGCCGCAGCTTCACCCGTTACGAGGCCATCGCCGCGCTGCGCAATGCGGTCTATGCCTGCGCGCTGGACGGGGTTACCAGGCTGTCCTGAGCGGGTGGGGGGCCTTGGAGTTCTTGTTCACAGTACCCGGAGGGTGGCAGGGCGAATACACCGAGGTACTCACAGCCATCCGGGCCAAGGTTGGCGCTGCGCAGCAAGAATCTTTCGATGAGACGCGCTGGCTGCACTAGGCCCTGGCCGTTCGCCGCAGGTTAGTGCTGAACTCCGATGGCGCGCTGGTCGGGCAGGGGAAGCGGTTTGGCGTCGGTCAGAACCAGACTTGTGCGGCCGGTCGAGTCGTCAAACAGTTCCAGCGTGGGAACGATGTTGCAGTCGAAGTTTTGGCGTGCGTCGGAACCCGGAGGCGCGCCGCCACCGGCGAAGCCGAAGTGCAGAACAGCTCGAACGGAGGCCCGGCCGGGCTTGTCGGCAACTTGGGCGCGGCGAAGATCGAAAGAGGCGCCGTGGCCGACCAAGAGTTGAACCACGTTTTCGCGCAGCAAAACACCCTTCGCGTCCAGAAAACGCAGAGTGACATCGCACCCGGAGTTTGGAGTCGACGAGCGATTACCCAGATTCAGCGCATTGATCCGAAGACTCTGGCCATCAACAATGCCAAGCAGGCCGAAGGCAACACCAGGTTGGGCCTGCGCCGACAGGGTCATCGCCGAAACCGCCACCATCAAACACAGCCGACTGACCATCGTTCCCCCCACAACACGTCAGTCATTTGCGTGCCTATCGTGCCTATGAACGACGGCCCCTGGTTGCAACAAGTGTCAGTATTGCCAGGAGCATCAAGACAGCCGAACCAGGTTCCGGAACGGAACTTGCACTGGTCGCGTCCAGCCGAAAGTAAATGTTGTCCTGCCCATTGCCCTGAGTGGCCTGCGCATAGCCGCCTGCCCCTTTAACAATCAGAAACTGGTTGCTGGACAAGCCGACGGTTGGCGGATCGAACACCGTCAGGCCGAGGTCAATGCCGGACGAGAAGTTGTCTACCGACACGGTGAAAAACAACTCGTCCGGCAAGTTCAGACTGGCCAGTGACCAGCTCACATCGAGCGAGCCACCCGCAGCGATGGCCATGCCGGCCGCTGTGTATGAACCCAACAGGCCGCCCACATCAACATTGTTGGAGGCCAATCCAAAGAGCCTGAGCGTGGCATCAAAGTTGCCACCCGAACCGAGATTGTAGAACTGGGCGGTTGCACCGCTGGCGATGCGGTCTGTTCCGGCCAATTGAATTCGGTCACCAATTTCACTGTAAACGCCGGTTGAATAGACTACGGTATCAAAGGTATCGGTGGTGGTGTTGTTGTAGACCGGGGCTGCCTGCAGTGCGGTGGCCGCGACGAGCCCGGCAAGCATTAGGGTAAGTTTCATCATTAAAATCCTTGCAATATTCTCGTTATTTCATTTGGCTTAGCGCGGCGTGCCGTCCAGAAGCCGGGGCGTATAAGTGAATGCCGTTGTACCGACCCGGTTGAACTGCAACTGGAAGCTGGAGGAAGCACCGGCGCCGAGAGAACCCACGATTTTGTAACCGCTGCCCGTAGGGGTGGTCGCGCTGGTGAAGCCGTCACCATTGACAAAAGTCCAGCCTGCAGCCAGGTTATCCAGTACGTAAGCAACGCTGGAGGCAGCCGCACCATTGTTGGTAATGGTGACAGCCTGGGTCCACTTGCCGGTGCTGCGGCTAAACGAAGGCAGGTTGTTGGAAACGCTGAACTTGCTGGTTACATCTGTAGCAGAAAGCGTGATCTCCCACATACCGCGGCCGTGGGTGGCGATGCGCAGCTTGCGCGCGGTCGGCTGAATTTCCATGCCGAAGACGGCGACCACTGGTAGGTCTGTGCCATAGGGGCCCCAACTAGCGCCACCATCGGTGGAAGCGAAGACGCCGATATCGGTACCGGCATAGAGATTGTTGCCATTGGCTGGGTCGACCGCAAACGCATTGACCGGAACATCCGGGAGGCCGTTGTTGATGCCGGTCACCACGGGGGTGCTGTTCAGATTGGTCGCTTTCCACACATGGGAACTGGCGTTGCTGGTGGAGCCAAAATAACCACCCAGGGAGATATAGGCGGTGTTCTTGTTGGTGGGGTCGAACTTGACCCGACCGACGTATTTGGCTGGAATGCCCGGGAGCTGCGTCGGGCTGGTGCTGCCGGTGGTGGTAAAGAAGACCGTGCCATCTCTGCGACCGAATATGCGGTAATTGTCGTCCTGGGGGGAGACCGCGATGGTACTGACTGCGGAGGTGGTGCGCGCGCTGACCAAGGTCATGGAGTCACCTTTATCGGTCGAGCGGTATACGCCGCCGGCCCCGAAGTAGACGGTGTTGGGGTTGCCGGGCCCCAATTCCATGGGGGCATAGAACAAGACGGCGTCGCTGATTGGAATGCCATTGAAGGTATCGGTGCTGCCGTCGCAATAAGGAGTGGGATCGGCGGCGCTGCCGCCGTAAATACCCTTGAATGCCCACTCCCCTTCAGTTGCGCAACTGGCACTGAGGACACGACCGAAGCCGATCAGATTATTCGTTTGGTTGAAATAGGTGTGGTAGAGCGTAATGTTGGAGGTGTCAGCCGCGTTGCGGTCAATCAAAGCGTAACCGCCGTCACCAAAGTCGACTCTGAACCATGTGCCATCGGCCTTGCGCATGATGGTGCCGTTGTCCTGCGTGCCGCCGATGGACCACTTCGCATCCGTGGGATGGACAGCGAGACCACTGAACTGGACGGTGTTGAGCCCACTGTTGAGGCTGGCCCAGATGGTGCCGCCATTGGTGGATTTGAAAATGCCGCCGTCGTTGCCGTGATAGATGACGCTGGTGTTGCTGCGGTCAATCCTGATAAAATGGGTATCGGCGTGGACGCCTGCGCTCGATTCGGTAAAGTTGAGCCCGCCATTGGTGGATTTGGCAAACAGACGACTGGGTGTGGCACCGCTGCCAGCCGTGTTGCCGCCCAAAACGACGATGTCATCGTTGGGATCCGTGGTGGGCCCCGGCAGCACGTCGATTCCGATGTTGTAGAAGCACTGGCCGCCGCAGAAACCGGTACCGCCGTTCGATCCGGTTGAAAGTGAGCCGGACCAGCTAGCGCCGCCATCGACGGAGCGCCGGATTCGGCCGTTGGTGCTTTCACCACTGGCCACATAGATCACGGCGGGGTTGCTGCCTTCTTTGTAACCGCGCAGGATCCCACGGGCGCCGCTGGTGGCTGTTGTCATGACCTGGGTGAAGCTGGGCGTTGCGCCTGTGGCGTTGATGGAGCGGTAAATGCCGCCGTCGCCGCCGCTTGTGGTGCCGTTGATCCAGACAGTCAGGATATTGGCATCGCCGGGATCCATGAAAATGCTGTCAATGTTGCGATTGCCAGTGTTGGGCAGGTCGAAACCGCCAGCAGCAGCTGTAACGGCCAGTTTCTGGACTGCAACGCTGCCGGGCGCCGAAGTGGCGTTGGTCAGGCGGTACAGGCCCCGCATGCCGAGGGGCGGAATAGTCCCTCCCCCCGGGGCGTCACCGCCGATGCCAATCACACCGCCTGCCACGCCGACGAAGACAATGCTGGGATTGGTCGGATCCACCACGATGCTGGAAATGGAGCGACCGTTAAATGCCGGGTTGCTTACCTGCACGTTACTGGGGTTGGTGTAGGTGCGGACGGGGTTGATGGGGCCCACCAGCGTTGCCGTGGTGTCGCAGTTATCGATACGGTACATGCCGACGCCAGCGTAGCTGTCACCCGAGCCGTTTGCTTCGCCCGTGCCCACGTAAAGTATCGTGGAATCGGAGGGCGCCAGCGCCAAAGCGCCGACCGCGGAGGTGGTGGCGCTGTCGAATATCTGCGCCCAGTTGGCGCCGCCATCCAGCGAACGATAAACGCCACCTTGGGCCGTCCCCAGGTAAAGCTTGTTGGAATTATTGGGGTCGATGACGAACGAAGTTACGCGACCGCTGACGGGCAATGCGCCCACTACCTGGCCATTGGGGATCGGCGCCGGACCCAGAGCGGTCCATTGCGGAGGCGTGATGGCGCTGGCGCCCGCCGCCGCCTGCCGGCTACGGGCAAGCTTCTTTTGCGCGACCAGCTGGTTGATGGCGGCCTGGCGAAGTCTGGGGTCCGCAGTCGAGCCGCGAAGCAGGTCTACATAATCATTGCGCAGCCGGTGGTAGGCCTCCGGGCTGATGCTGTTGCTGAACTTGGGCGGAATGTCCGCATCACCCTGCGCATACGCAACGGTAGTGGCGACCAGCAAGCCTAGGACAAGATTCTTCAACATGTGTAGACGCCTCATCGATCATTCAAACTGCATAGTCGTTTCATTGGCAGCGCGGGTCAAGGCAAGTTGGGCTGCTTGACGCCAATAGCATTGTTGACCCCCCTTGACTGTGGGGGTGGCATTGCGCCGGGCGCCACTTCTGTGGGCGGTCGGAACGCCTCTCTCTGGTGTTTACCCGCGAATCCCACGCTCGCGATAGCGCCTGGTCTGCCAGCGACGGGTCAACAGCGACTAGCGGGTACCGCACAGGATCGCCAGCTGACCTGGCATTGCCGATGCGACTGCATAGCTGCGGGTCAGCCAGCGCCTGCCTAGGGGTGTAACTGTGCAACCGCAGTCGTCCGGCAACAGTCACGGCGTCGATCAGGAAGGCCTTGAAGCCGCCCGGACCCTATCGGCGTCAGCGTGCAGGTCTCGAATTCCAGTCTGGACAGCGCGATGCGCCCGGGCAACCCGCGCATCGCAAGGCCACCCGAGAATCCACCGCCGATAATCATGGGCCCCCATCCTTCCAGGTTCGGCCCGCCTCCAGCCCGGGCGCGCCGGCTGTCCATGTCCGACCGACCCCCTAACCCGCCCGCAAGCCCCCTGGCCCCCGAGGTGCGCCGCCGTCGCACCTTCGCCATCATTAGCCACCCCGACGCCGGCAAGACCACCCTGACCGAGAAGCTTCTGCTGTTCTCGGGCGCAATCCAGATCGCGGGGTCAGTGAAGGCGCGCAAGGCCACCCGCCATGCCACGTCCGACTGGATGGAGATCGAGAAGCAGCGTGGCATCTCGGTGGCGTCCAGCGTGATGCAGATGGAGTACCGCGGTTGTGTGATCAACCTGCTCGACACGCCCGGCCACCAGGACTTCAGCGAGGACACCTACCGGGTGCTCACCGCGGTGGACGCTGCGCTGATGGTGATCGACGCCGCGAATGGTGTTGAACCGCAGACGCGCCGCCTGCTGCAGGTCTGCCGGGCCCGCAACACCCCCATCCTGACCTTCGTCAACAAGATGGACCGCGAGGTGCAGGAGCCGCTGAACCTGATGGACGAGATCGAGCGCGAGCTGGGCATGACGGTGGTGCCGTTCACCTGGCCGGTGGGCATGGGCAAGTTCTTCGGCGGCGTGATGGACCTGCGCAAGGACCAGATGCGGGTGTTCAAGCCCGGCGATGACCGCGTGAAACGGGAAACCGAGGACAACGACGAGATCATCGACGGCCTGGGCAACCCGCTGCTGGCCAGCCGCTTTGGCGCGGCCTACCAGCAGGCGGCCGGCGAGGTGGAGCTGGTGCAGGACGCCGCACCGCCGTTTGATGAAGCTGACTTCCTGGCCGGCCGCCAGACGCCGATGTTCTTTGGCTCGGCGGTCAACAACTTTGGCGTGCAGGAGGTGCTGGACGCGCTGGTTGACCTGGCTCCGCCGCCCGGCGACCGCCAGGCCATCCAGCGCCTGGTGCACCCCGAGGAGCCCAAGTTCACCGGCGTGGTGTTCAAGATCCAGGCCAATATGGACCCGGCGCATCGCGACCGCATCGCCTTCCTGCGCGTGGCCAGCGGGCATTTCGAGCGCGGCATGCGGCTGAAGGTGGTGCGCAGCGGCAAGGAGCTGCGGCCCAACACCGTGGTCAGTTTCTTGAGCCAGCGCCGCGAGCTGCTGGACGAGGCCTTTGCCGGCGACATCATCGGCATCCCCAACCACGGCGTGCTGCAACTGGGCGATACCCTGACCGAGGGCGAGGCGCTGCAATTCACCGGCCTGCCCTTCTTTGCGCCCGAGATGTTCCGCATGGTCGAGGTGGCGGACCCGCTGAAGACCAAGCAGCTCAAGGCCGGCCTGACGCAATTGGGTGAGGAGGGCGCGATCCAGGTCTTCCGGCCGATGGTCGGCTCAATCCTGATGCTGGGCGCGGTGGGGCAATTGCAGTTCGAGGTGGTGGCGCACCGGCTGGAGCATGAATACGGCTGCAAGGCCCGCATCAGCCCCTGCCGCTTTCAGGTGGCGCGCTGGGTGACTTGCGAGACCGGCGAGGGCGCGGCGGCCGACGAGCGCGAGCTGGCCCGTTTCATCGACGGCAACAGCCACCGAATGGCCTACGACGCGGTGAATGCGCCCACGCTGCTGGTCGAATATTCACCCGAGCTGCGCGCCATCGAGGCCAACTGGCCCAAGATCAAGTTCCATGCGCTGCGCGAGCATGCGGGGCTGGTGTTCCAGAAGCGGCTGGAGGGGTGAGGCCGGACGTGCAACAGGCCCTGCGGCCTGTTGCGCGCCTGCCGACAACGCCATCGGCGCTGCGGCGTAGGCTCACATCGCGCAGCGATGTGAAGGCGCCGGAGGCGCCGGCCGAAGCCAAGCGGCCGAGCTCTGCGAGGCCGTGGGGCAGGCGCCTCGCAGTTTGATGCTTTGATGTCAAATTGATGTAATGATGCGCGCATCGGTTCACCCTGACAGGCTCCACACCATGCGCACCACGATTAACCTTGCAGAAGATGCCGCCATAGCCGCGCGCAATGTCGCCCAGCGCGAACGCATCTCGCTGGGCGAGGCGATCTCGGCGCTGATCCGCCGTGGGGCCAATGCCGGCGCGGCAGGCGAGGCCTTGCAGGTCGAGCCGGCACGGCGTGGACGCTTTGCCTTGTTGCCGGCACGCGATGAAGTGATCACGCCCCAGCATGTACGGCTGCTGATGGACCGTGAAGGCATCTAAAACCGCCGGAGCAGCCCTGCCATGCGTGCCTTGCTCGACGTCAACGTCTGGGTTGCGCTGTTCGATGATGCCCACCAGTTTTCAGCACGCGCCAACGCCTTCATAGACACGCCAGGGGTCCAGATCGCCACCTGCCCGCTGGTGGAGAACGGCGTGATCCGGGTATTGAGCCTGCCCAGCTACGGCCGCAAGGGCGGCCTGCCCATCCAAAGGGTGCGCGAGCAGCTCCGTTCGGCCTGTGCAGAGTTGGATCACGAGTTCTGGCCCGACGACATCTCGCTGCGCGACGAAGCCCTGGTTGACTTCAACCGGGTGCAGGGCCACAACCAGATCACCGATCTCTACCTGCTGGCCTTGGCGGTGCACCGGGGCGGCTGCCTGACCAGCTTTGACCAGGCCATCGCGCTGTCCAGCGTGCCCAGCGCCCAAGCGCGGCACCTGCGCTTGCTATAGGCCGGCGTTGGCCGGGCCTGCCGCGCATTGCGCTTGATCAGCGCGTATTGGGCTGCTCGGCCCCGGCGCCGCAGCACTCAGAGCCGGGCCAGCAGGGCTGTCAAAGCGTCGCGCAACTGGGGCAGTTCGTTGGCCACGATGTCCCACACCGCGTCTGCATCAATGCCCAGATAGGCTTGCGCCAGCCGATTGCGGGTGCCGATGATGTCGCGCCATGGCAAACCTGGCGCCAGCGCTCGCACCTCGGGC
>JANNZD010000158.1:0-3883 GCA_031410435.1 Betaproteobacteria bacterium | reverse complement strand
GCCAGGGCCTTGCCACGCAAGCCGGCCACCAGCGCCGCGTCCCGGCCCCAGGCCGGGCCATTGCTGAGGCAGGAAAAGGCCCCCAACCGGCCGGCCCGCACCAGGCCGGCGATGGCCTGGTCGACGCCGGGCGCCAGGCCGAAATCGTCGGCGCACAACAGCAAGCTGCGCCCGGCCGGCGCCGCCGCTCGCCCCGCCTCAGGCATGGGCCTGGACGCGCGCCTGCACCGCGGTCAGGAGGTCGGCGCCGGCCTGGGTATCAAAGGCTGCGCCGTCCAGCGCGCCCTGGCCCAGCGCCTGGCCGATCAGGTAGACCGGCCGCTGCTTGACCTCGTCGAAGATGCGGCCGATGTACTCGCCCAGGATGCCCACCGACAACAACTGCACCCCGATCGAGAAGGCCAGGCCGGTGGCCAGCGTGGCCCAGCCCGGCACGTTGTTGCCGAGCACAAAGTACTCGGCCACGATGTAGAGCGAGAACAGCAGCGCGGCCAGGGCGATCAAGGCCCCCAGCGCGCTCCACAGGCGCAGCGGCGCATTGGTGAAGGCGGTGACGCCGGTGAAGGCCAGGCGCGACAGCCGGCGCATCGAGAAGCTGCTGTGGCCGGCATGGCGCGGCGCCGGCGTGTAGGGCAGCACCACGGTGGGGAAGCCGACCCAGGCATACAGGCCCTTCATGAAGCGGTTGCGTTCGGGCAACATCTTCAGTGCGTCCACCACGCGCCGGTCCATCAGCCGGAAGTCGCCGACGTCGGCCGGGATCGGGGTGCTCGACCCGGCATTGACCAGGCCATAGAAGAGCCAGGTGCCCAGGCGCTTGCGCCAGCTTTCGTCGGCGCGCGAGGCGCGCTCGGTGCAGACCATGTCGGCGCCCGCGCGCCAGGCCGCCAGCATGCTGGCAATCATCGCCGGCGGGTGCTGCAGGTCGGCGTCGATCAGCACCACCACCTCGCCCTGGGCATGGTCGATGCCGGCGGTGAGTGCAGCCTCCTTGCCGAAGTTGCGCGACAGGCGCAGGTAGCGCACGCCGGGCTGCTGCAGCCAGGGCAGCAGCGCCAGCGGGGTGGCGTCGGTGCTGCCGTCGTCGACGACGATCACCTCCCAGCGCGGGCTCAGGCCCTGCAGCACCGCTGTCAGGGCCTGCAGCAAGGGCCCGACGTTGGCGGCTTCGTTGTAGGCCGGCACCACACAGCTGATGCCGGGTTGGGCGCTGCGGGCAGTCGGATCGGGCAGGGCGTTGGAGGCGGCAGGCATCGCGGGGTTTCAGGCGCTGAAGCCGGCGATTGTCGGTGATCGCAGCGCTGCCGGCGGCCCGCGCCGGGGGGCCATTGCTATACTGAAAATCGGTCGGCAGTTCACCCAGGCGTTGCCGCACGACACCCGTCGCGTGCTAAACCTGCCCTCGATCATCGAGACCCCAAGCCCCCTCGTGCCGCTGCTCGCGTGCGACCTGGCTGGAAGTCGGCAACCCCCAGCGCCCGGCCTGCCGTCCATCGGCCCCGGGGTCCGTCGTGCGCGTGGAGATTGGCCATGAGCCGTTTGCCGCTTGCCTTTGCCGTGCCCGATGCGACGCTGTTTGCGCGCTCGCTGGGCCAGGCCCTCAAGACCCGCCATACCGCCGGCAGCCCGCCGCCCGGCCATGTCGAGTTGCTCAACCTGATGGCCCGTGCGCTGGGCCACCGCAACCTGCAGAGCCTGCAGGCCGGGCTGGCCGCGGCACCCCCGCCGCTGCCGGCGCCACCGCTGGCCGCCGAAGACCGCCCGGCGCCGCCGGCGCTGAGCGACAACGCCCGCAAGGCGCTGATGCAGTTCGACAGCCGCGGCCGGCTGCTGCGCTGGCCCACCAAGTACAGCATCCAGACGCTGGCAATGTGGGTGCTGTGGACGCTGTTCGACGGCCGCCGGGTCTACACCGAGAAGCAGGTCAACGAGCTGCTCAAGGCCGCCAATGCCTTCGGCGACCATGTCACGCTGCGGCGCGAGCTGATCAACCACCGGCTGATGAGCCGCGAGCCCGACTGCAGCGCCTACCGCAAGCTGCCGGCCCGGCCCGACGCCGAGACCCGGGCCCTGCTGCAGGCCTGGCGCCTGCAGCAGCGCAGCCGGCCGGTCGAGCGCATCGAGCGGCCCGACAGCCCGCGGCGGCGCCAGCAGGCCTTGGCCGCGGCCGGGCCGGCCGGTGGCGCGGGCTGATCGGCCCCGGCGGGGCCGGCCGCGGCCTCAGCCCGGGCCGACGAATACCTGCTCGTCGGCGCCCAGCGGCACTGCCGCAGGCCGCTCGGCCGTGCTGGCGATGGCGATGTGGCGGCCCTCGGCTGACGAGCGGCCGAAGGCGTCCATCACCTCCAGCACATGCAGCGCCAGTTCACCGCTGGCGCGATGCGGCCGGCCCTCGCGCAGCGCCATCGCCATGTCGACCAGGCCGACGCTGCGGTAGTTGGCCACACGGGCGCCCGAGCGCAGGCTGTGGTTGTCGATGCCGAAGGGGTGGGCCTGGGTATCGAGCGCCTGCCAGCGGCCGTCGCGCCCGGCCAGCTTGGGCTCGCCGCCGAAGAAGTTGGGGTTCACGCCCAGCAGGCTGCCCTCGGTGCCGTAGATCTCGAGGTGCGAGCGCTGGTGGGCCCAGACGTCGAAGGACGTGGTGATGGCCAGATTGGCGCCGTTGGCGAACTGCAGCACGCCGTTGACGGTGGTGGGCACCGTGACCTCGATCACCTGGCCGGCCAGCGGCTGGCTGCGGATGGTGCGGGTCGGGTTGCCGATCGACGCCACCGCGCAGACCCGCGCCACCGGCCCGAGCAGGTTGACCAGCTGGGTCAGGTAGTAGGGGCCCATGTCGTGCATCGGCCCGCCGCCCGGGCCGAAGAAGAAGCCCGGGTTGGGATGCCAGCTCTCCAGGCCCTGCGCCGCGAAGGCCACCGCGCCGGCGATCGGCTGGCCGATGCGCCCGGCGTCGATCGCGGCGCGACAGGCCTGGTGGCCGGCGCCGAAGAAGGTGTCGGGCGCGCAGCCTACCCGCAGGCCGCGCTGCGCGGCATCGGCCAGCAGGGCCTGGGCGTCGGCCAGGGCGGCCGCCAGCGGCTTCTCGAGGTAGACATGCTTGCCGGCGGCCAGCGCCTGCCGGCCCACCGCGGCATGGGCCAGCGGCACCGTCAGGTTGATGACGATCTCGATCTCGGGGTCGGCCAGCAGTTGCTCGACCCTCATCGCCAGCACGCCATGCTGGGCCGCCTTGGCGGCCGCGGCCTCGGGCCGCAGGTCGGCACAGGCCTTGATGCGCAGCAGCTGCGAGCGCGCCGCACCGGTAAAGTAGGCGTCGCTGATGTTGCCGCAGCCGATCAGGCCCAGCACCGTCGGTGGCATCGCCGAGAGGTTTGCGCTGGCCATCGCCTCAGCCCTCCAGGCCGCTGAGCCAGGCATGGCTGCGGCGCGCAAAGCGGGCCGGGTCATTGGGCTTGTCATGCTCGGCCACCAGCCACTGCGCACCCGCAGCGCGGCAGGCCAGCGCCAGCGCTGGCCAGTCCAGCGTGCCCTGGCCGACATCGGCCCAGCCGTCTTCGTCGAGCTTCTCGCCGGCCGGCGCCAGGTCCTTGGCATGGGCCGAGACCACCCGGTCGCGGTAACGCTGCAGCCAGGCCAACGGGTCGGCGCCACCGCGTGCCAGCCAGGCCACATCCACCTGCCAGGCCAGCGGCGTGCCAGCGGCGCCTTCGAACAGCCATTCCAGCGCGTTGCGGCCACTGTCCTTGGGCTGCAGCTCCCAGTGGTGGTTGTGGTAGCCCAGGGCCACGCCGGCATCGGCGCAGCGCAGGGCCAGCTGGCCCAGCTCCTGCCCCAGCGCCAGCCAGTAGGCGGCGTCGCTGTCGCGCTCGGCCGGGGGCAC
>JANNZD010000157.1:0-24211 GCA_031410435.1 Betaproteobacteria bacterium | reverse complement strand
AGCCCTACGGCAATCCATGTATCTAGGCATCTGGTGCTGCTTGAGCCCTCTCGACCTCGTCAAATCAATGACTTACACAACCCAGACACGCCAGAACCGAGGCTATGTGCCCTGGAACTGTCAAAGTCAGGTCTGAGCCGGTACCGGCCGCCACCGCCGGCTGCAGGCCTCAGGGCCGGCTGGCCGCCGCCAGTGCCTGGTCGATGTCCCAGAGGATGTCGTCGATGTGCTCCAGCCCGACCGAAATGCGCACCATGTCGGCCAGCACGCCGGCGGCCCGCTGCTGGGCCGGGTCCAGCTGGCGGTGGGTGGTGGACGCCGGATGGCTGATCAGCGTGCGGGTGTCGCCGATATTGACCAGGTGGCTCATGAAGCGGGCCGCCTCGATGAAGCGCACGCCGGCCGCCTCACCGCCCTGCACGCCGAAGGCCAGCAGGCCCGAGGCACCGCGCATCTGGCGCGCCAGCAGCGCATGTTGGGGATGGTCGGGCAGGCCGGGGTAATTGACCCAGGCCACCTGGGGATGGCCCTGCAGAAAGCGGGCCACCGCCAGCGCATTGCTGCAGTGGCGCTCCATGCGCAGCGGCAGGGTCTCGACGCCCTGCAGGATCTGCCAGGCCGCCATCGGGCCGAGCGCGGCACCGAACACCCGCAGCGTCTCCATGCGGCAGCGCATCGAGAAGCCGAAATCGCCGAAGGTCTCGTAGAACTTGACCCCGTGGTAGCCGGTGGACGGCTCGGTCATGCCCGGGAACTTGCCGTTGTCCCAGGGGAATCGGCCGCCCTCCACCAGCACCCCGGCCAGCGTGGTGCCATGGCCCCCCAGGTATTTGGTGGCCGAGTGCATCACCACGTCAGCCCCCAGCGCCAGCGGGTTGCACAGAAAAGGGCTGGGCACGGTGTTGTCGATCAGCAGCGGCAGGCCATGGACATGGGCCACCTCGGCCACCGCCGCGATATCGAGCACCACCAGGCTGGGGTTGCCCAGGCTTTCGGCAAACAGGGCCCGGGTGTTGGGCTGGATGGCGGCGGCAAAGGCCTCGGGCCGGGTGGCGTCGACGAAGCTGACCGTGATGCCGAACTTGGCCAGGCTCACCGCCAGCATCGTCACCGAGCCGCCATAGAGCGCGCCGGCCGCCACCACATGGTCGCCGGCCTGCAGGATGGTCATCAGTGCCATCGCCTCGGCGGCCATGCCGCTGGCCGAGGCCACCGCCGCGCGGCCGCCCTCCAGCGCGGCCACCCGCTCCTCCAGTGCCGCCACCGTGGGGTTGCTCAGGCGCGAGTAGACATTGCCGAAGGTCTGCAGGTTGAACAGGCTGGCCGCATGCTCGGCGCTGTCGAACACGAAGCTGCTGGTCTGGTAGATCGGCAGGGCCCGCGCGCCGGTGGCGGCATCGGGGATCTGGCCGGCGTGGATGGCCAGGGTTTCGGGGCGGAAGAGGCGGTCGCTCATTTTGTCAGTTAGGCCGGCTTCAGCCCATGCGCCGCGCCGAGATCACGCCGGTGTTCACCCCGGCCCAGTGCAGGCCGCCAAACAGCCGGGCATGCTCGATCTTCACGCAGCGGTCCATCACGCTGGCCAGGCCGGCGGCCCGGGCGATGGCATCGGCTTCGAGGTTGACCACCCCCAGCTGCTGCCACAGGCAGGTGGCGCCTAGGGCCACCGCGCTGGCGGCGATCGGTGGCAGGTCGGCCGGCTTGCGGAAGACATCGACCATGTCGACCGCGAAGGGGATGTCCTCGAGCCGCGCGAAACAGGGCTGGCCCAGGATGCTGGGGTAGCGCGGGTTCACCGGCACGATGCGGTAGCCCTTGGCCTGCAGGTACTTGGCGGCAAAGTAGCTGGGGCGGTGCCATTCGGCCGACAGGCCCACCACCGCGATAGTGCGGCAGGACTGCAGGATGCGGCGCAGTTCGGCAGGGTCGTCGGCGGCAGCGGGTGGGGTCACGGGGTGAATGTACCCAAGCCCGGCCGCGCCGGACCACAATCGGCGCATGACCCGCATCGCCCTGATCCATGCCCTGGCGCATTCGCCGCCGCCCATCAATGCCGCATTGGCCCGCGACTGGCCCGAAGCCGAGCGCATGAACCTGCTGGACGACAGCCTGTCGGCCGACCTGGCACGCGCCGGCCGGCTGGACGACGCCATGACCTTGCGCTTCCTGGCCCTGGCCGGCTACGCCGTGGACCAGGGCGCCGACGCCATCCTGTTCACCTGCTCGGCCTTCGGCCCCTGCATAGACGCGGTGGCCGCCCGCCATCCCGGGCTGCCGGTGCTCAAGCCCAACGAGGCGATGGTGGAGGAGGCCGAGGCGCTGGTGGCGCAGCGCGGCGGCCGCATCGGCCTGGTGGCCAGCTTCGCGCCCACCTTGCAGAGCATGCCGGCCGAATTCTCGGCCACCCATCGGCCCCGCTGCGCGCTGGCCCAGGGGTCGATGGACGCCCTCCATGCCGGCGACACCGCGGCCCATGACCAGGGCGCGATCGCCGCTGCCCTGGGTCTGCTGGCCCAGGGTTGCAGCGTGATCGCGCTGGCCCAGTTCAGCCTGGCGCGCGCGGCCCCGCTGGTGGCGCAGGCCACCGGCCTGCCGGTGCTGACCACCGTGGACAGCGCCGTGCGCAAGCTGCGCCGGCTGGTAGAGGCAGGCCGGGCCGGCGCCTGATGCACGGCCGACACAGCGGGTGCTAGACTGCCCTGCATGTCAGGAGAGAGCCCGACGGGTCCGCCCGCCAGGCCGCCGAAGGCGCAGGGGATCAAACCTCCGAACGCTCAGGCAAAAGGACTGACAAGGCGTCTGCACACACAGGCGCTCCTCACTGGAGAGAGGCAGGAGGCGGTCTGCGCAAGCAGTCTGCGGGCCTGCCCACCGAAGGGGCAAACGGGATCCCGGCCAAACCGGTCCCGCCAATCTCTCAGGTAAAGCGGACAGCGGGGGCCCCTTCCAACCACCTGCCGATCCAGGGGGTTGGCTGGCTTGCCCTTGAAGGAGCCCTCCATGTCTGCTGACCTGCTCAAGACCCCGCTGCACGCCTTGCACCTGTCGCTGGGTGCCAAGATGGTGCCGTTCGCCGGCTATGACATGCCGGTGAGCTACCCCGCCGGCATCCTGGCCGAACACCGCCATTGCCGCCAGGCTGCGGCGCTGTTCGACGTCTCGCACATGGGCCAGCTGCAGCTGCGCGGCGACGGCGCCGCCGCCGCGCTGGAGACGCTGCTGCCCCAGGACATCGTCGACCTGGCACTCGACCGCCAGCGCTACGCCTTCTTCACCCACCCCCAGGGCGGCCTGCTTGACGACCTGATGGTGGTGCGGCGGCCCGACCACCTGTTCCTGGTGGTCAATGCCGGCTGCAAGGCCGACGACACGCGCCACCTGATCACCCAGATCGGCCACCGCTGCACCGTGGTGGCGCTGCCGGATCAGGCGCTGCTGGCGCTGCAGGGGCCCCAGGCCGTGAGCGCGCTGGCGCGCCTGCAGCCGGGGGTGGCCACGCTGGCCTTCATGACCGGGGCTGAATTGCAACTGGGCGATATCCCGGCTTATGTCACCCGCTCGGGCTACACCGGCGAGGATGGCTTCGAGATCTCGGTGGCCGGCCACCAGGCCGAGGCGCTGGCGCGCGCCTTGCTGGACCAGCCCGAGGTCCAGATCGCCGGCCTGGGCGCCCGGGACACCCTGCGGCTCGAGGCCGGCCTGTGCCTGTACGGCCATGACATCGACACCCGCACCACCCCGGTCGAGGCCGGCCTGGTCTGGGCGATCCAGAAGGTGCGGCGGCCCGGCGGCGCACGCGCCGGGCATTACCCCGGCGCTGCGGTGATCGAGGGCCAGCTGGCCACCGGCCCGGCAGTCAAGCGGGTTGGCCTGGTGGGCCTGGAGCGGGTGCCGGTGCGTGAAGGCAGCCCCATCGTCGACGCCCATGGCCGCCCGCTCGGCCGCGTCACCAGCGGCACGCTCGGCCCCAGCGCCCAGGTGCCGGTGGCAATGGCCTACCTGGCGGCCAACCATGCCGGCCTGCAGCACGAGGTATACGCCGTGGTGCGCGGCAAGCGCCAGCCCATGCGCATTGCCAACATGCCCTTCGTGCCGCACCGCTACCAGCGCTGAGCCTTGCTGGGTTGTGCCCCCCGGCGCCACCGCGCCCGGCACACCGTCGTCCTGTTCCCGCCACCCTCCCCCCTGACATAAAGGCTGCCCATGACAACCCTGTTCACCCCCGACCACGAATGGATCAATACCGAGAACCACGAGGCCGCCGTGGTCGGCATCACCCTGCATGCGCAAGATGCATTGGGCGACGTGGTCTATGTCGACCTGCCCAACCCGGGCCAACGCTATGCCCAGGGCGAAGTGGCCGGGGTGGTCGAGTCGGTCAAGGCGGCGGCCGACATCTTCATGCCGGTCAGCGGCGAGGTGGTCGAGGTCAATGAAGCGCTGCGCGACAACCCGGCGCTGGCCAACACCGACCCGATGGGCGAGGGCTGGTTCTTCAAGGTCAAGGTCAGCGACAGGTCGCAGTTCGACCAGCTGATGGACTCGCCCGGTTACGACGCCCTGCTCAAGACCCTGTAAGCCCCGTCCGGCGCCCCTGCGCCGGCCCGGCCCGCCCTGAACTGCCCTTGCCCGATCACCCACCATGCTGATGCCCGCCAACCCGCCCCTGGCCGACCTGGAAGACAGCACGGGCTTCGTGGCCCGCCACATCGGCCCTGACGCTGCCGACCAGCAACGCATGCTGGCGCTGATCGGCGCGGGCCGGCCCGGCTTCACCCGGCGCACCCTGATCGACGCGATCGTGCCGCGCAGCATCGCCCGGTCCCGGCCCATGGACCTGCCCGCCCCGCTCAGCGAGGCCCAGGCGCTGGACGAGTTGCGCGCCATTGCCGCGCTCAACCAGGTCAAGAAGAGCTTCATCGGCCAGGGCTACCACGGCACCCACACGCCCGGTGTCATCCAGCGCAACATCCTGGAGAACCCGGCCTGGTACACCGCCTATACGCCCTACCAGGCCGAAATATCGCAGGGCCGGATGGAGGCGCTGGTGAATTTCCAGACCATGGTCTGCGACCTCACCGGCATGGCCATCGCCAACGCGTCGATGCTGGACGAAGCCACCGCCGCCGCCGAGGCCATGACCCTGGCCAAGCGCAGCGTCAAGTCCAGGTCAGACACGGTGATCGTGGCCAGCGACTGCCACCCCCAGACCATCGAGGTGATCCAGACCCGCGCCGCGCCGCTGGGGCTGACGGTGCTGGTGGGCTTCGTGCCGCAATTGCTGGCCGAGCACGACTGCTTTGCGGCGATCACCCAGTACCCGTCGAGCACCGGCCTGATCCATGACCTGCAGCCGGTCGCCGACGCCGCCCATGCCCGGCAGGCCGCGCTGATCGTCGCCGCCGATCTGCTGGCCCTCACCCTGATCAAGCCGCCGGGCGAATCGGGGGCCGACATCGTGGTGGGCAATACCCAGCGCTTTGGCGTGCCCATGGGCAACGGTGGCCCGCATGCGGCCTACCTGGCCTGCCGCGACGAGTACAAGCGCTCGATGCCGGGTCGCCTGGTAGGCGTCAGCGTGGACAGCCACGGCCAGCCTGCCTACCGGCTGGCGCTGCAGACCCGCGAGCAGCACATCCGGCGCGAGAAGGCTACCTCCAATATCTGCACCGCCCAGGTGCTGCTGGCAGTGATGGCCAGCATGTATGCGGTCTACCACGGGCCGCAGGGGCTGCAGCGCATCGCCACCCGGGTGGCCAGCTACACCGCCATCCTGGCGCGCGGCCTGGCCGACCTGGGCCAGCGGGTGATGACCCACCATGCCTTCGACACCCTGATGGTCGACACCGGTACCGCAACTGGCGCGGTGCTGGCCCGGGCCCTGGCCGGTGGCGCCAACCTGCGGCGCATCGCCCCCACGCTGCTGGGCGTGACCCTGGACGAAACCACCACCCGCGACGACATCGCCGCGCTGTGGTCCTGGTTTGCCGGGCCGGGGCAGGCCCTGCCCAGCGTGGCCGCCTTCGAGGCCGGCATCGAAACCCTGATCCCGCCGGCGCTGCGCCGCAGCAGCCCCTTCCTCAGCCACCCGGTGTTCAACATCCACCACAGCGAGACCGAAATGCTGCGCTATATCCGCAGCCTGTCAGACAAGGACCTGGCACTCGACCGCAGCATGATCCCGCTGGGCTCTTGCACCATGAAGTTGAACGCCACCAGCGAGATGGTCCCGATCACCTGGCCCGAGTTCGCCCAGATCCACCCCTTTGCGCCGGCCGCGCAGCGTGCCGGTTATGCACTGCTGAATCAACAGCTCTGCGCCTGGCTCAGCCAGGCCACCGGCTATGCCGGCATCAGCCTGCAGCCCAATGCCGGCTCGCAGGGCGAATACGCCGGCCTGCTGGCCATTCGCGGCTGGCATGCCGCGCGCGGCGAGGGCCACCGCAGCATCTGCCTGATCCCCGAGTCGGCCCATGGCACCAACCCGGCCAGCGCCCAGATGGCCGGCATGCAGGTGGTGGTGGTCAAGTGCGATGCCCAGGGCAATGTGGACTTGGCCGACCTGCAGGCCAAGTGCGAAAAATACAGCGACCGGCTGTCTTGCATCATGATCACCTACCCCAGCACCTACGGCGTTTTCGACACCCAGGTCAAGGCCCTGTGCCAGAGGGTGCACCAGCATGGCGGGCGGGTCTATGTGGACGGCGCCAACATGAATGCCCTGGTTGGCGTGGCCGCGCCGGGCGAGTTTGGCGGGGATGTCAGCCACCTCAACCTGCACAAGACCTTTTGCATACCGCATGGCGGCGGCGGGCCCGGCGTGGGGCCGGTCTGCGTGGTGGACGACCTGGTGCCCTTTCTGCCCGCCCATGTCACCGGGGGGGTGGCTGGCGGCGTCGGCGCCGTCTCGGCCGCGCCGCTGGGCAATGCGGCGGTGCTGCCGATCAGCTGGATGTATGTGCGCATGATGGGCGCCCAGGGCCTGACCGACGCCACTGAAGTGGCCATCCTGTCGGCCAACTACATTGCCGCCCGCCTGGCCGGGCATTACGACATCCATTATTCCGGTGGCATCGAGGGGGTGACCGGCGGCGGCGTGGCCCATGAATGCATCCTCGACCTGCGCCCGCTGAAAGACAGCGCGGGCATCAGCGCCGAGGACGTGGCCAAGCGCCTGATCGACTACGGCTTCCATGCGCCCACGCTCAGCTTCCCGGTGGCCGGCACGCTGATGGTCGAGCCCACCGAGAGCGAGCCCCTGGCCGAACTGGACCGCTTCTGCGACGCGATGATCGCGATCCGCGCCGAAATCGCCCGGGTCGAGGCTGGCAGCTGGCCGCGCGACGACAACCCCTTGACCCACGCGCCGCACACGGCAGCTGCTGTCAGCGTCGACGAGTGGGCGCACGCCTATCGCCGCTCAGACGCGGCCTGGCCGCTGGCCTCGCTGAAGGCCGGCAAATACTGGTCGCCGGTAGGCCGGGTGGACAACGTCTGGGGCGACCGCAACCTGTTCTGCAGCTGCATCCCGCTCGGCGACTACGCCGCTGACTGACCGGCATGGCCGTCTCCGCCTTCGCCCTGCTCAAGATCGGGGTCGACAAGGTGATCAAGACCCTGTGCGAGACCGGCGCCGACAGGATGAGCAAGTGCATGGTAAGCGCGCCCGGCGGCTTGGCGGTGAACATCGTCGAATGCTGAATGGCCCGGGCCGGCCCAGCACAGTCGCTGCTTGGGCCCGGCCTTGTAGAAAGCAGGCTGTAAGCTTGACGACGTACGGCATACTTGAGGGTTAGCCCGCTGTACGGCTTGATGAAACGGCTCTGATGCGAGCCGCCCGCTGCCCTACTTGCAGAGGCGACCATGGATGTGATCCGGCGCAACAACGTCAAGCTGCTCGGCGCCCCCGGCCCAGTGCTGGTCTTCGCCCATGGCTTCGGCTGCAGCCAGGCGATGTGGACACGCGTGGCCTGCGCCTTTGCCGCAACACACCGGCTGGTGCTGTTCGACTATGTCGGCAGCGGCCGGTCCGACCTGGCGGCCTTCGACCCCAGGCGTTATGCCGGCCTGGATGGCTACGCCCAGGACCTGATCGAGGTCTGTGATGCGCTGGGCCTGCAGGCCGATGTCACGCTGGTGGCCCACTCGGTGAGCTGCAGCATAGGCTGGCTGGCCGACATCGCCCGGCCCGGCCTGTTTGGCCACATGGTGCTGTTGGGCCCCACGCCCTGCTTCCTCAACCACCCGCCCGCCTACCACGGCGGCTTCGAGCGCGAAGACCTGCAAGGCCTGCTCGACCTGATGGACCAGAACTACATGGGCTGGGCCCAGACCCTGGCGCCGGTGGTGGCCGGCGCTGGCGGCGCCGGCAGCGTGAGCGCCGAGCTTGCCGACAGTTTCTGCTCAACCGACCCGGGCGTGGCCAAATCATTTGCCCAGGCCACCTTCTTTGCCGACAACCGGGCCGACCTGGCAAAGGTGCGCTGCCCCAGCCTGATCCTGCAGCACCGCGACGATGCGCTGGCACCGGCCAGTGTGGGCAACTACCTGCTGGCACAGCTGCCGAACAGCCGCTTGCAGACCCTGGATGTGGCTGGCCATTGCGCCCATCTCAGCCACCCTGAGCTGGTGATTGAAGCCCTGCGAGGCTATCTGCCCGCCGCGCCGTCAGCCCACTGACGGCGACTTCTACCGATGAATTTGCTGGATCAATTGCCCTGCGCCGTGCTGGTCACGGACCGCAGCGGTGGCGTGCTGGCCAGCAACGCCGAACTGGCACGGCTGCTCGGCGCCGCGCCCGGGCCCTGGGCCGGCACCACCCTGAACCAGTTGCTGCCGCCGGCCAGCCGGATCTTCGTCCAGACCCATGTCTGGCCCACCCTGCTGCGCGATGGCCTGGTCAGTGAAGTGCAACTGCAGGTGATCGGTGACCAGCAGCAGCGCCTGCCGGTGCTGCTGAACTGCCGCCGGGGTGATTTCGAAGGCCGGGCCGCCTATTTCTGGGCCCTGTTCGCCACCCGGGAGCGGCACCGCTTCGAGGCGGAGCTGCTGGCCGGCCGGGACCGTGCCGAGCACAGCGCCCAGGCACTGGCCCAGGCCCAGGCCGCGCTGCAGGCCCTGTACCAGCGCACTCCGGCAATGATGCACAGCGCCGATCTGGACGGGCAACTGCTGCAGGTGAGCGACAGCTGGCTGGCCCGCCTGGGCTACCGGCGTGACGAGGCGGTGGGCCGGATGTCGCTCGACTTCCTCACCCCGGCCGGCCGTGCCCAGGTGCGGCACGAGGTGATGCCCAGCCTGCTGCGCGACGGGTACTGCCAGGCGGTGCCACTGCAGATCCTGGCCAAGGACGGCGAGGTGATCGATACCCTGCTGTCGGCGCGGCTGGAGCGCGATGCCGACGGCCGACCGGACCGGTCGGTGGCCGTGCTGGAGGACGTGACCTTGCGCCGCCGCGCCGAGCAGGCGCTGGCCCTGGAGCACCAGCGCCTGCTCAACCTGGTCGACAGCACCCATGCGGGCACCTGGGAATGGCAGGTGCAGACCGGCGAAATCATCGTCAGCGAGCGCTGGGCCCGAACCCTGGGCTGGACCGGGGACGAACTCGGGCCCTTGACCAACCAGTTCCGGGTCGACCTGGCCCATCCGGACGAACTGGCGCGCACCCAGGCCCTGCTGCGCGACCATTTCGCAGGCCGCAGCGACGCCTACGTGACGGAACTGCGCCTGCGCCACCGCGACGGCCACTGGGTCTGGGTTGAGGAGCGCGGCCGGCTGGTCTCGCGCACCCCGGACGGCCGGCCCGAGTGGGTCTTCGGCATCCTGCTCGACATCAGCGAACGCAAGCGCCAGCAGGAGGCCCTGCACCGCAGCGAGCAATGGCTGCAGCGTACCGGCGAGGTCACCGGCGTGGGCGGCTGGGAGGTCGACCTGCGCGACGGCAGCGTCACCTGGTCATCGCAGATGCGCCAGCTGCACGGCCTGCCCCCGGACTTCCAGCCCAGCTTGGCCATGGCCTTCGGCTTCTTTGCCGCCGAGGCCCAGGGCCTGATCCGCACGGCCTTTGAGGCCGCCCGAAACACCGGCCAGGCCTGGGATCTGGTGCTGCCCTTTGTGCGCGCCGACGGCAAGGCCCTGCTGGTGCGCAGCGTCGGCCATGCCGAATCGGTCGACGGCCGCCCGGCACGCTTGCTGGGCGCCTTGCAGGATGTCAGCGAAGACATCGCCCAGCGCCGTGCGCTGCGCGACGCACATGAGCGCATGGCCCTGGCCGCCGACAGCGGCGGCATCGGCATCTGGGATCTCGACTTGCAGCGCCAGACCCTGACGGTGGATGCCTGGGTGGTGCGCCTGTACCAGCTGCCCGCCGGCAACCCGCCCGGGCCCGACGCCCTGTGGGGCGAGCAGGTGCATGCCGAAGACCGCCCTGCCCTGCAGCAGGCGGTGGCCGTGGCCATCGCCGGCCGGCGCACGCTGGAGGCCGAGTTCCGCATCGTCTGGGCCGACGCCAGCCTGCACCACCTGCGCCTGTCGGCCCGCATCACCCGCGACGACCACGGCCAGGCGACTGCACTGGTCGGCGTGTGCTGGGACGTGACACCGCTGCGCGAGCTGGCCGCCGAGCTGGCCGAGCAGCACGAGCTGCTGAGCGTCACCCTGCAGTCGATTGGCGACGCGGTGATCACCACCGATGACAAGGGCCGGGTGAACTGGATGAACCCGGCGGCCGAGCGGATGACGGGTTGGCCGACCGAGCAGGCCCACGGCCTGCCGTTGGCCCAGGTCTTCCATATCCTCAACGAGGACACCCGCCAACCGGCCGCCAACCCGGTCGCCACCTGCCTGGCCGAGGGCAAGATCGTCGGCCTGGCCAACCACACCGTGCTGGTGGCACGCGACGGCACCGAATACGGCATCGAGGATTCGGCCGCGCCGATCCGCAACCCGCAGGGCCGGGTGCTGGGCGTGGTGCTGGTGTTCCACGATGTCAGCGAACAGCGCCGCCTGAGCGGCGAGATGACCTACCGCGCCACGCACGACGCCCTGACCGGCCTGGTCAACCGCAGCGAGTTCGAGGCCCGCCTGCTGCGGGTGCTGCGCGGCGCCCAGGAAGACGGCAGCGCGCATGCATTGCTGTACATCGACCTGGACCAGTTCAAGCTGGTCAACGACGCCTGCGGCCATGCCGTCGGCGACCAGTTGCTGCAGCAGATGGCCAAGCTGCTGGCCGCGGCCGTGCGCTCGCGCGACACCCTGGCCCGCCTGGGCGGCGACGAGTTCGCCATCATCCTGGAGCACTGCGATCTGGACCATGGCCGCCAAGTGGCGCAGAAGATCTGCGACCAGATGGACGACTTCCGCTTCATCCACGATGAGCGGCGCTTCCGCATCGGCACCAGCATCGGCCTGGTGCCGCTCGACAAGCGCTGGGCCAGCGCGTCGGCGCTGCAGCAGGCGGCCGACACCGCCTGCTACGCCGCCAAGGAGGCCGGGCGCAACCGGGTGCATGTCTGGTTCGACAGCGATGCCGAGATGCAGGCCCGCCAGGCCGAGTTGCAGTGGACCAACCGCATCGAACGCGCCCTGGACGAGGGCGGCTTCCTGCTGTATGCCCAGCGCGTGCTGCCGCTGTACCCGGCCCCACCCGGCCTGCATGCCGAGGTGCTGCTGCGCCTGCGCAACCCCGACGGCAGCCTGGCCGCGCCGGGTGCCTTCTTGCCGGCGGCCGAGCGCTTCCACCTGATCACCCGGCTCGACCGCTGGGTGTTGGTGCAGGTGCTGGACTGGCTGCAGGGCCTGCCCGACCTCACACTGATCGACACCCTGAGCGTCAACCTGTCGGGTAAATCGGTGGGCGACCGGGCCTTCCATGCCTGGGCGCTGGACCGGCTGGCGGCGGCCGGCCCGGCAGTTTGCGCCCGCCTCTGCCTGGAGATCACCGAAACTGCTGCCATCAGCCACCTGGCCGACGCGGCAAGCTTCATCAGCCAAGTGCGAGCACGCCGGGTCAAGGTGGCGCTGGACGACTTCGGCGCCGGCGCGTCGTCCTTCGGCTACCTCAAGACCCTGCCGGTGGACCTGCTCAAGATCGACGGCCAATTTGTGCGCGATCTCATCTCCGACCCGCTGGACGCTGCGGCCGTGCGCTGCTTTACCGATGTAGCGCGGGTGGTGGGCGTCAAGACCGTGGCCGAGTTTGTTGAGAACCCCGCAGTGCTGCAGCGCCTGCGCGAGATCGGCGTGGACTTTGCCCAGGGCCACCTGATCCACCGGCCCGAACCCCTGGCCCTGCTGCTGGAGGCTGCCGCATCAGCCCAGCCCACATGAACATTGCCCCGCGCTGGCAGCCGCTGGTCTTTGTCGCGCTGGCCAGCCTGGCCCTGGCCGCCTTTGCCGCCTACGACCTGTACCGCGAACGCGACAACGAAGTGGTGCAGGCCAAGGCCACCACCGCCAACCTGGCCCGGCTGCTGGAAGCCCACACCCGGCAAAGCCTGCGCCGGGCAGAAGCCCTGCTGGGCATCGCCGCTGCCCGCATCGCCAGGGCGCCAGCAGAGGCCAGCGCTGCAGACCCGGCATTGCAGAACGATCTTCGCGCCTTGCTGCCGGCCGACGGCCTGGTCACCGGCCTGGTCTGGTTGGCCGCGGATGGCAAGCTGCTGGCCAGCACCCTGCCGCCGGCAGCACAGGCCGGCGCCAGCGCCTTGTTGCAGGATTGGCAGGCCCGGCGCCAAGCCGAGCCCACAGCACGCATCATCCTGGGTCGGCAGCAGGCGGTGCGCGACGCGGTCTGGCAGATGCCGGTTGGCCTGCCGCTGCCGCCGGGCCAGGCGGGTGCCGGCGGGCCAGGGGCAGTGTTGGCGCTGTTGGACACCGGCGCCCTGCAACCCGTGCTGGATTCGGTCGACACCGGCCGCAACGGCTTTGTCACGCTGTTCCTGCGCGACGGTTGGATTGTGGGCACCGCACCCCGCAAGGAAGCGCTGTTTGCCAAGAGCTGGTTTGACTCGCCGATGTTCAAGGTGCATCTGCCCCAGTCACCGGTCGGCACGGTGCAGCAGGTGGTGGTGCGCGACAACACCGAACGCATCTACAGCTACCGTGCGCTCGACGACTACCCGCTGGTGGTGTCATCCGGCATCTCGCTGACCGACGCCCTGGCCGATTGGCGCACCCGCATCCTCTGGGACACGCTGCTGCTGTTGGCGGTGTGCGGCGCGCTGGCCTTGGCGGCTGCGGGCATGTACCGCAGCACCGCCCGGCGCGAAGCGGCCGAGGCCAGCGCCGCAGCGCAGGCGCACCAGGCCCAGGCTTTGGTAGCCACCGCGCGCGACGAGGCCCAGCGCAGCGAGCGCTTTCTGCGCAACATCACCGACAACTTGCCGATGCGCATCGCCTATATCGACCGGGAGCTGCGCTACCGCTTCGTCAACCGCAGCCAGGCTGAGCGCCTTGGCCTGCCCCGCGAGGCTATCCTGGGCCGCAAGCGGTCCGAACTGAACCAAAGTCCGCTGCCGGATGCCGTAGGCCAAGCGGTGGCCGCCACCCTGGCCGGCCAACCCCAGCAGATGCTGGAAACCGATGAAGTCAACGGTGAACAGCGCATGCTCAAAGGCGTATTGGTGCCCGACGTCGGCGCCGACGGCCAGGTGCTGGGCTTTTACGTAGGCACCACCGACGTGACCGCCCTGATGGCGCAGCAACAGCAACTGAGCCGGGCCCTGGCCGAACGCGAAACCCTGCTGCGCGAGGTCTACCACCGCGTGAAGAACAACCTGCAGGTGATCCAGAGCCTGCTCAACCTGCAGCGCCGGGCCCTGCCCGAGGGCCCTGCCCGGTCCGCCCTGCGCGACAGCGTGCAGCGGGTGCAGGCCATGTCATTGGTGCACGAGAAGCTCTACCAGACCGGCAACCTCGAGGCGATCCAGTTGCCCGACTACACCGCTGACCTGCTGCGCCATTTGGGTGAGGCGGCGGATGCCGGCCGCTGCGGCATCACGCTGCGGGCCCGCATCGACCGCATCGACGCCCCGCTGCAGGATGCCGTGCCCTACGGGCTGCTGGTCACCGAACTGGTGATGAACAGCCTCAAGCATGCCTTTGCCGGTGGCCGCGGCGGCAGCATCGAGGTGCGCCTGCTGCGCACCGCGCAAGGCGCGCAATTGCAGGTGCAGGACGATGGCATCGGCCTGCCCGCCGGCTTTGACCTGGGCGCGCCCGGGGCGTCCATGGGACTGCAACTGGCCACCAGCCTGGCCCAGCAGCTGGGCGGCGAGTTGCGGGTTGACAGCAGCGGCGGGGCGGCGGGCGCCAGCTTCTCGGCCTTGTTGACACGCCTGAATCCACCCAGACCCGATCTGCCCGCCGCGGCAATCTGACCCGTCAACGGCCCACCCGGCAGAATCCGCCCCCATGACCCCCTCTTCCATCCTGATCGTCGAGGACGAAGCCATCGTCGCGCTCGACCTGCGCTTGCAACTGCAGGAGCTGGGCTATCAGGTGGTGGGCGTGGCCGCCAGCGGCGAGGCCGCACTGGCCCTGGCAGCCCGGCATAGGCCCCAGTTGATCTTGATGGACGTGCGCCTGCAGGGGCCGATGGACGGCATCGCCACCGCCGAGATCCTGCTGCAGCGCCACCGCATCCCGCTGATCTTTCTCACCTCGCACAGCGACGCCGACACGGTGCAACGCGCCGCCCGCACCGGCCCCTACGGCTACCTCACCAAGCCCTACCAGATCAAGGAGCTGCGCGCCGGCATCGAGGTGGCGCTGACCAAGGGCCATATGGAGCGCCAGTTGCGCGAGGCCGATGGCTGGTTCGCCCAGACCCTGCGCTGTGTCAGCGACGGCGTGGTGGCCACCCGCAGCGACGGCAGCGTCCGCTTTCTCAACCCGGCCGCCGAGGCGCTGACCGGCTGGACCCTGGAAGACGCCGCCGGCCGGCCAGTGGACGAGGTGGTGCAGTTGCGGTGGCCGACATCGGCACAACAGCCCTGGGCCAGCGCCCTGGCCCTGGTGACCGCAGTGATGCAAAGCGACCGGGCGGCGCCGCTGGACCATGGCGTAGGCCTGGCCTCGCGCGGCCAGCGCGACCAGCTGGTGGACATCGCCGCGGCGCCGGTCAAGCAAGAGGACGGCCAGCGCCTGGGCGCAGTGCTGGTGATGCGCGACGGCAGGCCCCGGCTGGCCCAGGAGGCCAGGCTGCGGGCCAGCGAGGCCTTGTTCCGCAATGCCTTCGAGTTTGCGCCGCTGGGCATGGCCCTGGTGTCCTTCAGCGGCGAGTTCATCCTGGTCAATGAATCCCTGTGCAGGCTGCTCGGCCAAAGCCGCGCCGCGCTGCAGCAAACCCGCCAGGCGGCGCTGACCCTGCCTGCCGACCAGGCCCACGAGCGCCAGCGCCTGCAGGAACTGGCCGGCGCACCGGGCGGTGTGGTGCAGTTCGAGAAGCGCTACCTGCGCGCCGCTGGCCTGGCGCCGGTCTGGA
Source organism: Betaproteobacteria bacterium (assembly GCA_031410435.1). GTDB lineage: Bacteria > Pseudomonadota > Gammaproteobacteria > Burkholderiales > Burkholderiaceae_C > Pseudaquabacterium. The sequence continues at coordinate 8,727 of JANNZD010000157.1, read as the reverse complement.
CCCTGGTCAGCGTGTCGGCCATCCACGATGGCGACCAGCCCACCTGCCACCTCTACCAGGTGCACGACCTGAGCGACCAGAAGGCCGCCGCCGAGCATCTGGCCACGCTGGCCGAAGAACGCCTGCGCCGTGAGGCGGTCGAACTGGTGAATGCGTCCAAGGACGAATTCCTCAACCGGGTCAGCCACGAGATGCGCACGCCGCTGAATGCGGTGGTCGGCTTTGCCCAGCTGCTGCAGATGGCCAAGACCAGCAGCCAGCCCGAGATCGTCGACCAGTATGCCGGCCACATCCATGCCGCCGGCCAGCACCTGCTGGGCTTGGTGAACGACCTGCTCGACCTGAACCGCGCCGCCGAGGGCAAGCTGCACCTGACCTTGGTTCCGCTGGTGTTGCTCGACAGCGTGAACGAGTCGCTGCGCCTGGTGCGCTTCGCGGCCGACGCCCACGGCATCAGCCTGGAGGCCCGGGTCGATGCCGCCCTGACTGTGCTGGCCGATGCGCAGCGCCTGCGCCAGGTGCTGGTCAACCTGCTGTCCAACGCCATCAAGTACAACCGGCAGGCCGGCAGCGTCACGCTGGACGCCCGGGTGATGGCCGACGGCAGCGTGCAGCTGGTGGTGCAAGACAGCGGCATCGGCATGACCCCCGAGCAAGTGCAGCGTCTGTTTCAGCCCTTCGAGCGGGTCGGCGCCGAGCACACCGCCGTCCCGGGCGTGGGCCTGGGCCTGGTGATCGCCCGCAGCCTGATGGCCGAGATGGGCGGCCAGCTGGCGCTGACCAGCGCGGCGCGGGTGGGCACCACGATCACGCTCAGCCTGTCGCAGGCCCCTACCGACGTATAGCGCCGACCCGGGGTCGGGCGGTTCAGCTCAGCTCAGCTTGAACAAGCCCACCCGCTGCGCCAGGCGCTCGCCCTGGCCACGCAGCGACGCCGAGGCGCTGGCCAGTTGGCTCACCAGGGCCTGGTTCTGGCTGGTCTGCTCGCCCAGGTCGCGGATCTGTTGTTGCAGTGCAGCCGCATCGCGGTCGCCCCGGTGGGTCAGCCCGGCCAGCGTGGACATCGCCAGGTGGATGGCCTCGGCATGGGCGTCGGCTTCGGCAATCGAGCGGCCGGTCTCGTCGGCCAAAGCGCCGCTGTGCTCGATCTCCTGGGTCGAACTGGTGACGATCCGGCTGATGCGGCGGGCCGAATCGGCGCTTCGCGTGGCCAAGGCCCGCACCTCCTGCGCTACCACCGAGAAGCCACGCCCGGCCTCGCCGGCCTTGCAGGCCTCGACCGACGCATTCAACGCCAGGATATTGGTGCGGAAGGCGATGGTGTCGATCAGGTTGACGATCTCGCCAATCTCGCGGCTCTTGCCGCGCAGGCTGCCCATGCGCTCTTGCAGGCGCTGCATCTGGCGCCGGTTGCGCACCGATGCCAGGCGCAGCGCCTGCACCGTGGTGACCACCGACTCCACCGCCCGGGTGCAGGCCTGCAAGGCCTGGGTGTAGTCGCTGAGCTGGGTGCCCAAGCTGCCCATGCCCTGACTGGTGTGTTGGCTGCGGTTGGCCAGCTCGGCATTGCCTTCGGCCATCTGGGTCGAGGCCTGGGCGATCGCCCCCACGCCCTGGCGCACCGAGGCCAGCAGGTCGCTCAGGCGCGCCAGCGACACGGTCAGCGCCTGCATCATGCGGGCCACCTCGTCGCCGCCACGCGGCATCGGCCGGGCGCTCAGGTCACCCTGGGCCATGCGGGCCATCTGACCATCCAGGGTATTCAAGCCACCCCGCATCACCAGGAAGAAGCTGTAGATCAGGTAGCCCGCCAGCGCCAGGGTCAGGGCCAGCGCCAGCAGCAGGCCGTCGCGCTGTTGCCGGGCGTCGGCCTGCTGGGTGCTCAGTTGCTTGGCGAACTGGCCGTTCAGCCGCTGCTGCAGGTCGATGATCTGCTGCACCGCCTGCGTCAGGCCGCGCTGCTGGGCCGACAGGTCGACCACCGGGCTGGCCGCCAGCACGCCGGCACGCACTTGGGCCAAAGCCTGGCGGCTGGCGGCCAGGCCGGCGTCGCCGGCTTGCAGCGGGCCGCCCTTGAGCGCATTGAGCAGGCCCTCACACTGCTGCACCAGGCGCTCGGCGCTCTCGGTGCTGCCGGCCAGGGCCACCACCGCCGCGTGCAGATCGGCCCCGGGCCGGGCGTCCTTCTCGACCAGGCTGGCCAGGCGCAGCGCATGGCCGCGCAGCAGCGCCAGCTCGCGGTGCAGCGCCGGCAGGCGCTCGGCCGCCAGGCTGGCCAGTGCGTCCTGTTGCGGGTCGGGTGTCAACAGCAGGTGCGAGTGCTGCAGGGCGGCCTGGCGGATATCCACCAGCGCCGCCCGGGCCGCCTTCAGCGACTCCAGTCGCAGCGCCGGCAGTTCACCGCTCGGGGCCAGTGCCCGCTCCAGCGCCGGTTGATGTTTTCGCATCACCAGGTCCAGGTCCACACCGGCCTGTTCGGCCGTTTCGGCCGCAGTCTGCAAGGCCTCCAGCGCCGGCACCAGCGGCGCGTCCGGCACCGCCTGGCGGTTTTCCAGCGCCTGGCGCTGGGTGTCGAGCAGGCGCGCCAAGGCATAGGCCGCGTCTACTGTGCGCAGGCCGGCCAGCCGGCGTGCGCTTTCGCCCAGCGTGGCATTGCGCTCGAAGATGGCGTTGGCCATCAACGGCAGCAGGGGCATGGCCAGCACAGCCACCAGCAACACCATCTTGGCGCGCAGCGACCACAACCGCATCACCCGCACGCCGATGGCCCAGACCCCGTGGTAGGCAAAGAACTCGATCAGATTGCGCCACCAAGGCTGCGCGGCGGCTGGGCCCTGGGCCACTGCCAGGGTCACGGTTGAGGACATCTGCGGGCCTTTTCTGTCGACTGACGGTGGAGGGTCGGCGCCGGGCCGGGCAAGACCCTGGCACGGACCACTGCAAGCGCTATGCGCTTGACCTTGCTCAGCGGGCTATCGGCCAGCCCGATGCCCGACTTGAGACGGGCGCACCGAAAGCCGCTCAGGAATCGTCGGCCCGCGCCGAAATCCAGGCATCTCCTGCCCAGCACGGCCTTGCGCCCTTGCCAACATGACCACTCTCGACCTGTCCCAGCGTGCTTCCGCCCCGGCGCTGGCCGCCGCACGCCCGCTGGCCTCCCGGCCGGTGCTGGGGCCCTGGGCCCTGCTGGTGGTGGCCTTGATCGGTGGCCTGGCGCTGGGCTGGCAGGGGGGCTGGCTCGGCCTGGTAGGCGCGGCATGCGCCATCACCGCCGGGCTGGGCCTGCCCTGGCTGCGGCGCCAGAGCGGGCCGGCTGCCGATCACGCCGACCCGCAGGCCGACCCTGCTGGCGAGCCCCTGGTGGGCGGGCGGGTCGGCGCCGAGGTGATGGTCAGCCAAGTGGTGCCGGTGTGGAGCAAGCAGCTCGACATCACCCGCGAGACCGCCAGCCAGGGTCTGGGCCAGCTGCAAGCCGGTATCCGCGACATCGCCGCCGCGCTGGCCTGCCTGACTTGCCAGCTCGAGCGGCTGGCCCCGTCGGCCGAGGCAGGCCATGTTGACGGCATGCTGGCAGGGGCGGCCGATGCGCTGGCCCTGCTGCTGGCGCCCAGCCAAGACGCGCTGCAACAGCGCGACGCGGCCTGGGCCGAATTGGCCCGCTGCGCCCAGGCCCTGGACGAATTGCGTCAGGCCGGCCAGGATGCGCGCGAGATCGGCAAGCACACCCGGCTGGTGGCCTTCAATGCGTCTATCGAGGCCCAGCGCAACGGCAGCGCCGCCGCCAACGGCGCGGTGGCCATCGCGATGGAGACCCGGGCCCTGGCAGGCCGCATGGCCGAGGTGGGTGACCTGGTAGGCCGCACCGTGACCCGCCTGGGGCAGACCCTGCAGCCCTGCCAGCTGCGCGCCCAGATGCATGACACCACCCCGGAGGAATTGCGCCTGAGCCTGGACCTGCGTGCGCGCGAGGCCCTGGGACGACTGCAGACTGCATTGGGTGGCGTGCTGAACGACGCGGCCGAGGTAGAGGCCACCTGCAAGGGCCTGCGCCAGTCGGTGGACGGCCTGGTCGGCCAGCTGCAACTGGGCGACCGCCTGACCCAGATGCTGCAGCTGGTGGGCCACGACATGAGCGAATTTGCGCGCTGGGTGCAGCGCCACCCGTATGCCACCCAGAGCGACGCCGCCGACTGGCTGGCCAAGCTGGAGGCCAGCTACACCATGGAAGAGCAGCGCGCCCGCCACCACGGCAATCTGCACATCGAGCGCGCGGCCAAGGTCGATCTGTTTTGACACCGCGCGACCGGATGCCCCGCCGCAGCCCGTGGCGCGCCCCTTCCTGCCGCTCCCGGCCCTCGTGACATGACCATCACCCCGATTTCGTCCGGCGCCAGCGCTGGCCCCGCCCCCTCGCGCTGGCAGGCCGGCCTGCACGGGCTGCTGGCGCCGGGCGCCCGGCTGATGGTGGCCCTGCCGATGGCTGCCAAGCTGGCCCTGCTGGCCGTGACCATGCTGGTGCCCACCACGCTGATGATGCTGTCGGCCATCGGCGGCACCGCCCAGGCCCACCGCGACACCGTGGCCGAGCAGCATGGCCTCGAGGTGGCCGAGCCGCTGGCCGGCCTGCTGCAGGCAGCGCAGGCGCTGCGTGCTGCCACCGCGCTGCCGACGGCCGGCATGCCCGAGGCCGGCCCGCTGCGCGCGGCCCGTGCCAAGGCCCTGGGCAGCGCCATCGAGGCCCTGGAACAGCGCCTGGCCCGGCATCCCGGCCTGGGCCTGAACGACGGCTGGGCCGCCACGCGCCCCGGCCTGCTGGGCATGCTGGCGGCCCCGCCCGCGCTGCAGAGTCCCGCCCAGCTGCTGGCAGCCCAGCACCAGGCCATCGGCAGCCTGCTCGGCCTGTGGGCCGCGCTGGGCGAAGCTTCGGGCCTGGTCTACGACCCCGAGGCCCGGGCCTACCACTTGATCGACCTGCTGATCAACACCCTGCAGCCGACGCTGGAGTCTTTGGCCGCCCTGTCGGTCAGCCCGGCGCCGGGGCCGGGGCCCGACCCGGCCGATCCGGCGGCCCGCCAGGGCTGGCTGGGCGCTGCCGGCCGGCTGGTGACCGCCACTGCCGAGATCGAGGCCAAGCTGGCCGCCTTCAGCCGTGCCGGTGGCCAGGCGCCGGATGCCTGGCCCGCTGCGCGCCTGCAGCTGCAGCGCAGCACCACGGCGCTGGTCCTGGGCCTGGCCAGCCCAGCGCCTGCGGACCCGGCGCCCGCCGCCCCTGGCGCGGGCCTGCGCACGACTGCCTTGCCAGACACCAGCGCCGCCACCGACGCGGTGCGCGCGCTGGGCCTGGAGGCCACCGGCAGGCTGCAGCAGATCCTGGCCCAAAGGGTGCAGGCCCAGCGCGCCAGCATGCTGACCCAGGCGGGGCTGTTCGGCGCCGGGGTGCTGCTGATGGGCTACCTGATCGCGGCCTTCTTCGTCAGCTTCCGGGCGTCGGTGCGGGCGCTGCAAGGCGGCACCAATGCCATCGCCCAGGGCAACCTGGCGCACCGCACCGAGGTGCGCGGCCGCGACGAGCTGGCGCAGATCGGCCGCACCGTAGACGCCACCTGCCAGCAGCTGTCGGGCATGGTGGCCGAGATCCGCAGCAGCGCCACGCTGGTCAACCTGGCCGGCGCCCAGGTGGCCGACGGCAGCCAGCGCCTGTCGGTGCGCACCGACGAGCAGGCCGGCAGCCTGCGCAGCTCGATGGACGCGATCGCCCAGCTCAGCCTGGCCGTGGCCAGCAATGCCGAGGCGGCGCGGGCGCTGGACGCCTTGACCGACGGCCTGTTCCGGCAGGCCGAGCAAAGCCACGGCGCGATGGCCGAAACCGTGGCGTCGATGCAGCAGATGCAGACCGCCTCGGCCCGGGTGGCCGAGGTGGTGGCGGTGATCGACGATGTGGCCTTCCAGACCAGCATGCTGTCGCTGAACGCAGCCATCGAGGCGGCGCGCGCCGGCGAGGCCGGCAAGGGCTTTGCGGTGGTGGCCAGCGAGGTGCGCCAGCTGGCCCAGCGCTGCGCCGAATCGGCCGAGGAGATCCGCCAGCTGATCGGCAATGCATCGCAGCAAGTCGATGCGTCGGCCAGCAAGCTGGGCCATGTGAGTAGCTCGCTCGACACCATCGTCAATGGCGTGCGCGAAGTCTCGGGCCGGCTGCGTTCGATCTCGGCGGCCAGCACCCAGCAGAGCGCCGGCCTGGGCGAAGTGACCGACAGTGTGGCCAGCCTGGACAAGATCACGCGCGAGAACGCCGAGCTGGTGGAGCTGTCCAACAGCGCCTCGAGCACGCTGGTGGAGCGCGCCAGCTCGCTGCAGCAGGCGGTGGCCACGATGCGCCTGCGCCAGGCCTCGGCCGACGAGGCCCAGGCCCTGGTAAACAAGGCCATGGCCCACCTGGCCCAGCGCGGCCGCGAGGCCGCCTTTGCCGACTTCCACGACCCTGCCGGCGCCTTCATCGACCGCGACCTCTACATCTTCATCTTCGACCGCAATGGCAACACCACGGTATTCGGCAGCCGACCCGAGCTGGCGGGCCAGCCCGCCTCATCGGTACCGGGCCTGGACGCACCGCTCTTCCTGGAGCGCGCCTGGGCCGCCGCCAAGTCTGGCGGCAATTGGATCCAGTACGACGTGGTCAACCCCAGCACCCAGGTGGTGACGCCCAAGGAGTCCTACATCCTGCCGCTGGGCCAGTCGGAATTCATCGGCTGCGGCGCCTACCGTCGCGAAGCCAGCCGCGCCCGCCAGGTGGCCGGCCACGCCAAGGCCTGATCCGTCGGCTCAATCCAGCGCCAGCCAAAGCAGGCTGCCGATTCCCAGCCCCAGGCCGGCCGGCAGACCCAGGCTTTCCCAACGCGACACCGCCCGGCCGGCGATCACCTCCACCGGCACCGGGGTGGCCTCCAGCACCTGGTTGGTGACCGAGTCTTCCAGCAGCCGGGTCAGCGAGCTCTTGCGCGCCGTGCCCATCACGATGTGGTGCACCTGCAGGTCACGCGCCCAGCGGCAGATCTCGCGCGCCCGGCCACCCACGCACCAGTGGCTTTCGAAGGGCACGCCGGCCTGGGCCAGCAGGCGCTCGGCGGGTGCCAGCGCCGCACGCGCCTGCTGCTGGTGCCAGCCCTGGCGATCGCCCTTGCTGAGAAAGCGGGCGGCATGCCGCGACAGTGAGGGCTGCACGTTCAGCAGGTGCAGGCGCAGGCGGTGGTCCTGCTGGTATTCGCCCAAGGCATGGCGCACCGCGCCCAGGGCATTGGTCGTGCCATCCACCGGTACCAGCACATCGAGCATGGTCTTGTCTCCTGCGAAAGCGGGGGTCGAACGTTGCGAGGCTGCGGCCGGCCGCAGTGGGGCCAGCTCGGTCAGGCGGTGGTGGATGCGCGAAGCCAGTACCCGGTGGTTGCGCAGCACCGCCGCCCACAGCAGCGCCGGCACCAGCCCCCACAGCAGCGGCTTGAGCGCCGGCGCGGCGGCCCACAGCGGCGCCACCACGGGCTCGCTGCCCATCATCTTGACTGCAGTCGCCACCAGCACCCCGGCGCCCAGGTAGACCACCACCGGGAAGCGCTCGACCACCTTGAGCACCAGGGTGGAACCCCAGATCACGATCGGCACGCTGATCACCAGGCCCGCCACCACCAGGCCATAGTGGCCATGCGCGGCACCGGCCACCGCCAGCACATTGTCCAGGCCCATCACCGCGTCGGCGATCACGATGGTGCGCATCGCGCCCCAGAAGGTGGTGGCCGCCGGGTGCTGGCCGCCCGACCCGCCCTGCTCGGGCTGCAGCAGGCGCCAGGCGATCCACACCAGCGCCGCGCCCCCCAGCAGCAGCAGGCCCGGGATCTTGAGCAGCCAGACCACCACCACCGTCATCGCGCTGCGCACCACGATGGCGCCCAGCGCCCCCCAGACGATGGCGCGCTTTTGCAAATGGGCCGGCAGGCTGCGGGCAGCCAGGGCGATGACGATGGCGTTGTCACCGGCCAGCACCAGGTCGATGACGATGATGGCCAGCAGGGCGGTGAAGAATTGCGAGAGGTCCATGGCCCGCATTCTTGGCGGCAGCGCCGGGCCGAGCCATCGAGATTCGCGATGGAACTCGCAGCGTCCGACGCGCCGGTGTGGTAGAACCCGCCTCAGCAAAGCGGGAGTAGTTCGCTGCGCGGCCCGTCAGACAGGCCACGCGGTCTGCAGCGTCGTCAATACGGTGGTCGCCTCTCCGGCACCACCCGGCCTGCAGGGCCCCGGCCCCACCGGTGTCGAGCAAGACCTTTGCCCATCCGGGCAAGGCGGTCTGTCACCAGGCATCCGAGCCCTCGGCAAAGGCTCCTGGAGACATCGATGCAAGCATCCACGCAGCGGCTGCGCCGCTACCTGCGCCACGGCACCATGCCGCAACTGGCGGCCTTCGAGGCGGTGCTCAGGCTGGGCAGCGTGACCCGGGCCGCCGACACCCTGTGCATGGCCCAGCCCACGGTCTCGGGCCACCTGCGCAAGCTCAGCGAGACCCTGGGCCTGGCCCTGTTCGAGCCCCAGGGCCGCCAACTGGCGCCCACCCCCGCAGCATGGGCCCTGCAGGCCGCGGTGGACGAGGTCTTCGAGGCCCTGGCCCGCGTCGAGACCGAACTCGACGCCCTGCGCCCGCCGCCCGAGTCGCCTGCGCGATTGCCTGCGGCAGCACCCATG